>JAHEYZ010000010.1 GCA_023251295.1 Nitrosotalea sp. | reverse complement strand
CTTGAAGAAAAATATCTTGTAAAAAAAGCGGTTTGGGATACCATTTTCATTGGAGCATCAACACAAGAACTCACTGTGACAGATCATGGGAAAACTAATTTTGCATTTGGTTCTGTTGACGCCTTTGTGGTATCATATAAGATGGGAAATAAAGAAAATAAATTCTGGATTGTGGATAATTTGCCTCTTCCAGTAAAAGCTGAGATATATGATATTAATGGTAATTTGAAATATTCTTATGAACTTACCTCACTTTTTGCTCCACTCACGCCAGGGTTTAGTTGATAACAATTAATCAATAACCAGTCACAAAATTCGGTTACTTTACTATCGAATTTACACCACAAATGCAAAGAGTGAGGAAGTATGTCAATCCTTCCTGATTCAAAAAATACCTTCACCCCCTCTTTTCCTTCATACATGTAGGCATCCTCGACTTTTGAATCTCTAAAAATCTCTTTTGCCTTAGATTTTATTAATTCTCTTTTAATTGGAAATATCTTTCGAGTCATGTCAATTACTATGCTAATGTCCCGAGTCCCATAAGATTCATAATCTTCGATCTTTCCAATTTTTGGAAAGTTTAGGATTAATGAAATTTTATATCTTTTTCCAACCTTGGTAGCAATTTCATTTATGGTTGTAAAAGCTATTGGTGGTGATTTTCTTAATAAAAATCTGATTTGAGGCATGTTCGATTTTAGTTCTTTTTGTAATTCCTCTATGATTACATCAAAGATCATGATCTTAAATTTGAATTTTGCAATATATCTATTAGGTCATCTTTTTTACACACCAACTAACAATTAGCATTGTGCTTCCTCTTGACAAAGACGGCGTGCCATATGATGAAGGCTCAGAAAGAACCGATAATGTTGAGGATTATAAAGTTACATGCATCCAGTTCATAAAAGACATTAGCAACGACTACCTTGCTTGGGTAGAATATTATAAATTACCTTCAGAAGAGGACAAAAGAAGACGCGATAGAATTTTTGCAACTGTGGAAAGAACAAATGAATGGATTGCCAAAGTTGCTACTACAATAAAAGGAATTGATGTAGTAATGAACGATGGTATACAAAAGATGGCAGAAAGCACTGCTGGATACCCGTTTCAGATTGGTGTGTTTGTAAACAACACCTCTGGTTATACTATGGCAAAACCTGGGATGATTGAAATAAATATCAAATCAACAGGGAGGGAAGGGCGGAAAGTCAAAATAGGTTGGCATCAAAAGGATAAGCGTTTTTTGATTAGTACTACAGGAAAGGATGTTACAATTAATGAATCAAATCTATCTGATACTGAGTTTGATTTTCTTAATATTGTCCTTAAGATGAATGCCATAGGATGCCAACAACGTGACTTGATATCGTTTACCGTGATAGTTTCAGAAACAATGGATGGTCAGGAAGTTGAAAGACGTGGAATGACGACAATTATTCACATAACTTGACCTGAAGAATAACTCTGGATTCTTCTGATCTTTTATCAGAATATTTTAGGTGTGATATTTTTTTTGTAAGATCTTCATCTGTGACAAGTGATGCTTTTCCAAGAAATCTTTCATTATTGTACTCCAATCTCACATGAGGACTTGCAATTGCATTTTTTAACCAATCACTGTTTGGATTTCTACGTGAAAAATATATCATCTTATTATAATATACTGCCCTCAATTCAACCGCATGAGGTTTGCCAGTATTTCTCCCCCTTGTCATCAATATGGCTTTGAAAGCCTGCCCATCTTGCAGATTCATAGTTATGATCTTGTTTTAAATAATTTAACCCCTTGGATTGAAAACTCTGATACATTATTCCATAAACCAAAAGATAAACTCTGGTGCATGGCAACAAGATTGAAAGAAGTCAGAAATTTGATTTCGGCTGATGAGTTTTCTGGAAAATCAGTCATAGACAGAGAAGGGATTCATTACGGCAAACTAAAACACATACACATAAACCAGAATACTCTTGAAGTGACCGGTATAACCGTTAGTGCAGGATTTCATAAAGACTATGATCTGTCAAGAGATTATATAGACAGATTCACAGATGAATCGGTCTTGCTTTCTACTCCGCCAATAAGATGCGACATTCCTGTTGTAGATATTGATGGAAAAAAAATTGGGAAGGTAAAGAAGTTGCACCATGAACCTGATACGAACGAGCTAGTATCAATAGAAGTCACCGATGGACTCTTTGGCAAACGAATGTTTCCTAAAAGCGAGATTTGGGGAATAGGCGAAAAAGTAATTTTACGACTTACAAAAGATGAGTACAAAGAGTAACTCATATTTTTTATTCTGTTAACAAACTATGATACAAAAAATACACTTTTCTTATCGTACGCTGTAGAAACAAAATCACTAAAATTTATGATAGTGGACTTGAGCAGTAAATGGTATTTCTATTAAAGTAGGGGTGGTGAAATTCTTGATCTAGTTGAACATTTAGAAAGGAATCATGATTCTGTAAATGCTCACCCTGGTGGTATGAGGAAAAGACTTGTTATTGCAATAATTTCCGGCTTTCTGATTGTGATGGTGGCTTTGGTAATCTATGTATTCACGAAGGAAGTCAACAAACCATTCTAAACCAACGAAAAATTGACAAAAACCCAAACAATTGCTAACTCCTGAGATCTTTTTGGTATTTTGGAATCAATGATGGTTGAAGAGGATTTCACTAGTAGTATTTGGTATAATAATTTGCCTAGTATATGGTACCGTTATTCCAAATGTCAGTGCTGAAACAGCGCTTTCTTATCTAAAACAGTGGGGTTCAGAGGGACTACAGAAAACTGGTCTTTTCTCCTTCCCACAAGACTTGGCATTGGATTCTGCAGGAAATGTCTATGTGACTGACTATGGAAATAGAAGAATCCAAAAGTTTGATAATGATGGAAACTTTTTACAAACTTGGGGAACAAAGGGATCGGGAAATGGCCAGTTCCAAGTGCCTGCTGGAATTGCCATAGGAAATGAATTTGTTTATGTTGTTGACAATGATTTGAACCGTGTTCAAAAGTTTGACACTTCTGGAAAATACATCACCCAATGGGGAAGTAAGGGCACTGAATCAGGAAAATTTTTGTTACCACAAAACATAGCCGTTGATCCAAATGGTGATGTATATGTTGCAGATACTGGAAATAGTAGAATACAGAAATTTTCAGCAGATGGCAAATTTTTAATGTCATGGGGAAGTAGTGGACTTGGAAATGGACAATTTCTTAATCCACGCGGTGTTGCTGCAGATCCGCAAGGAAGTATATACGTATCAGATTCTGGTAATTATAGAATTCAGAAATTTACATCCGATGGAGTTTTTCTAAAAAGTTTTGATGAATCGTCTGGTAATAGCTTAAGATATCCACAAGGCTTGGACGTTGACTCTTCTGGTAACATCTATGTCGCAGATACTGGAAATAATAGAATTGTAAAATTTAGCAGAGATGGAGACTCACTTGCTTCGTTGGGAAGTCAAGGACAAACAAATGGCAATTTCAATAATCCTAAAGATGTTGTGGTTGATTCAGAAAAAAATGTTTTTGTGGTGGATAGCAGCAATCATAGAATTCAGAAATTTTCAAACACTAGCCACCCAGTAAGTCAAACTTCAGTAGA
Organism: Nitrosotalea sp.; assembly: GCA_023251295.1. Lineage (GTDB taxonomy): Archaea > Thermoproteota > Nitrososphaeria > Nitrososphaerales > Nitrosopumilaceae > UBA8516. Next base: position 26,324 of record JAHEYZ010000010.1, on the reverse strand, counting down.
TCAAACTACAGTTACTTTATCACCTTCACGAAATGATAAAACAAACCCAGTTATCACGGCCCCTTCTGATATTACGGTGGAAGCAAACGGAATTTTAAGCACGGTTTCTATTGGCCAGGCAACTGCTACTGATTCAAGTGGAATAGCATCAATTGTAAACAATGCGCCTACAAAATTCCCTCTTGGTTCCACGGTGGTAACATGGACAGCAACAGATGCCTCTGGAAATGTCGCTAAAGCAACACAAACTGTCACTGTAGTTGATACTACTTCACCAGTTATTGCAGCACCACCATCTGTTATAGTTGAGGCCACTAGTCCTGACAGTAATCCTGTAGAACTTGGTATTCCTTCTGCCTCTGACACAGTTGCTGTAGCAACCGTCACAAACGATGCTCCTATCTTCTTCAAAATTGGAGACACAATAGTAACTTGGACAGCAACTGATGCGGCTGGTAATAGTGCAAGTTCAAAACAAGTTGTTACAGTTCAAGATACAACAAGACCAAGGGTAAATGCCCCATCTGATGTCACAGCAGAAGCCACAAGTATTTCTGAGAATAATGTAATTTTGGGAGATGCTACCGTAACTGATAATGGTGAGATTAAATCCATCACAAACGATGCACCTTCTATCTTTCCAATAGGTATAACAATAGTTACGTGGACTGTTACCGACGCATCTGGAAATGCCGCAACAGATACACAGAAAGTAGAAATTATTGATACAACTGCGCCAGTAATAACTGCACCAGATGATGTCATATTTGAAGCAACCTCGTCAACTGATAACCAAGTATCCATAGGTCAAGCAACTGCATCTGACATACAGGATGTGACGATTACAAACGACGCTCCTTCCACATTTCCTCTTGGTGAAACAATAGTAACATGGACTGCTACAGATGCCCAAGGCAATTGGTCTACTGCAAAACAAACAATTACTGTTGTTGATAGAACGGCTCCTAGTATTGTTTTACCTGAAGATGTCACCGCAGAAGCCACGAGTCCTGATCATAATGTAGTTTCCATAGGCGAAGCGGCAGCAGAGGATGTTATTGGAATTTCATCCATCACAAACAACGAGCCACCCGAGTTTCCCTTTGGTAAATCAGTTGTAACATGGACTGCCACAGATACTTCTGGAAATTCCGTGTCCGCAGATCAAACTATAACAATAATCGATTCGGCTGCACCAGAACTTAGAGTGCCAAAAGATGTTGTTTTTGAAGCAGAAGATCCAATATCTAACATAGTACAGATAGGGGATGCCACTGCGTCTGACGTCATAGGAATAGGTTCTATTACAAACGACGCTCCAGACACATTTCCAATAGGCTTAACAACAATAACATGGACTGCCACAGACACTTCAGGAAATTTTGTTAATGCTACCCAAACTATTACAGTACAGGATTCAACAAATCCAACTATTACAGCACCGGCTGACCTTATAGTAGAAGCAACCAGTCCAGCGGATAATACCATTTTCATTGGAGAAGCAAATGCAACTGATAGCATAGGAATATCTTCAGTTACTAACGATGCACCTGCATCATTTCCCGTAGGTGAGACTATTGTAACATGGACTGCAACAGATAATCACGGTAACCTTGCAAGCGCAATTCAAAAAATAACTGTGACTGATACAACAGCGCCAATCATAACTGTACCCAATGATGTCATATTTGAAGCAGTTTCGCAAATAGGAAATGTTGTGGATATTGGTAGTGCTAATGCAGTTGATAGTATTGATTCCACTCCTGTAATTACAAACAACTCGCCATCAACATTTCCTCTTGGTGAAACAATAGTAACTTGGACTGCTGTTGACAAGTTTGGAAACACATCAGAATCAACACAAAAGATTACAATAATAGATACAACAGATCCTACAATAGTTGCTCCAGATGACATCGAAGTAGAAGCAACGTCAGCAACTGAAAATACAGTAACATTAGGTCAAGCAACGGCTGCAGATTTTGTAGGGATTCAATCAGTTACTAACGATGCACCTGCATCATTTCCAGTAGGTGATACTATTGTAACATGGACTGCAACAGATACAACTGGTCATAATGCGATTGCGATACAAAAAGTGCTAATAAAAGATACTACGCCTCCAATTCTAAAAGCTCCTGATGATATTACTGTTGAAGCCACAAGCGAGACTGCAAATGTTGTCAACATAGATGAAGCCAAGGCATCAGATCTGGTCGGAATTCAATCTATTACTAATGATGCCCCAGACGCATTTCCACTTGGATTAACAACAATCACTTGGACTGCTACTGATGTGTCAGGGCTCTCTTACTCTGCTATTCAAAAAATCGCCGTCGTTGACACCACGGCTCCAGTATTGACTGTTCCTGCGGACATTGTAGTTGAAGCAGTTTCTGCCACAAACAACTCTGTTGAGTTGGGACAAGCAACTGCCAGTGATTTGCTAAAAGTTTCAACGATAACAAATGACGCACCATCTACGTTTCCACTTGGTGAAACAATAGTAACATGGACTGCTATTGATGAATCAGGTAATTCTGCAAAAAGTACACAAAAAGTTACTATTGAAGATACTACTTCACCTGCAATAAAAGTACCAGATGATATAACAATAGAAGCTACCTCATCAGATAATAACACTATAACAATAGGCGATGCAAAAGCTGATGATAATGTGGGCGTTACGACAATTACAAATGATTCTCCCACTATCTTTAAAGTAGGTAAGACGACCGTAACTTGGACAGCAAGTGACGCAGCAGGTAATGTTGCAAAAGAGATACAAACCGTGATTGTTGTAGATACCACAAAACCATCCGTTTTATCACCTGAAGACATTGTTGTTGAAGCTACAGATCCGCTACAGAATCTTGTAACTCTTGGAGATGCTACTGCATCAGATGCTGTTAGCATAGTTTCTATTGTAAATGATGCACCAACTGCTTTTGCGTTTGGTAAGACAGAAGTGACATGGACGGCAACGGATGCAGCAGGAAACTCTGCAACCGATACTCAAATAATCACAATAGTCGATACGACAGCACCAAAAGTAACTGCGCCTACTGACGTTAAAGTAGAAGCTACCTCGCTGACAAACAATATTCTGTCTATTGGGGAGGCAACAGCCAAGGACATCATGGGAATCTCTACGATTACAAATGATGCACCGGATTCTTTTCCATTTGGTGAAACCATCATAACTTGGACTGCGACAGATCCATCAGGAAACTCTGCGACTGCAACGCAGAAAGTAACTATAATTGACACAACGGGACCAACGCTAACCGTTCCAGATAATGTTATAATAGATGCGATATCTCAGGATACAGCTGTCTCTATTGGAGATGCGTCAGCCATAGATATTATTGATCCTGTTCCGAAAATAACAAATGACGCACCATCTACGTTTCCACTTGGTGAAACAATAGTAACATGGACTGCTATTGATGAATTTGGAAATTCAAAAACCCTTACACAAACTATAACCATTCAAGCATGTGGCAAACTAGCATCATTATATAATCTAATTATTGGTGGACAAGATGACGACTTACTAACGGGTACAAATCTAGCTGATCTAATTTTCGGTCTTGCTGGCGTTGACATCATAACAGGAGAAGAAGGCGATGATTGTATTCTTGCCGGTGATGGCGATGACATTGTATTTGGTAATGATGGTGATGATACGATTTCTGGCGACAACGGAAACGACATAATTAGAGGTGGATCGGGAGAAGATGATCTAAATGGTAATTCCGGATTTGATATCATAGACGGTGGAGATGATCATGATTCTTGTAACGCCATAGAAAATTCAGGAGACGACATAGTAACTAAATGTGAATCAGGTAAACTCTAAACCAAAAAGTAGATTCTGATACGAATCGAAAATTCTAGCATAGATTATAATAATATATAATCTACCTTTATCTGATGAATAATTCAAGAAGACTTTTTTTACGCGCAAAAAAGATTATTCCATCAGGAATAACCAGCCCAGTTAGATTCTATGATCCCTATCCGTTTTTTGTAAAAAAAGCAAACGGAAATACGATATGGGATGTAGATGGTAAAAATTATCTTGATTTCTGTAATGGCTATGGAGCATTATTATTAGGTCACAGGAGAAAAGAGATTCTTTCAGCTGTTTCATCTCAACTAAATAAAGGTACACTATTTTGCGCACCTACTGATCTTGAAGTAGAATTGTCTGAACTGATAAGATCTAATTATCCTTCAATGGAAAAGACCAGACTAGTAAATACTGGAAGTGAAGCAACTATGACTGCGATAAGGCTTGCACGTGGTTTTACGAAAAAGAAAAAGATCATAAAATTTGAGGGTTGTTATCACGGAGCACATGATTACGTACTTGTAAAGGCAGGATCAGGTGCAGCACACCATAGTATTTCTGTCTCAGATGGAGGATTAGAAGAGGTTTCGAAGAACACTCTTGTAGTACAATATAACAATCCGCAAGAACTAGATTCTGTTCTTGAAAAACAAAAAGATGTTGCAGGTGTAATTGTAGAACCGGTATTGGCAAACATGGGTCTTGTTTTACCACAAAAAAATTTCCTTTCAGATATTAGAAAAATAACAAAGAATCATGATACTCTGCTCATATTTGACGAAGTAGTAACTGGGTTTAGAATGTCTCCGGGAGGAGCACAACGATATTTTTCAATAAAACCAGATGTTGTGACCTTAGGAAAAGCACTTGGTAACGGCTTTGTAATTGCAGCTGTTGGTGGAAGAAAAGACATTATGAATCAACTTACTCCAGGGGGAAAAGTGTATCAAGCAAGTACATATGCAGGTAATCCGATTTCAGTAGCAGCTGCGATAGCATCTGTCAAAACTATAAATAAATACAAGGACAAAATTTATCCAAAACTTGACAAATTTTGTACCATTATTACAAGAGCAGTACAGGATTTAGCCAACGATGTGAAAATTCCGCATCAAGTTAACGTAATCAGTTCTATGTTTCAAATCTTCTTCACAAATACTCCCGTAACAGATTACAGTTCAGCGAAAAAAGCAGACGTAAAAAAATTTAAAAAACTATTCAATGCATTGTTAAAAAATGGCATTTTCATTGCTCCGTCTCAATTTGAAACTGTCTTCCTTTCAGACGCACACACCATCGATGACTTGAATAAAACAATAGAAGCATATGACAGATCTTTTAAAGTGGTGAAGAATTGAAGTATAAAATAGGTACAAGGGGAAGTTATCTCTCACTTGCGCAGACAAACTGGGTTATCTCAGAACTGAAAAAAAGATCACCTGAAATTGAATTTGAAATTGTTACAATAAAAACTAAGGGTGATACAGATGCACGACCGCTCTTCACAATAAATCAAAAAGGAATATTTGAAAAGGAAATTGATCGTGCTGTTATTGAAAAAAAAGTCGACTTTGCAGTTCATAGCTTAAAAGATGTGCCATCTGACCTGTCAGACGAACTTGTTTTGGCATGTATTCCGAGAAGAGAAGTTGCAAACGACATCTTTATTTCTAAAGATGGTAGTCCACTTAAAACAATAAAAAAGGGAGCAACAGTTGGAACAAGTAGTCTACGTAGGGCTGTGCAGATATCCAGAATAAGACCGGATCTTATCGTAAAACCAATTAGAGGAAATATAGAAACAAGAATAAGAAAAATAGATCAAGGCGAGTTTGATGCTGTTGTTCTCGCAGAGGCTGGAATTGCAAGACTTGGGCTTGATGTAAAATTTGAAAAACTTTCAACAACGGATTTTCCACCTTCACCGGGGCAAGGTGCAATAGCAATTATTTCAAGGAAAGATAATGATTCTTTGGTTGGCGTATTAAAAAAAATAGAAGATCCTGCCTCTAGATATGCAGTAGAGGCTGAAAGATCGCTGTCCATTTCTGTGGATTCTGGTTGCAGATTTCCAGTGGGTGCACTAGCAGAGAAAAAAGGAGACAAACTGAACCTTAATGTGATTGTATATTCTATTGATGGCAGCAAATCCATTAATGTGGAAATCACAGGAGACTTTCTACAAGCCATAGAACTTGGGAAACAAGCTGCTTTAGCGCTTACAGAAAAAGGAATTGCAGAACTTGCAAAAAACTGGAGAGAAAAAGTAGAGGAATGGAATAAAAAATGACTGGAAGAGTTTACATTGTTGGAGCAGGACCTGGTGATCCTAAACTTATCACGCTAAAAGCAATAGAGACAATCAAAAAAGCGGACATCGTGCTTTACGACAGATTAGTGAGTAAAGGAATATTGTCAATGATTCCAAAGAGAGTTGAAAAAATTTATGTAGGAAGAGAAGTTGGAGATGATTACAAGCATCAAGACACCACAAATGAACTAATGGTAAAACTTGCAAAAAAGAAAAAAAACGTTGTTAGACTCAAAGGTGGTGATCCGTTCATCTTTGGGAGAGGCGGAGAAGAGGCAGAATTTCTTAAATCAAATAAAATAAAATATGAATTGATTCCAGGCATCACATCTGGTATTGGTTCGGCGGAATATTCTGGAATACCGCTTACACATAGAGACTACTCTTCATCCGTTGTTTTTGTAACAGGTCATGAGGATGCTAAAAAAACCAAAACTTCAGTCAAATGGAAACAGCTTGCAACCTCAGTAGATACAATAGTGATAATGATGGGTCTTTCCAGACTAGAAAAAATATGCAAAGAACTAGCATCTGGAGGCTTGGACAAAAAGACTCCTGTAGCTGTAATACAAAACGGAACTACCTCCAAGCACAGAATGATAAAGGGAAATCTTTCTAATATCTCACAGAAAGTAGGTCAGGCAAAGATTAAACCCCCCTCAATAGTTGTAGTCGGTAGGGTAGTAAATTTATCAGAAGTAATCGGGTGGAGAAAATGATATCTGGAAAAATTGTTGCAATCACTCGTTCTAAGGAAGATTCTGAAGAGTTCATCCATCTGATAACTACAGCAAAGGCAAAACCAATACCACTTCCCACGATAGAACTTGTGAGTAAAGGGGAAAAGATAGTTGATGAATTTCTAACAGCAATAAAAAATGACGATCCCGATTTTTCGGTATTTATGAGTTCAAAAGCAATTAAGCTCTTATTTGATACTGCAAGAAAAGTTTCAAAGTTTGAAAACATTCAACTGGCAATTGCTAATACTACTGTGATAGCTGTGGGACCAAAAACAAAAGCGGCACTTGAAAAAGAAGGGATCAGAGTGGCCTACATGCCACAAAAACGATTTTCATCAGTAGGAGTCGGTGAAGTTTTTACAAGACTAAATGCTGAAGGAAAAAAAGTAATAATTCCAAGAAGCGGTGCCTCTACTCCTTTTCTTGCACAACTTTTAGAAAAAATTGGATTACAGGTAAAAGAGATCTATCTTTATGATGTTTGTTCTTTTAGAGATGCTTCACAATGGAATGAATTTCGTACGCTTTTTTCAAATAATAAAGTGGATGGTATAATATTTACAAGTGCGTCATCAGTAAATGCATTTTTTGAAATAATGCTAATGGATTCTGATAAAAAAACATTATTAGAAAATTTACAAAAAACAAAAGTAGTTGCAATTGGTCCATTTACTGCTGACGAGTTAAAAAAATTCGACTTGGCTCCTATTGTTGCAGATGTTCACACAGTTTTAGGCGCTTTTGAAGCAATAAAAAATTGTTTTAATTAGCTTGACCTATTTAGCTTGACCTACTCCGCTGTACAACTCGTAGCAGTTGTAGAATCTATTTATAATATAACGGGGTTATGAAGCGCATGGCTACTGAAGATCTCAACATGGATTATAGTAAATATGATTTCAAAGACTCTACGGAGATGTATGTTTATCTCAGCAAAAAAGGTCTTTCTCGTGGAACAGTTGAAGAAATTAGCAAACTAAAAGATGAACCACAATGGATGCTTGACTTTAGACTACGTGCATATGATGTTTTTATGAAAAAACCAATGCCAAATTGGGGTGGAGACTTGGGAAAAATTGACTTTAATAATATCTATTATTATGCAAAAGCCTCTGAAAAAACAGAAAAAAATTGGGATGATGTACCAGCTGATGTTAAAAATACGTTTGACAAATTAGGAATCCCAGAAGCAGAGAAAAAATTCCTTGCAGGCGTTGGTGCTCAATATGAATCAGAAGTTGTTTATCATCACTTAAGAGACGACTTGTCAAAACAAGGTGTCAAATTTTTAGACACTGATACTGCTCTAAAAGAGGAACCAGAAATCTTTAGGAAATTTTTTGGCAAAATAATTCCTCCAGAAGACAACAAATTTGCCGCACTTAACAGCGCAGTCTGGAGTGGCGGATCTTTTATTTATGTTCCACCCGGAGTTAAGGTGGATCTACCATTACAGGCATACTTTAGAATCAACGCACAAAATATTGGTCAATTTGAAAGAACTCTGATTATTGCTGATGAAGGAGCAGAAGTACATTACATCGAAGGATGTACTGCACCAGTGTATTCTTCTGAATCACTTCACTCTGCTGTAGTAGAGCTTGTAGCATTAAAGAATGCAAAGCTACGATATACAACAATCCAAAACTGGAGTAATGATGTTTATAATCTAGTTACAAAGCGAGCCTATGCTTATGAAGGCGCAAGGGTAGAATGGATTGACGGAAATATAGGCAGTAAACTGACAATGAAATATCCTGGGATTTACATGATGGGAGAAAGAGCACATGGAGAAACATTGTCTATTGCATTTGCAGGAAAGAACCAACACCAAGATACCGGTGCAAAGATGGTACATTTGGCACCTAATACTACATCAAGAGTCACATCAAAATCAGTAAGTAAAAACAATGGAAGAACAACATACCGTGGTTTATTGCATGTTGCAAAAGGTGCAACAAATGTCAAGGCTACTGTGAGATGTGATGCACTACTTTTAGATGATATCTCAAAGACAGATACGTATCCATACATGGAGATAAATCAAGAAGACGCTACAGTTACTCATGAAGCAACTGTAGGAAAGATAGGGGATGAACAGATATTCTATCTTATGAGCAGAGGATTTTCAGAAGAAGATGCATTGACTCTAATCGTAAACGGATTCATAGAACCATTTACCAAAGAACTTCCTATGGAATATGCCGTAGAACTTAATAGATTAGTAAAACTTGAAATGGATGGCTCAGTCGGTTAGACTTCGACCTCTACTTCTTTAAGATGACATGACTTCTTTTGTTTTATCCAAACTTGGTTCAAATCATGTAGACGAGATCTCATCTGCAAACAATGAACCATCATGGCTTAAGGATTATAGGAAAAATTCTTTTGTAATTTATAACGAACTCCCTGCAGAAGTTTCCCCACTTTACAATAAGTACTCCGATGCAAACAAGATGGATCACGATCAAATCTCTTTTTCATTAAGCTCAGACAGTACTATTCCAGATCTTGTAAAAGATAGAATGTCGGAGATCTTAGATAATGCAAGCGTAATACAGATCGGTACTAACATTCACAAAATAAATCTCCCATCTGATCTGAAAGCAAAAGGACTAATCATATGCTCGATTCAAGAAGCAATCAAAGAACACAGTGATAAAATCAAAAAATCTCTTGAATCAACGGATCCGAAAAAAGACAAGTTTATTGCTTTAAATAATGCATTTTTCAACTCGGGTTTTTTCATTTACATTCCACAAAATTTGATTTTAGAAAAACCATTACACATAATCTCATCACTTTCTGCTGATGGTACATCTACCATTTCACGTAATATTATAATTGGAGAAGATAATAGTAAAGCCACTATAGTTCAGGAACTCTATGCACCAATTAACACAAAACAACAGGCATATCTTGAACTACTTGACGTTAGTGCAAGACAAAATAGTGAACTTGACATCGTTACTCTACAAGCCATGGCACAAAATGCAATCAACTTTTCTACAAGAACAGGAAACATTGCACGTGATGCACGAATGAATTGGTATCTAGGATTATTTGGGGCACAACTTTCAAGATACAAAATTGATAATTATCTAACAGAAATTGGAGCTATTGCAAATGATACAGAGGTTGTTTTTGGGAACAAAAATCAATCATTTGATATTACATCCAACCTTATCCACATGGCGCCATCTACTACTGGCAGGGTTCTAGAAAAATCTGTTCTAAAAGACACATCAAAATCGCTATTTAAGGGAATGATACGAATTGAAGAAAATGCTCACCATGCAGAATCATATCTGGCAGGACATTCTATCTTGCTTGACAAAGGAGCCAAATCAGATTCCATACCAGGACTTGAGATATTTACCAATGATGTAAAGGCAACACACTCTGCATCAGTTGCTCAACTTGACAATGAACAAATCTTCTATCTTGCTTCCCGATGTCTTGATAAATCAGAAGCTCAAAAAATAATAGTAGAAGGATTCCTTGAACCTCTCTCAAGAAAGATGTCCTATCAGATTAGAGCTTGGATAAATTATTTAATAGACTCCAAATGGCTTGGCCGTGATCTTACCATAAAAACAGATGAACAACTAAAGGCAATACTTGAAGTAGAAGAAACAAGATATCGTGAAACTGATATCTTTGAAAGCCACTACAAATACAGGTGAGTAATACTGTCAGAATGGGTAAAGGCATCTAGTATTCAAAAACTCGGTAAAGGAGAGTTGCTTGGTTTTGACTACAATGACAAGAAAATTCTTTTGGCAAATTTGAATGGTAAAATATACGCAACTGATAGAATATGCACACATGCAGAAGCTGATCTTTCTAATGGAATCCTAACTGAGGAAGGTATTACCTGTCCTCTCCATCTCTCTGTTTTTAATCTTGAAACTGGAATGCCACAAAATGGTCCAGCAGATATGCCGCTAAGAACATACAATGTTAAAATAGAACAAAACGAAATCTATATCGAGGTAGATTAAATCTTGCAAACCAGTACAATAAATATTGAAAATATTAGAAGAGATTTTCCAATTCTACAACGCAAAGTTCGCAACAACAAACCTCTTGTATATTTCGATAATGCTGCTACAACACAAAAACCAATTCAAGTAATAAATTCAATTCATAATTATTATCTTAATTACAATTCGAATATTCATAGGGCGGTTCATCAGCTTGCAGAAGAAGCAACAGCTGCATACGAACTCACTAGAGATAAAGTTGCAAAATTTATCAACATTAAAAATCGTGAAGAACTTATCTTTGTGAGAGGAACAACAGAGGCAATAAACTTGGTCTCATATTCTTGGGGAAGACAAAACGTCCAAAAAGGCGATATTGTTTTAACAACAGAATATGAACACCACAGTAACATTGTACCATGGCAACTCCTAACAAAGGAAAAAGAAGCAAAACTAGAATACATTGGAGTAGACGATAATGGTGAATTAATACTTGATCAACTTAATGCCTATCTAGACACTGGACGAGTAAAACTTGTTACCTTTAGCCATATGTCAAATGTTCTCGGTACTATTACTAACGCAGACGAAATAATCAAACAATGTCACAAAAAAGGAGTTAAAGTGCTAGTTGATGCAGCACAATCAGTTCCACACATGAAAGTTGATCTGCAAAAACTAGATTGTGACTTTTTTGCATTTTCGGCACATAAGATGCTTGGACCTACAGGCGTTGGAGTTCTTTGGGCACGAAAAGCGATACTAGAAAACATGCAACCATTCAATGGCGGTGGCGACATGATAAGAGAAGTTCACAAATATGAGACGACTTGGAATGATCTACCATACAAATTTGAAGCTGGGACTCCCAATATTGCGGATGTCATAGGATTTTCAGCAGCTCTAGATTATCTAGAAAATATAGGTATGGATAAAGTAAGAGAACATGAAATTGAACTGACAAAATATGCCTTAGAAAAAATGTTAACAATCAAAGGAATCAAACTATACGGTACACCTGATATGAAAAAAAGAGGTGGAGTTATTTCATTTAATCTAGGCGACATTCATCCGCATGATCTTGCAACAATAATAGATGAAGATGGTGTTGCAATACGTTCTGGTCATCATTGTGCCCAAGTTTTGATGGAGAGACTAGATGTTTCTGCAACATCTCGCGCAAGCTTTTATATTTATAATACAAAAGAAGAGGTTGATGTTTTTATCAGATCACTTAATCGAGCAAAGGAGCTGTTTAGAATTTGAGTAGCGCAGACATTTATCGAGAAATCATACTGGATTATTATAGAAACCCAAGAAACTATGGCAAAATCGAAAATCCAGACATATCAAAACGCGACAGTAATCCATTGTGCGGGGATGAGCTTGAAATGCACATTAATCTAAAAAATAATCTAGTCTCTGATGTAAAATTCACAGGCAAAGGATGTGCGATTAGTCAAGCAAGTGCTTCAATGCTTACTGAATTAATTATGGGAAAAGATTTTGAATATGTTAAAAAACTAACAAAAGAAGACATACTTGAAAACCTTGGACTGCCAGATCTAGGTCCTGCTAGAATAAAATGTGCACTTCTTTCACTAAAGGTACTCAAATACGGAATCTACTCATATGTATCAGAAAAGTTAAACGATACTACATCTGCTGATAAAATAAAAGAAGAAGCATCTGGTCTATTCTAATTGTCAGACGTACTTTCAACTCAGATTCTCTTAGGCATAAGAAAGATAGTCTTTGATAAATTCAATGATATTACCATACGATTCACAAATGACGAAATCTTTGAAGTGTTAAAAATTCAGAATAGCGCTATATCTTTAACAATAGATGATATGAAACCATTCTTTGATAAATTACACAAAGATGGATTTCTCAGACCTATAGCACAGAATTTTACAACACAATGGTTCAAACTCTTTGGAGAGGTAGAAAAAACAAATTGTGATTCATGTAATAATGAAATTCATATTGGAAAATTAGAAGAAAGAATCTGCCCTTCATGTAAAATATCTATTTAGATCTATATCTCTGTGCGGCTTCTTCAAGAGACTGAATCATAGGTAGCTTTACTCCCGTCAAGTACAATACCAAGGCTCCACCTGCTGTACTTATATGGTGTATTTTTTCCTCAAGACCATATCTCTTTAGTGCTGCAGTGAGGTGGCCTCCGCTGACAATTGTTGTTGCAAAAGAATCGGCGACACCACGAAGAAGACTCTCTGTTCCAAACTTGAACTGATCATTTTCAAAAAATCCGGCTGGACCACTGATAAAGACGGTTCCCGCACCACGTATTGATTTCATATAATGTTCTACTGTTTTTGGGCCGAGATCTAATATCCTGTCGCCTGTAACGATCTCTCTGACATCCATCTCTACTCTTTTCCCGTTTCTTTCTATTGCAATATCAACAGGTGTTGAAAAAACATCAGGATACTCACCAATAAGCAAATGAGCTTTTGAGATAACCTCTTCCTCTCTTTTTATGTCTAATGGGAATCTTATTCTGCCTTGTGCTCGCATGAATACGTTTGCAATAACTCCAGTAAGTAAAACTTGATTTGCTCTCCCACTTTGAATTAATGTCTTTATGGCTTCCAGTCTATCCATGACTTTTGAACCTCCAAGTACAACCACGTGAGGAGCTTTAGCCACCGTCATTATCTCATCAAGCTTACGTACTTCGCGTTCAACTAGTCTTCCTGCACACGAAGGTAAAACATGTGAAAACCCCACTATGGAAGGATGTGCTCTATGTGAACTTGGAAATGAATCTAATACACATAGATCAAAGAGCTTGGAAAGCCTAGTTACCATGATAGTTTTTGACGCTTCATCTGGAGTAAATTCATAATTTTCTTCAGCACACAATCTTAGATTATCAAGTAATAGTATTTCGCCATCTTTCAAATTTTTTATTTCTCTTTGAGCCTCAGAGCCAATTATGTCCTGGACATACTTTATGGGGCGATCAAGAATTTTTTCAAGCACTTTTGCATGTTTTTCCATTCCGGTGTAATCTTTGTTTCCAACTCTACCCTGATGTGATGCTATGACGACTTTTGATTCTCTGAGGTCTCTAAGAGATTCAGTCGATTCACGGATCCTGCTAGTTTCAATTATTTCCATTGTCTTTGGATCTATGGGGCAATTCATATCAACTCGAAGAAAAACAGTTTTTCCTTTAGTTTCTAAATCATCCAGGGTAAGAAGTTTCACGACGATCCTATCTTTTGGTGTGGTTAAAATCTTTTAGTTAGTCTACAAAAGAAATCTAATTTTCCCTAGGTTTTTAGTCAGTGCAGCTATTAATTGATCCTTTGTTATGTATACCGCATGCTTTAGGTATCTTCCATTTTTTGAACTGAGCAAATCCCAAATTCTATTATTAAAAATTCATCGCAGGTTCGGCATGCCAGATGACATAATTAGTCGATAACTGTCTTTTCAATATTATTTATTCTTTCATATTAGAAAAATTTGAAAGATGTCATTTAATACCCAGAAATTTGGAGATCAATTATAGAAGGATATGAAAAATGGGTGTGGTGTAAACATATGCAACAATTGGCCTTTGACATACGCTCAAGGATCTTTTTTGTACTTTTAGTAATTTTTGTCATCATGGCCTTCCTTGTCTATGCAAAAATTATGAGACCAATGGATGAAGCGGTAATAAGTAATTTCCAATCAATTGGAGGAAACCCACATTTGGACATTGTAATGCAAGTTTTCACAGAGATTGGCAGTTTGTTTTACATGATTATATTTAGTATTGTAATGTTTATTAAAAAACGTACTAGGAGATTGGGGCTAATACTAATTCTATCAGTTTTGGCAGGGACGATTGTCTCTTCATACGTAAAAGAATCCGTTGGTCAAGAGCGACCAAATCTAGATTTTAAAGGAGTTCCCTTTCCTATCCCACTAGAAAAGGACACATTCTCATTTTTTGGTGCAGGAACATTTTCTTTTCCATCAGGTCATGCAACAAGAACATCCGCGTTTGCAATAGTGATTGGTATTGCATTATCCAGAAGATTTCCAAGAGGATGCTATTTTTTATTCCTATATCCTTTGATGGTATCTATTAGTAGAGTTTACGTATTGCAACACTATCCAACAGATGTAATAGGTGGTATAGTATTAGGAGTATTAATCTCTGGGATTATTTCAAAAAAACTTAAACTGCACCTAATATTTGAAAAATCAGAAACCTAATTCATGAAATACTTTGGAACTTATTAATACCATGGCATAACGTGATTTATCATGATGATATATCCAATACATCACATCTCGTTCTTGATTTGTTTTTCGTAATCCAAAATTAATCTCATTCATTATTAAAAATCCAATTTTTTTCGCAAGATCTTTCTCCTTTGTGATTAATACTCTTAGTGCTCTTTTATGATTTGAAAATCCCAACTTTATCATTTCTGATACGGCATTAGAGACCTGTGATTCATCATTAATCTCAAATGTTTTTAATATTGGAAGCTGTGCTGGATGAAAATCCATGCCGATTCTTTCACGTTGCCAAATAAAACCCACTAGGTTTGACGAGTAACGTGTTTAAAAAATTGTTAAAAATCAGAAAATATGTGAAAAATATTTACTTTTATGTCAATTCCTGATCATAGCAAAAACTTAATCGAGTACAAAATCTCTTTATGCAATATGACATCTATCGCAAATCTAATAAAATCATATAAAAATAAGAAAATGGCGGCAACCAAGAGCAGAAGACAGAGTGAAAATAAGCTTCATTCAGCCCTTTCAATAAAACGCAAAACTTCTTCAGGGCTATCTTCTCTTGAAAGGAAAAAAGACGTTTCCCTTACAAAAAAAGAAGAAATTTCATTACTTCTTAATCAATACACTGCACAAAGAGATAGCGTTCAAAGACTAAAAACTGCTGCAGAAAGCCGACTTAGACTAGCGGAGGAAGAAAAAGAGCGGATTGCACAAGAAATGGAATTTTCTGGTTCTCAATATGAGAAGACACACAATTATGAGAAAATTAAATCAATTGATCAGAAAATCGCAGATTTACATTCTGAAATAAAACAGAGAAATGCGACAGAAGAAAAACTCGTAAAACAAATTGAGAATTTGGCAAAATTAAAATCAAAAATTGATTTACAAATAAGAACTCAAACCCAAACAAAACCCATACTTTTGGAGCAGTTTAAATCAAGTGCCAAGGCCGAAGAAATGTTACGTTCACAAGTACAATCAAAAATGAAACATGAAGAACAAGCAAAACGTAATCTTACTATACTTACCAAAAAGATTACAATTTTACAAGCAAAAAAGAGAAAAGCAAAACGAGCTATGAGGAAAATAAAACTAAAATCAAAATTACAACGAATTTCTAGAACAGTAAAAAAATCAAAAACTATGAAAAACTCAAAGGCAAAAATAAAAAAATTGAAGAAACAAAAATCCAGAGTAAAACACAAAGCAAAAATTAGAAAGTCAAAACGTAAGGCAAAATCAAATTCTAGGAGATAATTCTACGCTTCATTAATATGGCATAGATTAATGTAGAAATTTATGTCGTCTCAATCAAAAATTTTTGTAGAGATTTCTGAAATACCTAAACTAAAAAATCCGCATCTCATTTGTGGATTGCCAGGAAGTGGTTATGTAGGAAAGATTGCAGTTGATTATTTAATAGAAAAACTAAATGGCATAAAATTTGCGAACATATTCTCATCATCATTTCCTCCACAAGTTTCTATACGAGATGACGGGACGATAGATTTGATGAAGAATACTCTGTATTATTGTAGGAATAATCCGGATGATATCATATTGCTCACTGGAGATGCACAACCAGTTACACCAGAAAGTGAGTATGCAATGGCAGAAGAAATTATAGGAATGTGTGAAAAACTGGGGGTAAAAAACATCTACACACTTGCAGCTTTCATCACCGGCACTTTTTCGAAAAGTCCCAAAGTTTATGGAACTAGCACTTCTCTACAAATAGTAAATGAATTTTCAAAACAAGGAATCTTTACTATGAATGGCGGCACAGTCACTGGAATGAATGGATTAGTTATTGGTGTTGGAAAAACAAAAGGAATCACAGGAGTTTGTTTGCTTGGTGAAACATCAGGATATGTTGTTGACGCAAAAGCATCAAAAGCGATCCTTGAGATCCTCTCGAAAATTCTGGGATTAAAATTAGATATGACTGCTCTTACTAAAAGAGCACAAGATACGGATCAGTTAATTAAAACAGTTGAAGAACAAATGGGCCAACGACAATCGACAGAACAATTACCCCTCCCTTCACAAGACAAAAAACTTGATTATATCAGCTAAATAATAGAAGAATTACAATTTAAAACTCGATTACATTTAGCTTACCATATTTTCCCACATTGAGGGAATTTTCTCCTTTGAAGCTTGTAATGTAACCATTCTCTACTCTTACTTTAGAACCTGGTTTTACCATTTTGATCTGAGCATCCCATAATGTGAGTTTGATCTGACCTGTGTCATCCTTTAAAATTGCATCTGCAACTTGTGCCTGTCCACCTGTTTTAAGGTTAACAGTTCTTGGTTCACTGATGCTTTCAATTGTGCCTTCTACTGGTTCAAGTCTATTTTGCGGCTTGTTCAGTTGGCTTATATCTGTCATCAGCCAATTTTTTCATGTTCAAATAATAAGTGTTTTGATATTAAACTACTGCTAAGATTATCTAACGAACAGCTACTGCAAAGGTTGTTTCTGCACTTTTTTTATCATCTATTACTTTTATTGTATATGTTCCAGGGCTCAGATCAGTCGGTATTCTCCAAATAGTACCATAAGTTCCAACCCCAGTAGATACGATACTTAGCTCTTCAATTTCTGTCTTGTCTTGCAAAATCTTGATTATTATAGTATGGGAAACGCTCACTCCATCGCCATTAATTTGTACGATCTCATCAGTCTTGTAACTACTTTTATCTAAACTAACTGTAATGCCCGCTCCAGTACTTTGTGTTACCTTTAGGTCCTTACTAACGTGGTTTATGCCACTTCCCGCTTCGATCTTCCAAACTCCAGACTGAGCATTAGTCGGAATCCTAAAAACTGATGATGAAAAAACACCCTTTTTATCGGTAAATACTTCCTGAGTTTTTATCTTTGTACCATTAGGATTACTCAGACTTAGAGTGATGATGACATTAGAATTAGAATCACCTATCAATAGAACTGAATCCCCAGGATGATATGTTTCTTGAAGTGTTCTAAGATTGATCTTTCCTGTACTAGTCTGTAAACCAACAGAAAATGTATTTTCAGCTTGCACGTTTCCCCTACTAATTACTGCTGTATAAATCCCAGATGTATAGCCAGTAAGGTTGAAGCTGTAGGTATGATATCCGTCAACTCCTAACGGAAAACTATCAGTAAATTTTTGTTTGTCACCTGGGTCAATCACGATCAAATTTATTGTTGCCGAAGGCGGTCCAATGATATTGATCTTTGGTTTTTGTGTTGTTTTGTAGTTTAATGAATCCATGGTTGCAATCAATGGAGGGGATGGAGATTGACCTACTCCAAATAAAACGGTGGCAAGTTCTTCATCTTGTGTTGCAAATAACACATACGTTCCCTCTCTTATCGCTCGATCTAAAGGATAACTAAAAATCAGTGTACCGTTAGGTCCTACTATTCTATCCTCTGAATATATTTCCTGGCCTACTGGATTTCGTAATACTAGATCAATTTCTTTATCTGCTATGGCAGTGCCATTAATTACTACAGTTTCTCCAGGATCATATTTTTCCTTAATCGATGCTAAATTGATCTTTTGTGCTGTTTCTAAAACAACTTTTCTAACAACAGTATCTTTTCCATCGGTAATAGTTATAGTATATTCACCATACTTTGCATCAGAGGCAATTCGATGTGATGTTGAATAGTTACCAGCGCTGTCGGCTTTGATCGTCCTTGTTGTCAGAACTTGGCCATCTGAATCTGATAATGCAATAGTTAAGGTACTGCTTGAACCAGATTTACCTGAGAGGACCAATTCATCACCTCTATGTACAATGGAATTAACATCAGCTGTTAACTCTACGCCTTCAGAAGGCCTACTTGATTCCGCCTGTATTCTCAAACTTATTGATTTTTGGTTCCCACTTTGATCTTTTATTATGAAATCCGCTCTATCAGCTAACTGATTCTCAGGAATATTCGTGCTTACAATAAAACTGCCTTTTTCATCACTTACAAACGATTCGATTTTAAGATCGTTTATGTAAAAATCAAGATTTGATTTTGACGCAAAATTCTCACCAATTATTCGCAAAGTAGAGCCAACATGTGGAGTATCTGGAATGATCTTAAAGGTAGAATGCTCGGTTATCCCTTCTCCTCCAGTTATCGTGGTTTCTGGTTCATGCGGTGTTTCACTTTGAGATGTTGTTATTTGTCCGCCAGAACCTATTTCATCACCTTCTAGGTCAAATGCTTTCCAATTAAAAACGGGGTTTGATTTGTCGGTTTTTACACCAAATTTTACACTCTGTCCAGGTTTTATTGGTATTATAGAAGTAAACGAGATTGTTTCTGCATCAGCTTTTTTACCAAGCCACCCTCCCTCTGTTTTAAATGACTTGAAACTTCCACCATCCTCAACTTTCAAAACTACCTTTGCAATGTCAAAAATATTTTCTTCATTATTTTTGTATTCTATAACTGTCACTTGATCATGATTAGTTGCTGTTACCGTTACTAGTTCACCTACAGCACTAATTAGTGGAGAACCAAAGGTAAACAACGAAGAAGAAACAAGCATTAAGGTAATAACCACACCTTTGACCAGTCTATCTCTCAATAACAAAACAAAACCGTTCTCCAAATTAAATCTTAAGTATCTATGATACAAATTTACATTTTTATTGATTTTTGAGTAGTATCAATTGTGAGTAAAGTACTAATTCAGGTACTTTGCGGAATATGAAATTTATTTTAAACTATTAAGGGTTGTTTCAGATACGATATTCTGATTCTGTCTTATTCTTTCTGCTATCAATCTGAATATCATTCTGAACTGATCCTTCGTTTTATCTGATATGAAATCTGCTTCACCTAATGCAATTTTCTGCGATATGTATCTGCAAATCTCTTCTGGTTCAAATTTTTCCCATCCCAAATGTTGGTTTTCTTTCCAGATCTCATTTAGATTATCTAAAATGCTCTTTTTACCTTTTGCAGTAATGTCATCAGGAGTTAGATTTTGATATCCTTCTTTTCTTAGCTTAATCTCATAAATCTGGTTTACAGCATAGAGGAAATCTTCAACAACAATAAAATCTTCTATTGCTCTTTTTGGCTGTCCACCAAATTCGAAAAATATTATCTGTACTGATTTGAAACCATTTGCCTGAAGTTGAGTCGAAATTTGTCGTGACAATTCAGTATTTTCTAGAAGCACAAATGTGTTGTAACCATGATTTTTATAAAATATTGAAAGTGGTAGAACTGAATTCTTGTTAAATGCAGGAACAATATTAAGCGGATTCATTGAAAGATTTGGATCTTTAAGGAATTTGTCAAATGCGTTTAGATAAATCGAATCAACCATTGTTTCAACTATAATTACTGGCCTTGAATTAACACCAATTTCCCTATCAGGAATTGATTCAACGAGACCTCTTGAAAGACCATACAGGACAGGTACTAGGGTAGAATCATCTGCATTCCAGTAATCATAGTAGATGTGACTGAGGTGTTTTCTTTTATCAAGCTCTACAACAAGCAGATTTCCTGGTGTGTAATCAAATATCATAAATGGTGAATGTGTAGCATATAGAATTTGATTAGAACCGGCCAGTCCTTTTAATAAATCAGAAATACCGCGTTGTTGTGTTGGATGCAGGTTCCGTGCAGGTTCATCTAAAAGCAATATCGCTTCTTTTAACTCAGATCTTTGCGTTTCGGCAGCAAAGTTTACAATAAAGGAAAAAGTCCATTTGAATCCTTCAGCTCTTCGATTCAAAAGACCAGTGTTTGTAACTGTGCCATCCCTATGAACATCAGAAATTACAACGCTAAGAATGTTTGAAGGATTATACCTCAATTCTACGTGAATTGGATCACCTTTCCATGCTGGATTGAGTCGGTCAGTTAACTTTCTACTTGCCGTGTGCAAAAGTTTTATCAATCTTGAGGGACTATTGTGTACTTCTTCAAGTTTTTCAGGATCCAACTCAGCCAAATAAAATAGATTTTTGACAGTTTCAGCCTTGTCAAATTCTTCAATATACTCCAATCCTTTTGGCCTTATTCCTTTGGATTCTTTCAAAAATTCATCAAGGTCAATATTCCCTAAAATTTTCTTATAGTCTGAAAAATAGACAAACCTAGGATGTATCTTTTCTTCTACAAAATTTTCAAGGGTTGAGCGCTCACTTGTACCTATGAGTAGGCTATCATATGTATGATCAAGATTTCGGTGTATCTTCTCCCAGTCAGAAATTACCTGATTTTCATGAGATGCTATCAAGTAAATTTGATTGTTAAATTCCGCCATCATATTATTAAAAACATCCCTTGTTCTTGGCGCGTTTCCTTGCAGAAATTTTGTATCTAGCTTTATTCGTATTGGCTGTGGAATTGATGATACAAAATTCTGAATCTTTTCTACAAAGTTTTCCCATGAGTTAATTCTCTTATTTGCCTCTTCGCTTATTTTTACATCGCCAAAATCGTATTGTACTTTAGAATTCCTTTGTGTGCGATAGAGTCTAATTTTTTTAATATCATCTATATCAGGAAATCTCTCTTGAATTAATCCTATTTCTTTTTCACCAAGTTCAAACTCTCCCTCGACTATTGTTGTTTCAGATTTTAATTCCTCTGACATTTCGTCACATAAATCAAGTTCAGATACTTTGTTATCTTTGTTAAGCAGAGTAAGAGCTTCAAGTATTGTGGTTTTACCGCTCTCATTTCTACCAATGAATGAAGCAAGGTCTCCTACCTTGATCTCACCAGAATCATGAATGCATCTAAAAGCACGAACTCTAAACTTTCGAAGTCGCATCTAGCGGCTATTCTGGTTGTCCTCGATTTAACTTATTCGACAAAATCATCTGCAACAGGGAGATGATTTTTTGACTAAATAGATATAAAGGAATGAGATTGTTACATAACAAAATGGCAATCCAAAACACAGCTTTGCTTGTTTTTCTTTTTCCAGTAATAATGGGGATGGCTTTTGGTGTGTTTGTTTTGTCTGGAGTTTTAACACAACCTGACAGAGAACTAAACATGTGGCCATTTGAGAATATATCCATACCAACGCAACCAACAATTGAAGATCTAAAGATTCAAGGGTTGTTAAGTCAATATTCTGTTTCTGCCCCAATAGAAATTAAGATTATAGTCAATAATTCTGATTTTGAATGCGGTGACCTGTATATCACAATTTACGAAACCACTACCTCACCAAAGCAAGCAGTATCACAAAATGGCTATTTTTCACAGTGTTTTTCTACTAACAAGTTAGCGCTTCCCTTAGATGATACTTTTTCTGAAAAAATTGACAAAGCAGGAGAATATGAATTATTTGTGGAAATGAACGACAATAACTACGAAAAAATTATCACTAAAACAGCTAAATTCAGAGTACAATAAACCAAATGCTATGTTATATATTACTTTGAAAACGTATTAGGACATCCATTATTAAAAGATCGTTATGGCTAAAAAGAAAGATAAAAAACTAATAAAAAAAGAAGCAGCAAAAGAAGCTGTTGTAAAGAAAAAGGTAATAGAAAAAAAATTAGAAATTGTAAAGAAAAAGGTAATAGAAAAAAAATTAGAAATTGTAAAGAAACCGGTTTCCAAAAAGAAAGCTGAAGAAGAATTAGAAGAAGAAATTGATGAATCAGAAATTGAAAACTTTCAGATCGAAGGGCTTGATATGGAAAAACTCACAACTAGGGTTTGTAACATTGTTGCAGAGCGTGGAGATGAAGGTATGCTTCAAAGTGATTTATGGAAGAAATTAAAGTTGACTAGTAGGGATGGCTCTAGACTAGCGCTTAAACTGGAAAGGCGTAGTATAGTAAAACGCGAAAAAATTTTGGAAAATGGTAGATGGACATACAAACTAAAGATTTCAAAAATGCCAGTAAGTACACAAACAATTGAAGCCGCACCATGTTTAATCTGTCCAGTAGAACAAAAATGTTCAATTGATGGTGAGGTAAGCCCAAAAACTTGTCCACTGATTGAACAATGGGTTATTACTGAAATCGCCAATAAAAAAATTAAGAAATGAAATTAATTGATGCAAGACGAGATTTTTACAGAAAACTCGCACACAAAGAAGGTTACAGAAGTAGGGCCTCATACAAACTAAAAGAACTTAACCAGTCGTATCGACTAATTGGCCCAGGATTTTATGTATTAGATCTTGGCTGTTCTCCAGGTGGCTGGACTCAGGTTGCGTTAGAACTTGCCGGAAATAAAGGAAAAGTTATGGGTATTGACACTTCATACGTTGAAGAAATTCCAAATGCACATATCATAAGAGGAGATATTGAGGATGAATCAATTGTAGAATTGATTTTTGAATACTTTGGAAGAAAGGTAAACGCGGTAATTTGTGATCTTTCTCCACAAATAAGCGGTGCTTGGGCGGTTGATCATGCAAAACAAATCGCCCTAAATTATGCCGCATCAAAAATAGTTGATCATGTTCTAGCATACAAAGGAAATGCATTATTCAAAGTATTTGATGGCGAATATTCAAATGAGTTTCGAGATTATATAAGAAAGAAATTTGCAAAAGTTCAGATAAGAAAACCAAAAGCAAGCAGAAAAACAAGCAGTGAACTTTACTATATCTGCCTTGGCTATAATCCTTAATTTTTTAGTACCTGTATAATTTCATCTATTCTAGCATTGGTCTTAAATCCAGAAGGATTTAGGCTAGTGGGAGATGCAATAAATCCAGATTCTTGAAGTTTTTCAATTGTTTTCTCAAGTGATTGTGGGGCATCTCTCATCCTTCTTGCAATCTCATCAAGCATAAAAAATGAGGGAGGCATACCTATCTCTTTTTGACATTTTAACAAAGTTTTCTCACAAGACTTTTCTATTGTAAACTTTGTTTGTTCTGATAACATCGTATCTACAAACATTTTATCATGAATCTCTCCTATCCACAGCGGTCCTGCTGATTCTGCTTTTGCATTACAAATTTCGCAAGTATCATTTTTTTCTTTCTGAACTCTTCTGTGTCCACATGTTTTACAATGTATAATGTATCCCATACAGTCTTCAGAGTCTGTCTTAACAAGTATCTTGACATAGACTCTGTAATAATGCATATTGTTTTGTACAAATAATGGTTCAATCTTAACATCGAGCCTTCCAGCAACAAGATGAATGCAACCAAGAATCAATCTTAACGCAATTTCATTTCCATATTCTGTTCTCACAGGAATTCCATAATACTTTCTTTGGCACGCATCATTGTATAACCCATGTAATACTGGAAGATCTGTTGCAGTAACTGAAAGAAGACCTCCATGCGAAGTTGCACGTATTCCACAATCAAGATACCTTGATGGTGAACCAAATGGATCGATATCGACTATAGCTCCACGATTTTCTTTCTTTGAATGTAAGCTTAGAAACCTACATGCTTCGTTTTCTGAAAATTCACACTTGGCTGTGTTATTTATCATCGCAGAGTTTTTTGCAAGTTCCAAAGCAGACGGATTTACGTCATTTATGAAAACTTTCTCGATAACGTTTAACTCGTTTGCAACACGTATACTACGAGATCCGATGCCAGAAAGACAATCAAGGAAGGTTTTGGGTCCTTTGAAATTTTGTAAAAATACAGAATATGCAACTATGGAAAAATCCCTGCTTAGTTTTGCCCTAGGGTTAAAAAACGCAGGTTGCATTGGAGGCGCGTTTGTTCCAAGTGATTCTTTTGGAACAAGAATCTTTGTTTTTCCTTCTGTTATCTCTACTATCTCTTGCATTTGATCGATTTGCAATTTGGTTCTATTTAGTATGTCCTAAAACAATTTAATAGATCTAATGTGGCAAAAACACAAAATGATAGTTTGTGGTGTAGATGATGCTGGTCGAGGATCTGTACTTGGACCTCTTGTGATAGCAGGAATATCCATTGAACGCTCAAAGATCAAATATTTGTCTAAAATTGGAGTACGCGATTCTAAACAACTAAGTCCAAATAGACGAGAAAATCTTTATGGAAAAATTATTGATCTAGTGGATGATTATTACGTTGCAAGAATCTCACCACGATTAATAGATCAAAGTGTAAGAAAAAACCAACTAAATGACTTGGAAGCAAAATACATGGCCAAAGTTATCTCAAAACTAAAACCAAATTCTTCTTATGTTGATTCATGTGATGTAAATCCTATTCGATTTGGCAAAAAAATTTCTAGACTTGCACAGAGTGGAAGGATCTATTCAAGACATCATGCAGATAGTAAATTTGCTGTAGTCTCTGCTGCATCAATTGTTGCAAAGATAAATCGTGATAAAGAAATAGAAAAACTCCGAAAAAAATATGATCTTGGAAGCGGTTATCCGTCAGATTCTAAAACAATGAAATTTGTTAGAAACTGGATTTTTACTCATAAGAAAACTCCGCAATTTGTACGTGCTAGTTGGAAACCAGTAAGGATTCTTTTAAGCCAAAGATGAATTCTGATACTTTGCAAGCACAATTGCGTGGTCTTTGTCATAAGGATAGAGGTTAATTTCTTGAATTATCTCAAAATCCGGACTCAGTTTCTTAATCTCAGATTTGATTATCTGGGAAGGATCTTTTGTAACATCGATACTTCTTGTTTTTATGACAAGCATGAGATATCCACCCTTTTTGAGAAAAGTTTTACAATTTAGTATTGCAATCTGGGTTTGATCTGGCTGTGCTATATCGACATAAACTACATCTACGATTCCATAAACTGAAAAATATTGTTTTGGGTTTCTTGCATCCTGCAAGATTGGAACTATGTTTGATCTATGCGCTGCAACTCTGTCTAAAAAATCACGCGCAACTCTACTTGCGTGTTCTACACAAAAAACTATTCCACTTGAACCAACAATATCTGAAACATGACTTGCAGTTGTTCCCGTAGAAACTCCAAGATAGAGAACTTTGGATTTTCTAACTATTGGCAAAATCTCTAAACCATTCATTATGGCTGCTGCAAGCTTGCTTCTAAACGGATCCCATATTCTGAATTCTTCATCTTTTACCTTTACTAATTTTTCCTTGTAGACTTGATTTCCGGGAACGAGATTTAATGTTGCAGGTTTTTTTTCACCGTCTACTTTAATCCAAAAGATATTACCTTCGTCGTTTTCCAAACTTTCTTCTTTTTCCTTT
>JAHEYZ010000009.1:6438-30884 GCA_023251295.1 Nitrosotalea sp. | reverse complement strand
TGTAGGACTTAAAATCAGAAATACCTAGTAATGCTATCTTGTCCTGACACTTCAGAAAGATCTGACACTTTTACGCCTATTCTACGTATCAGCATTTTCTGATCCTCTAAAGATTCTACAAGAAGTTGTAAAACTGTTTTTCTGAGTTCGTCAAGACTTAAAGTAGAGTTTTTGAGAGTTTTAGATTTAGTCCTGTTTGATAAATCTGATTGCACAAACTGTATGCCGACTGATTTGAACATTAAATTGTCCTTTAATATAGCAGAATGTACGTCCTCACACAATTTCACAATTTCTTTTGCAAGAAAGTGATATTCTTTTGAATCCTCCTTTAGTGTAGTTATTCTGCTGTACTGGGTTGCCTCCTGCCGTGGTGCGACTGATTCATCATCGATTCCCCTTACTGCGTTGTAAATGTAAGTTCCAACTTTTCGTCCAAATTGGCTGTTAAGCGAAAAGACATCAAGTTTTTTTAATTCTGAAATGGTTTTAAAACCCATTTCAATGAATCTTTCCTCTGTTTTTTTACCAATTCCAGGAATTGATCTAATGGGTAGTGGGTCCAAGAATGCCTCGGTATTTTCAGGTGGTATAATTGTTAACCCATCTGGTTTTTTAAAATCGGAGGCAATTTTTGATATCAATTTATTGGACGAAACTCCCACAGTACATGATAGTTTTACAGAATGCCTTATTGCATTTTTTAATTGCTGAGCAAGATGGGCTGCATTTATAAAACTACTTTCTGTTCTTTTTGAGACATCCAAATACGCCTCATCCCTGCCTACATACTCAAAGATGTCGGCAAATTCTCTTATTACACTCATGGCGTTTTGGGATATTTCAGAATAATAATCAAAGTCAGTTGGGAGAAAAACTGCATCAATAACACTTTCTAGTCTTTTTTTGGCAAACCTAATTGGCATGCCTGATTTTACTCCATATTTTCTTGCAAGATAATTTGCAGTTGCTATTGCTCCACTATCTCCACCGCGATCTGAAAACACACAGACACAAACAGATTTTGTCTTTAAATCAGGATTGCGTAGTTCCTCACACTGCGCAAAGAAATAATCAAAATCAACATGAAACACAATTCTCTGTTCCATGAAATCCTAAAGTTAGAAAATGCTTATTATATTATCGAATCAAATCACCTAAATATCTTCTAAAAACATGCTAAAACCATGGATTATCCAGTAGTCTCAGAATCAGAGGGAGTAAAAATAAGCCCTGAAAAAATGGAAATCGACAAACTATATCACTGTATATTCAAAGATAAAGTTTTACTTTTTTTCAAAGATCAAAGTGAAATGTTAAACTGCTATGAAATAGATGAAAAAGAATTAGTAGATTCTATAAAACAATCAATGTCATCTGACGAAGTAGAAAGCATCTTACAAAAATTTATAGAAAAAGAAAATCTCAACCATTAAATAAAACACATCTTGAGATGGGGCTGTGAGTCGTCCTCCCAATATAATTTTCATTGGAAAGAAGCCTATAATGACATATGTCAATGCTACTCTAACCCTTCTTGCAAACGAACCCACTGTGACCATTAAGGCCAGAGGAAAAAGCATTACGACTGCTGTAGATGTCTCACAGATGATAGTAAAGAGACTCGACGCAATGGGTTACAAGATAACCGATGTAAGAATATTTTCTGACCGTATGACATCATTAGATGGAAGAGAACGAAATGTTTCTACCATGGAGATAGATGTTTCTATAACTCAAAAATGAATAATTTTTCAAAATATGGCATAATTGTGACTATGGTAGTACTAAGTGCAGTTATTTTGTATAGTATATGGTTTGTAGACAGTTGTCCAATAAAGCATGTGGTTGTTGTAAATGAACTGGAACAATATCAAAAAACAATGGATCCAGACCTCTGTGACAATCTTTTAGACAAAATCATTGAACTTAATGAAGAATGTGGAATTGAAATAGAACCAATTGATTGTGGTTAGATTATAATTTCCATGGCAAAAACTATACCAAAGTATATCAGAATGCCACTTATTCCAATCATAAACATGGTATAATTTTTGTTTGAAAGAATTTTTTTTCCTCTTGAAGAAAGAAATGATACAGTACATAACCATGCATAGTCCATCCATATGTGAAACACAAACATTATTCCAATTCCTGCAAAGGAGGCAATAATCAGAGCATCCGAAATTAGCTTAAACCCAATGGTAAACCACCAGATGAGAAAGAATGGATTTAATGCACTAAGCATAATTCCTGCAAGAAACGGTCCATGCTTTCCTTCAAAAACTGTATTTGGTTTTTTTACAATTGATCTGATTTGCATACCAGCAAACACAAAAAGGCTGATGGCGCCAAGCAATGAAATCACTTCTCTAAACTGCGGTATCATCTCAAGTGAAAACGCGCCAATTCCCAGTAAAATCACAAGAGGTAATTCTACAACAGTATGGCCATACGCCATCTTTAATCCTGCTTTGGTTCCTTCCCTGAGGCCATATGCTACATTAGCAGCAAAAAGTGGTCCTGGTGACATGACTCCTGAAATAGAAATTATTATTACTGAAACAGCAAATTCTACAAACTGGACCATTTTAATTCAGAGGTAAAATTTTGATATAAGGGTTTTAATAGAAAAAGATTTTGCAGTCTTTATCCATTTTGTCTTTTAGAAAATCAAGAACTTCTAAAACATTTTTACAATATGTGAATTCTTCTTTTTCTTTTGTAGATGTATTTATCAAATATCTTTTTGCAGATTTATTCACGAATATCATATCGGATTCATTTTCTATTCTAATCCCTTCGTCAAGATCAAGGACTTGGATTGTTCGTTCTAATTGGTTTTTTGATATTTCTTTTTCTTGATATGTCATCCGTACATTGCATCCTTGAGTGGCTCTGCGTCTTCTTCAGTTTTTTTGATGCTTTGTTCTACTACTTCTGCTTCTTGTAAAATTGATTTTAAATCACATGCTGTTCCTGGTACAATCTTTGACATTGCCATACAAATTTGAGCACCTGCTTTAAAATCTGGACCACTATCTTTTGAATTTGACAAAAGGACTATGACATTTGTATCTGATAACGTTCCTTCGTTTAACAAGATTCCTGGAATGCCTGGGATTGTACCATTAGATAATAATGGTATCTCTGCATCTGTTAGCTTCTTTTTAGCTTCGTTTGTACTACCTACTCCTACGATAAAGGAATCCTGCTCTTCGCTTCTAATCGCAGAGCTACTAACAATATAGGAACATTTGTGTTTATTTGCCCAATCTAACATGGTTTTTGCAACCTGCCTATGGAGCGATTCATGTGGAGTAAGATATGATGAAAAAATAGCTACCTTGAGATTATTATTTGCAAATATTCTCGTAGGAAAATTTGGAACTCCATTTTTTATTATGGAAAGAGGCGGAAAAAGATCAGAATCAAGTACGCCTACCATTTCAAATTGTACTGTGTTTATCATTGATTCAGTAGCAATTGCACTTGCTAGTCCTGCATAAGGAAAACCATCTAGCAGATAACCTCCCTCGATATCGACGGACTTTACCTCTCTTACAGTTATATCAGATCCCATTATTTTTTCTATAGTCTGCATCCTATTAAACTAAATATATTAATTAATTCGGATCATCTAGTCTATGTTACCAAAAAATTCTAAATCAATCTTCAAAAACAATGTTGAAATTGTCAAACATTAATCAAACTGGAACTTAAATTCTTAATACATGTAAACTTCGATTATTAAAACATCATATCGGTCAAAATATTTCAGAAAACACAAAATAACTAATTTGTATTTGATTGTTTTAAAACCGCTGAAATTATAGAATTTTCTATTCCATTAAATGCCATATTGTCTATTGGGCTTTCTAATAATTTGTTTATCCCCTTGAGAAGATCATCAAAGTCGAAGGTTTTATCAACAATTTCGACAGAGGGTATTCCAGATAATCTTTCTAAAACATCATTTCTTAAAACTGCTGTTACCATCAGTATTTTGGCACGATTATTTATTAATCGAATATTTTGAAGAGCATAAAACCCATCATAACGAGGCATCATAATATCCAGAAAGACGATTTCTGGTCTTAATCTCTGATACAATTCTACAGCATCCTGCCCATTATATCCTACCCCTATCACATTTACACCACAAAAATGAAGGCGTTCCGAAAGTAGTCTTACTATGACCTTATCATCATCAACAACAATTGCTGAGATTTTCCTTTGGTTTTTATTCATATTTTCCACAGGTTAGGATATATGAATTCTAATAAGATAATTAGTCTGTCTTAATAAAAAATTACAAAAACATCTTTTCTTAAAATGAAAAATATTTGAAAAAACAGGATACGTAAAAACTCTAGAAAAACTGCTGCTTTTTCCAAATTATTTTATAAACATAATGACACATAAATCGCATTTTAAACGTAAATTATTCACTCGTTGATAAAAAACGTTGATGAAAAAATGTCAAGTTTTACAATACAAGTTATGTGGGAAAGTTATATAGAGAAAACAAGAATTTCCAATGTATATGTTGTTAAAAAAATACAAAAGCAAACAAAATTCTTAGCAAGAAATATCACACCAATAACATTCTAGATTGAAGAATTGAAAGTACAGCCTCTGAACTCAAAGAAACCATCAAAAATCCATAATATTATAGATATGATTTTATTTAGTAATGACAAACGATTCCTGTGGAAATATTATACATACTCATAAACTGCGATCTAGGTTCAGAAGTGGACATTATCAACGAGTTTATGAAAATACCCGAAGTAAAAGAGGTACGGGGAACCTATGGAGTTTACGACATTTTTGTTAAACTTCAAGGTGATACAAGAGAGGCTTTGGAAAATATTATCACACATAAAATACGTAGAATTGCAAAGATTCGTTCTACTGTGACCCTGTCTCCAATCTTGGCGCAAGGTGGACGATAAATTCAAAAATGCTCAAACTGTTCAATTCTTTTTCTGAGGAAAAAGAAGACTTTGAGCCTTTTGATAAGCCAAAAGTAAAGATTTTCATCTGTGGACCCACATTATATGATTATACTCATCTTGGTCATGCTAGAATATTTCTGACCTATGATCTCTTGTGTAGGGTTATGGCAAGTCAAAACTACAAAACTGACGTTTTAGTAAACATGACAGACATTAATCAAAGTGTCTTTAACAAGGCTCTAGACCAACAGACTGATTATTACACTTTAACTAGATTTTATTCTGATGAATTCATTAAAGATCTAAATCTTTTAAATATACACACCATCACAAGACTTGCTCATGTTTCAGATTATGTTCCAAACATTGTAAAACACATTTCATATTTGATGAAAAATGATCATGCCTATTCCGCTAATGGTAATATCTATTTTAATACACAAAAAATAAAGGATTATGGAAAGATTTCAAAACAGTCTAGAGATCAATTAAGATTACATCGATTAGACATTGGTCCAAATAAAAAAAATCCTGAAGACTTTATGCTCTGGAACTGTTCTGAAGATTTTGGTTTTTTTTGGAGTGGAGAATTTGGAAATGGCGTCCCCTGGTGGCATATACAAGATACCACAGTAGCTTTAGAAAATTTTGGTCTACATTATGATATACATGGAGGAGCAAAGGAACTTGCATACCCTCACCATGACGCACATTTGGCTCAATACAAAGCAATGACTGGAGAAGAAAGTCCGGTCAAACGATGGATGTACATAGGATTGGTCTTTTCAAAAGGGGAAAAGATGTCCAAATCTCTTGGGAATGTGGTTTTAGCTCGTGACTTGGTGAACAAATATGGTCAAAACTTGGTACGGCTATACTTGTTTTCCACTCACTATCTAGATGATGTTGATTACAAAGAAGAAGATATATTGGATAAAAAGAAATTTTTGGAAAAAATTTTTTATGTTAAAAATAAAAAATCTGATCACACATCATCAAACATTTCTAGTCTAATGAACAATTTTTTCGAGAATCTTGATGATGATCTCAATTCACCAAAAGCACTTGAAATCTTTGAAAAAATATGTGATTTGACATTAAAAGACGAAAGTATTAGTAAGGAAGATCTGGATAAAATCATTAACATTCTCGGTATTACTCTATGATTCCAAAGATAGAAGAGAACGAATCTGGTTTCACAAGTTTATGGAGTAAAATAACAAATCTTGAATGCGGAATTTTTTTTGTAAATCCTAATCTGCCAAATGATGTCTTTTTTGATAAATTAACAAGCATTACCTGTCTGAGTGAAAAAATGATCGATGAAGCAGTTGTTCTATTTGAAAAAAATAAAACTCAGCCATTTGTTTACGTTTTAGACAATCAAAAACTTGAAGAGTTGTTGCTTAAAAAAAACTTTAGACTATATGATACACATCACATTATGAAAAAATCCGCCTTTTCAAAAATAGAACATAATCCTGTTCATCACATTTCAAGAAAAGATTCACTGCTATGGACTGAAATTTTCTGTAAATCTTATGATTGCCTTGACTGGGTCGAAGAAGTCAATTCCGTTGTACGCAATTCTGTTTCTGATGCAGAATATCTTGTAGATTCCGAATACAATGTTTCATGTGTTGCTTTATATGAAAAAAATTCAATTTTAGGACTGTACTGCCTTGGAACAATTCCAGAATACAGGAAAAAAGGCTTTGCAAAATCGTTAATCAATTATGCATTAAATCAAGTAAAAGAAAAAAATTTGGATTTTTTAATGCTTGAAACATATGCACGTGATAATTTATTACAATTTTATTCTGATTTAGGTTTTGACCAGATTTATGAAAAAAAAATATACACTATTTGAATCTTGAAAGTAATGCCGAGTAAAGGAATGTGGGATGGTTGTAGTTTCAGCATGTATTGTTGTCTGTTTTGCTGTCTCCTTTGTTGTTAAAAACATCTTTTACAATTTTGCGGGCTTTATCATAACACCTGAATTAATTTTGGATAATAAAATCCTCTGAACCAAAGACTTGGTCGAATCACAAGTAATTAATATGATGTAATAATTTGCGTATTCATCGAGTTAATTTGGGCAAAAAGATTCGCATAGCAATAGCCGGTGTTGGAAACTGTGCTTCTGCGCTAATACAAGGGGCTTACTATTATTCAAAAAACCCGCATGATACGGTGGGTTTGACCGCATACAATATTGGCGGTTATGAACCTGGTGACATTGAGGTAGTAGCAGCTTTTGACGTAGGTGATACTAAAGTGGGAAAGGACGTTTCTGAAGCTATTTACGCACGACCAAACAATACTGTAACAGTTGCTGATGTTCCAAAGACTGGAGTTACCGTGCAGAAAGGTCCAACTCTTGATGGGGTAGGTAGACACCTAAGTCAGATTGTAACTCCTGCAAAAGAACCGGATGTTGATGTAAAAAAAATCCTAAAAGATACGGGGGCAGAAATGCTTGTAAACTATCTACCTGTAGGCAGTACAAACGCAGTAAGAAATTATGCCACGCAAGCACTTGAAGCAGGAATCGGTTTTCTAAATGCAATTCCAGTGTTTATTGCATCAGAATCAAAATGGCAACAAACGTTTGCTGACAAAAAACTTCCATTGGCAGGAGATGATGTTATGAGTCAACTTGGAGCTACTGTAGTACACAAAACTCTTGTAAAACTTTTTGTTGACAGGGGAGTTTTAGTTGATGGTACTTACCAACTTAACATTGGGGGCGATATGGACTTTTATAACATGCTTGATGAAGAAAGACTAGAAGACAAAAGAATTAGCAAAACAAGTGCGGTAAAAGCAATGGCCGATTATGATATCCCAATGAGAATCGGGCCAAGTGACTATGTTGATTTTATTGATAATGAAAAAATTTGTTATATCAACATTGAAGGAAAATACTTTGGAAAGATTCCAATCAAGCTTGATCTCAAACTAAAGGTGATTGATGCATACAATAGTGCTGGAATTATGATTGATGCTATTAGGGGCCTTAAAGTTGCACTCGACAGAAAACTCTCAGGCCCTATGACTAGTATCTCGTCTTATTGCTTCAAACATCCTCCAATACAAATGCCATATACTGAGGCAAAGAAGGCGTTTATCGAGTTTGTTGAAGGAAAACGAGATAGGTAAAACCAAAAAGTTCAATACATACAAAAATCGGTGTACAAAGGCACATTGCAATTATTGTTAGCCTAGTCAATGAAACTTGTCAATATTCGGTTATTTCGCATATCCGGGCATCGAGTTTATTGGTTCATATTAAAAAGGTGGAGATCTTTGGCTTCAAGTCTTTTGGATACAAAAATACAATAGTAAACCTTGAACCTGGCCTTGTTGCTATCTCTGGACCAAACGGTTCAGGAAAGAGCAATATACTTGATGCGATCACCTTTGCACTTGGTGAAAACTCACCAAAAATAATGAGGGTTGATAAATTACGATCTTTACTTCATGACGTTGAAAACAAACATCAGGGAACAAAGATATCTCGTGTTAGCTGCCATTTTGATAACACTGACAGAAAAATTCCTGTGGATTCTAACACAGTAACAATAACAAGAGAGATGGATGAAGCAGGAGAAAACCTTTATTATTTGAATCAAAAAAAGATGCAAAGAAACCACGTACTTGATCTACTTGAAGTCGCTAACGCAGGTATACACAAGCTGAACATAGTGCAACAGGGTACAATTACAAGGATCTCTGAATATAATGCTGAAGAACGTAGAAGGATAATTGAAGATATCATTGGATTGGCATACTTTGATGAGAAAAAGACTGAATCCCTAAAGCAACTCGATGAGGCTGACAGGCGACTTGAAATTGCACTTGCTAGGATGGATGAGATAAAAAAACGCATAGATGAGCTAGAGGCAGAAAGAAATTACCAGCTACGGTATGTGTATTTGGATCGTGAACTTGGCAGATTTCATGCTATTCAAGCCTCAAACAAGTTACGCGAAATAGAAACACAAAAAATATCAAAGGAAAGAAACCTAAACGTTATTCTTTCTGAATCAGAGAAACTTGAAGAACAACGCAACCAGATAAAAGATGAAATCAAAAAGCTTGAAGACGAAAAACAAAAATTCATGGAAGAAGTTAACGCATATAATATTGCAAAAGCTGCAATTGATTCAGAGCTTACTGCAGCAATGCAATCCTCTGAACATGCAAACAGCAAGATAGCCACAAACACAAGAAGACTCGGTCAAATAGATACTAGATTACCAGAAATAGAAACTGATCTTACATCATTACATGAAAAACATTCTCTTCTAGAATCACAAATTTTACAATTAAAGGAATCTATTAGGTCAATTGATGAAACAAAAAGATCTACTAATGCTGAGCTTGTTTCTGTTGATTCAGAGATTCTTCAAGTTTTAAAACAACAATCACAAGCTGCAACAAACAGAATTAAAGTAGATGATAAAATAAATAATCTAACGAATACGCTCAACAACGCAAAACTTTCATTTTCAAAAATTGAAGCAGAAAGAACTGACATTGTAAACAAAATAGAACAAAACGCTGCAAAGATCAAATCATTTGGCTCAGAAAAAGAAAAACTATTAGATCTAGAACAGAAGCTTCAGATTGTCAGGGCAGGACACGAAGCAACAATTAACGAACTAAAATCAAGACTTGCAAATATGAAAGAAAAGTATTCAAAGATTGAAAAAGATATTGAAGAAAATTCACTCATTTTAGAAAAAGCAAGCAAAACTGCAGCTCAACATGAGACAAAAATTCGTGTTGTAAAAGACGTAATGCATGAAGACTATTCTATTGCAAAACTCAAAGAAGATTCAAAGCGACTTGGAATACAAGGCCTTGTTTACGAAGTTCTCTCATGGGACAAACAATATGAGAGGCCGATTCTTGCTGTAGGCTCTGATTGGCTAAAAGCCCTTGTAGTAAATGATTTTGGTACATTACTTGGGTTATCTGAATTTGCACAGGAAAAGAAATTACCGAAGATAAAAATAATTCCACTTGATGCAATCCCAAATTCCAAAGTTGAACTCCCAGCAGAATCTGGAATTGTAGGTGTACTCTCAGATTACATAAAATGCGATGACAAATTTGTAGCACTCAAGAATTTTGTCTTTGGTAATATCATTTTGGTTAATTCTAAAGAATCAGCGTATATCTTGTCCAAAAAAGGATACAAAGCAGTAACTACTGATGGGCAGTTCTTTGAAGCAGATGCAAACGCTGTGGTTGTTGACATAAATTCAAAGATATCAAAACTCACAAAAATAATTCTACTTAGTACTTCTGTTGATGATATAATTCAGGCACTAAGTTTGCTTAAAAAATTCATCCAAGATAAAAAATCAAAACTCAAAAAAATTGAAAGGATAACAAAAAGTCTTGAAAACAGATATCATGCGTCAGAAACTGGCCTTACTAACGTTGACTTGCATTTCACTGACATAAGGGCTAAAATAAAATCAATTACTGGTACAGAAGACCAACTTGCATCAAGAATCTCACAACTTAGCCGTCATGATGACAGTCTAAAGACTAATACCGCAAAGATTGAGTCATACATTACTTCATTAGAAGAACGCATATCAGTCACAAAAGAAAACTATGCAGAAGAAGAACAATCCAGAATAGCAAATGCACTTGCATCACTTAATGATAAAAAATCTAATATTTTGAATGCACAAACATCGATTTTAAGCCAGATTAGAGAACTGACTTCCAATCTGACTGAACTTACAAACAACGAAAACTCTGTAAAATCTAGCATCAGGACACTGCATGAAGAACAATCTAGGTTAAACCATGAAAAACATGATCTTGAAGTGGAACTTCGTGCAATGGTAAAAGAGAAAGAAACCGCAGATGCTGTACTTGTTTCTTTAAGAGAAAAAGAACAACAGCTAATATCAACATCTGGAACATCAGTTTCTACACTCAAAGAGTATGATGCAAAGCTAAAGGAGCTATATGATATAGAAAAATCTCTTACAAAAGAAATCAACAATTTTGAAAGACAATCTGATTCTCTTTCTCGTGATGTACGTGATCTTACAGAAAACGAAGTTAAGATTAAAGCAACACTTAGCTCATATGGTTATGATGAACTTTTAGAAACATTTGATGTAGATCAAATACTGACTAGATTGGAAGCAGAAAAAAAGGCATTAAGTGGAACATTGAACACAAAAGCTCCAGAAGCATATGTTGAGATCTCAAACGGATATCGCTCCATGTCAACACGCAAAAACGAACTTGAAGAAGAAAGAAACTCTATTGTGAGATTCATAGAGGCAATTGACAAAGACAAACGCCAAACATTTTTGGAGGCATATGACAAAGTTGATCAAGACATACGTAAAGTTTTCAATACGATGACTGGAGGTAATGCTTGGCTTGAAATACAAAACGAAGATGACATATTCAATTCAGGAATATCATATCTAATACAGTTTCCTGACAAACAGAAAAGAGAATCAACTTCAATTAGCGGTGGTGAAAAAACACTTGCTGCAATCACATTTCTTTTAGCATTACAGACACTAAAACCATCTCCATTTTATTTGCTTGATGAGGTGGATGCACACCTTGATGCACTAAACACTGAGAGGCTGTCAAAAATTCTTGTGGAGCGTTCTGCTGGGAACCAGATTATAATGGTCACACTAAAAGACTCTACTGTACAAAAGGCTCAACTTATCTACGGTGTTTATCCAAAAAATGGTGTGTCACAAATTGTTACCTACAAGCAATCTGACGCCCAACAAATTGCAAACTAGTCGAGCTTAACAAAACACGCAGCTAGTCTGTCTTGTCCTGTTTGTTCAAGAAGCGGTTCTTCTTTACATTTTTCAATTGCATATGGACACCGTGCACGAAATCTGCATCCTTGATACACGTCAATATCAAGCGGCTCATTGATTCTGATCTTTTTTTCTTTGAGAAGGTTATCTGGTTCTGGTTCTGAAATTGCATCCAGTAAGGCTTGTGTGTATGGATGTCTTGGGTGTAAAAGCACTTCATCTATCGGACCACTTTCTACAATTTTTCCTAGATACATGATGGAGATGTTTTGACCAAGATATCTTGCAGTTGATAGATCATGTGTTATGTAGATGTAAGAAATATCGTGTTTTTCCTGTAGCTCCCTCATCAGCTCAAGCACTTCAGCTCTAATTGAAACATCAAGCATAGACACTGGTTCATCCGCAATGATTAATTTTGGTTTTAAAACAAGAGCTCTTGCTAATACTATTCTCTGTCTTTGTCCTCCTGACAACATGTGTGGAAATTTGTTAAAAATATCTTCAGCCGGCTCTAGTTTTACCTCATGCAGAGCATCTAAAACCTTTTTTTTTCTTTCTGCTTTTGTACCGATCTTGTGAATCTCAAGGGGTTCCATTAAGATATCAGATATCTTCATTCGAGGATCTATCGACGCATAAGGGTCTTGGTGTATCATCTGACACTGCATCCTTATCTTGTCAAGACTCTTACTATCTTTACCAATCTCTGTACCGTCAAAAAATATTCTTCCAGAATCTGGTTCAATAGCTCTTAAGATAAGTCTTGCAGTAGTAGATTTTCCAGAGCCTGACTCGCCTGCTAACACAAGAACCTCTCCTTTTTTTAATGAAAATGAAATGTCGTCTACAGCTTTGACAACTGTTCTTGAAGAAGAAAAAATTCCTTTTTTGGCAAAGTGTTTTGTCAAGTTTTGTACAGATAGAATTTCTTCCAACCATAGTAATTGAAATGTAAACTATATCAAGAAATCTTTTCGAGTGTTTTTAGTTCAATTATTCATAGAGCCAACATGAGACGTATCCAGAACCTGTTTTAAATTTTGGTGGATCTTTTTTACATTTTTCCATTGCTTCTGGGCATCTATCATAGAATCTGCATCCTTGAGGCGGTTGTATCAAACTTGGCGGGGTGCCTCTGATGTAGTTTGTTACCTTGTCTCCCCTTAATCTTGGAATTGACTTCAAAAGTGCCTGTGTATATGGATGCTTTGGATTTTTATAAATTTCAGGCGCACTTCCAAATTCGATCATCTTTCCTGCATACATTATTCCAATTTTTTCTGCAACTTCAGAAATTATAGCAAGATCATGAGTTATTAGCATTATCGACATGCCATCTTTTTTCAATTTTTTTAGTAAATTAATAATCTGTGCCTGTACCAGCACATCAAGTGCAGTTGTTGGCTCGTCAGCTATGACAAATTTCGGTTTTAACAATAACGCCATGGCAATAACAATTCGTTGTTTCATTCCGCCGCTTAGTTCATGTGGATATTTTTTGAGGACATCTTGGGTTAGTCCTACGGAATTTACTATTTCTGATATTTTTTGTTTGTAATCTCCACTGTAACGGTGCTGTTTTAGTACTTCAATAAATTGTTCTTCTACAGTAAATACGGGATCTAAAGAATTCATCGCACCCTGGAAAACCATTGAAATATCTTTCCATCTTACATTTTTTGCAAATTCTGATTTTGACATTTTCAAAATCGATTTTCCTTCTAATGTGATATCTCCAGACGCTATGTTGCCATCGGGTACTATT
Source organism: Nitrosotalea sp. (assembly GCA_023251295.1). Taxonomy (GTDB): domain Archaea; phylum Thermoproteota; class Nitrososphaeria; order Nitrososphaerales; family Nitrosopumilaceae; genus UBA8516. The sequence continues at coordinate 17,322 of JAHEYZ010000009.1, read as the reverse complement.
CTCATGATAGATAGTCCAAGTGTGCTTTTACCACATGCGCTCTCGCCTGCTATTCCAATAGACTCGCCATTTTCTAAAGCGAAACTTACGTCGTCAACAGCTTGAACTGTTCCATTTCTTGTTTCGTAACCTGTCTTTAGATTCTCGATAGAAATGAAAGTCATCGATCATTTTAGATCATTGAACTAAATGTAGGTTTTGGAAGAAGGGATTATATCCTAGTTTTAGTAAAGATAAAAAACTGATTCACTTGAGAATGCCCATTTGTATTTTTGATGCAAAAAAAGGAAGTTTATGTCCACAGTGCGAATCAAAACTAGTCTCTGGAAAAAAGACACCTAGATTCTTTATTGATACAGACAAGGTAATCTCAACAGCAAAGAATCTTGGGAGGATAGATTTCTCAGTGGAGTTTGAAGTAAGGCACTAGTGTAGTTTTATGGATTTCAAAAGAACACACTACATTGGCCAACTGGACTCATCGATGGAAGGCAAGAACGTAGTAGTTGGAGGTTGGGTTGAGGACATACGTGAACTTGGCAAACTGATATTTCTTACACTACGTGATGTAACTGGTGTTGCACAAATAGTTCTAGTCGGAGAGGACTCTCTCAAGCAGACAAAGGGACTTACTAAACAGAGTGTGATAAAAGTGACAGGTATGATTCAAAAATCAAAAGCAAGAGATTTTGCTTATGAAATAAAATCTAATAAAATTGACATACTTACTGTTGCAATACACCCGCTTCCAATAGACCCTATAGGACGTCTAGAAAGTAATATTGACAATAGATTAAATGCAAGAGCGCTTGATCTACGGAACCAAAAGACTGCTGCAATATTCAAGCTACGACATCATGCACTTGTTTCCATTAGAAAAACTTTAACAGAAAAAAGTTTCCTTGAGGTAAATACACCAAAACTAATTGGCAGCGCAAGTGAAGGTGGTGCAAACCTTTTCTCACTAAAATATTTTGAAAAACAAGCTTATCTTGCGCAAAGCCCGCAGTTATACAAAGAACAGCTCACAATTGGCCTTGAAAGAGTTTTTGAAATTGCATCGTATTATAGGGCAGAAAAATCTCACACCATAAGACACTTGACTGAATTTACAAGTGTGGACATTGAAGCCGCATTCATGGACTATTCTGATGTAATGGATGTTTTAGAATCGGTTATAGTGGACGTTTTTGAATATACTGCAAAAAACTGTTCTGCTGAACAGAAAGCACTTGATATAGAGATCAAAAAACCATCCATACCGTTTGAAAGAATAACCTACAAAAAAGCAATCGAAGAGCTTGGATGCGATGGAATAAAACTTGAGGCAGGTGATGACTTGCAAGATGCGCATCTCCGCAAACTGGGGGAACGACATCTTGGATTTTATTTCCTTACTGATTGGCCTATGAAACTAAAACCATTTTATATTCATGAAAAAGATGATGACCCAAGCCTATCGCGCTCATTTGACCTTCAATATGGCTACCTTGAATTATCATCAGGGGGTACACGTCTACACAATCCTGTAAAGCTCAAATCAAGACTTATAGAACAGGGTCTCAATCCAGTTCAATTTGAAGACCATCTTAGAGCATTTGACTGGGGAATGCCGCCTCACTCTGGATGGGGATTAGGTCTTGATAGGTTAATGTCAGTTCTAACAAATATTGATAATGTCAGAGAAGTGGTCTTGTATCCTCGTGATCCTGAAAGACTCTTTCCCTAAAAGGATAAATCAAATTTTCACCTAATCGTTGTATTGCAAAAATGTGAATTCTGCGGATCACAGTTTGGAGAACGCAAGTGTTACTTTTGTGGAAAAAAATGCTGTACTTCATGTATGACAGATGACAAAAGCCGATGCAAGCGTTGCTATATCAACAAGAAAAAGCTTGGATGGAGTGTAGTTAAAAGAAACAAAGTTTTACTTGGATTCATTGCATTTGTTTGGATTTATGCAGTATATCCAATTCCATTGATTCCTGGGCTTGATCCGACATTTTATTGGATAACACTTTTTGCCGCAATCTTGTTTATGATTCCTGCTGGATTGATGATATTTTTTTGGTCTAGAAATCCGCCAGCATCTGACATTTAGACAAGTTTGGAAATTACTTGTTGAGCAAATTCCATTGTAGTTTTATCTCCACCGATATCTTTTGTTTTAATTCCATCTTTTACAACACCATACACAGAAGATTCTAGTTTCTTTGCGACTTCAAAACAATTCTTATCATTGTTTTTCATTCCAAGCCAATCAAACATCATTTTTGCAGAAAGAATGAATGAGGAAGGATTTGCAGCTTGTTTTCCAGCAATATCAAACGCAGCCCCATGTACTGGCTCAAACAATGCAAAGTCATCACCAATATTTGCAGCTGGTGCCATCCCGAGACCGCCAACTACTTGAGCAGCTTCATCTGATAGTATGTCACCAAACAAGTTGGTTGTAACTATGACATCAAAAGACTCTGGTTGTCTTATGAGGTTCATGGCACAAGCATCTACATACATTTGCTCAAAAATTATCTTGGGAAACTGTTTTGCAACTTCACTGCATGATCTTGCAAAAAGACCATCTGTCTTTCTCATTACGTTTGACTTGTGAACACATGTGATTTTCATCTTCAGGTTTCTCTGGGTTGCAGTCAAAAATGCATATTTTGCTATTCGTTTAGAGGCATCTTCTGAGATTGTACGTAATGCAATAGCGGTATTTCCAACCTCAAACTCCATGCCTCGGTAGAGATCCTCTGTATTTTCCCTTACTATGACTAGGTCTATGTCGTCTTTTAGTGCAGGCATGTTTGGATAAGACTTGGCTGGTCTGATATTTGCATATAGATTTAGTACTCTTCTTAAAACCACAATGACATCTGCGGCACTTTCACCTACTGGTGCCTTTAGACATGCATTTGATCTTTTTATGGCGGCAAGCGTTTCTTCTGGTAAAGCTTTTCCAGTTTTTACTAATGCTTTGTCTCCCGCTTCGAGTTTTTCAATTCTTATTTTTACACCAAGTTTGTCATTTATTGTTTCCAAAACTTTGACAACTGATTCTGATACCTCAGGCCCTATACCATCTCCTGTTATGAGAGAAATATTATACATTTAATTTCCCAGATTTTTTTGTTTTAGAATATTCTTTAGCATTATCCTGTTTATTCCATCGATCATTGCCTGTACACTTGTGATAACAATGTCTTCGCCAATTGATTTTGCAGATGCAAGGTTACCGTAGGCATCTTCTACTTTTATTGTGACTTCGCAAAGTGCATCAGAACCGCCAGCTATAGAATCAAGTCTGTAGTCTTTTATTCTTACTTTGGCTATTTCCCCGGTAATCTTTTGAATTGCATTAATCGATGCATCAACAGGACCTACCCCGTAATCAGTTGCAATAAAGTCCTTTCCTTCAATGTTTAATTTGACAAAAGCATATGGCATATTGCCAACACCAGTTGAAACAGAAAACCCTGTTAGGTGAACTAGTCTTCTAAGACTAGGTTGTTTCATTATTTCACCTGCTATAGAAAGTAACTCTACATCAGTAACATGTTTACCTTGATCTCCAAGTTTTTTCACGGCTTCTAAAACCTCATGAATCTGCTCCTTGGTAGGTTGAATTCCATATTCTTCAAGCATCGCAGAAACTCCATGAGCTCCAGCATGTTTTCCTACTTGGAACCACCTTGTTCTGCCCACTAACTCTGGACTGATTGGCTCATAGGTCAAGGGGTTACTTAGTACACCATGTGTATGAATTCCAGATTCGTGGCCAAATGCATTTTCGCCAACTATTGCCTTGTTTGGTTGAACATGTACTCCTACTACACTTGAAACATATCTTGATGTTTCATAGAGTAGTTTTGTGTTTATGTTAGTCTCATATTTCTTTTCAAATTGTAAGCATTGTAACGCCATGACAAATTCTTCAAGCGAGGCATTTCCAGCTCTTTCGCCAATCCCATTGATTGTTACATGTGCACACTGTGCTCCGGCTTGAATTCCTGAAATTGCATTTGCTACTGCAAGTCCAAAATCATTGTGACAATGAACACTTATGGGAAGTTTGGATGCTTCAATGGCATCTTTTGTTATTTCTGCCATGTATCCAGGTGTAGAATATCCTACCGTATCAGGGATATCTATTCTATTTGCCCCAGCACTAGCAACTTCTTTGAAAACCTTACGTAAAAATTCTCTATCTGTTCTGGTTGCATCTTCTGCAGAAAATTCTACTTGTAATCCTCTTGATTTTCCGTATTCTACAGCTTCAATTGCTTTCTGAAGAGCTTCTTCTCTAGTGAGTTTCAATTTGTATTTTAGGTGAATGTCTGAAGTTGCAATGAATGTGTGAATGTATTTTAGGCCAGCTGCAACAGCTGCATCGATGTCTTTCTTGTCAGTTCTTGCTAGTCCACAAATTTCTGCACGCAAGTTTGCACTAGTTATCATCTTAATCCCAGTCATCTCTCCTTCGGAAATTATTGGAAATCCAGCTTCGATTGCATCTACTCCAAGTTCATCAAGCTTCTTTGCAATGTTTAGCTTTTGCTCGGGGGTTAAAGCAACTCCTGGAGTTTGTTCCCCATCTCTTAGCGTTGTATCAAAAATTCTAACTTTCATCTGCTCCTCCTCGTGCTAGTGCACAGATCCCAGTTCTTGCAACGTCTATGATTCCAAAACCTCTTACAAGATCTTCAAAGGCATTTATTCTATCTGGTGTTGCGGTTAACTCTACCATGATTGACGTTTTTCTTACGTCATGAACTTCACATTCAAATGCTTTTGCTATGTTCATTATTTCCATGCTGTCTGAGGGTTTACTTACTTTTATCTTCATAAGTACAAGTTCCCTGTATACACTCATCTTTTCATCGAGGCGTTTTACCTCTATGGTATCAATCATCTTGTCAAGTTGCTTAATAATTTGAGTTACCTGCTTTTCATCTCCTAATGTTGTTATAGTCATCCTTGAAAACTCTGGATTTTCAGTCACTCCAACTGAAATGCTATCAATGTTAAAATTTCTGGATCTGAAAAGGTTTGTAACCTTAAACAAGATTCCTGGTTTATTCTCGACAAGTAATGAAATTATGCTCCACATTAAAATCACTATGATGGTAGAATCATATCCGTTAGAGGAGTACCTGGCGCCACAAATGGTAAGACGTCCTCTTGTGGGTCTATTGGGATGTCGATTACTGTAGCCACATCACTTTTTAGTGCAGTTTTTACTGCATTGCCAACCTCATCAAGTGATTGTGCTCTTATCCCTTGAGCTCCGTATGCTTGCGCTATTTTTACATAATCAGGACAGTTCTTAAGATCAATTGCCATCATTCTTCTATCATAAAATGTTCTTTGCCACTGTGCTACCATTCCAAGTGAAAAGTTGTTCATGATAAATACAATGACTGGCAAATTATCCAAAACTGAAACAGCAAGAGAATTTTCTGTCATGTTAAAACTTCCTTCCCCAGCAATATCAACAACTGGTACTCCTGGCTTTGCTGCTTTTGCACCAATTGCAGCTGGAAATCCCCAACCCATGGTACCAAGACCTGTAGAGCTAAAGAATGTTCCAGGGTGTATTACATCAAAAAACAATGATGCCCACATTTGATGTTGACCCACTTCGGTTGTAACAATTGATTGATGTGGAAGTACTTCTCTTAGTTTGCGTAATACTTTGGCAGCTGCAAGTGGATGATCATGGAGTTTCAAGTTTTCTCTGTAGTAATCCTTTGTTTCCTTCATTCTTTTAACCCAAGGATAATCTCCATTGCGTCTGATTGCCTTTTGGACTAGCATCTTTACCATTATTCTCAAAGATGCCTTTACATCGCCAACTATGGCCACCGTGGTAGTTTGGTTTTTGCCAATCTCTGCTGGATCAACATCCATATGAATAATCTTTAGTCTTTTTTCAAATTCTTCAAAAGTTCCAACTGACCTATCCGAAAATCTGGAGCCTGCTGCAAGAACACAATCTGCTTCGGTCATCATTTTATTTGCTTCTGCATGTCCATGCATTCCGATTGGTCCTAGTGAGAGTGGATGATTTTCTGGGAACGAGCCCTTTCCCTTGAATGTAGTAACTACTGGAATCATTAAAAGTTCAGCTATTGATTGAATCTCTGCAAATGCACCTGAAATTATCACACCGCCACCTGCAAGAATGATTGGTCTTTCAGCTGAAAGTAGCATGTCAATTGCACGTTCAATTTGTGTAATATCAGGATCGACCCATGGATGGTATCCTCTGATTTTTACTTCAGATGGAAATGGAATTTCTGCTTCGTTTTGTTGTACATCCTTAGGTATATCTATAAGTACAGGACCTGGTCTCCCAGTAGACGAAATGTAAAAAGCTTTCTTTACTACTTCAGGAATTTCAGTTGCGCTAGTAGGTTGAAACGCATATTTTACAATCGGATTTGAAATTCCAATGATGTCACTTTCTTGAAATGCATCTTTGCCTATCATCTTTAGAGGAACTTGACCGGTTATTGCTACCATGGGGGCTGAATCAGCTTGTGCTGTTGCAATTCCAGTTACAATATTTGTCGCACCTGGACCCGATGTTGCAAAACAAACTCCTGGTCTTCTACTCACTCTTCCAAAACCATCTGCCATATGAGCTGCAGATTGTTCATGTCTTGCAAGTATGTGACGTATGTTGCTCTTGTAAAGCTCATCATAAATTGGTAAGTTTGCTCCGCCGGGGAGCCCAAAGGCTATATCAACGCCCTCCTTTTCAAGGGCAACCATTAAAGATCTAGCACCTGACATTTTTTCCATAATAATTCACCAAAAGTAAAACTGTAATTTTACAGCATCAGGTCGACTAGCAATAAAATACTAGAAATGCCTGTCGATCCTCCTAACTTCATTTTCAGTCTATAATTTCTCCTCGAATATAATTTATAAATATTTCTAGAATAATTGCCTAAAATTATCAAAAATATGCAATTCCTTTCATAAATATTTTAAAATCGATTCAGTTGTTTGCAGTAAAAACTAGCATTTTCTTAATCTTTTCACAAAACTTAAACAGTAAACCAGACAAGCAAAAGCGATTTTGTCTGATACCTCGGAAATAGTAGATATCGTTAGGCATTTTTTTGAAGTTGGAAAGACAAAGAATCTTGCACCGCTTAGAGGAATTCAGCTTGACGATCCACGGTTTTCAAGTTATAGTGATCTTCCGCCACTTGATTTGAAAGACTATTCAACAACAATTGCATTACAAGAGCTTCGATTTATTAGTGTCTCTGATTATGATTATGAAATCAAAAATCTACGAGTAGATGTTTTTGGAGACAGTGCAGTGGTAACTTTTATGATAAAACAAACTGGTGTACTTGTTGACAACTACAGCTTTCGTGGTCAACATCTATCCATGGAAAGTAGAGGCACGTTTGTTTTAATAAAATCGCCTAAATGGAAGATTATTCATATACATTTAACAAAGATTTCTGATTAAACTGATGTTGCGGTCTTTGTTGATTTTTCTGTGTTTTTGAGTTTGTTAAATAATTCATGTGCTTCTTTTACAGATGCATTCTCATGTACAATGGCACGAACTGACTTTATCATAGACACAGGATAATCTGATTGCCAGATGTTTCTTCCCATGTCAACTCCAACAGCTCCTGCTTGTAGTGCATCATATGTTAACTGTAGCGCATCTATTTCGTTAGCAAGCTTTGGTCCGCCAGCTATGATGACTGGTACTGGACAACTGTTTACAACTTTTTCAAAGTTTTCACAAAAATATGTCTTGACAAGATGTGCACCAAATTCTGCAGCAATTCTGCAAGCAAGTGAAAGATATCGCGCATCACGTTTCTCAAGTTCTTTTCCTACGGCAGTAACTGCAAGAACTGGTATGCCATATTCTTCGCCCTCATCTACTAGTTTTGCTAAACTTACCAGAGATTCATGTTCATACTGAGCCCCTACGAAGACCGAAAGCGCCAGAGCTGTTACATTTAATCTAATAGCCTCTTTTATTGATGTAGTGATTTTCTCATTTGAAAGGTCTTTTCCAATTATGCTTGAACCTCCTGAGACTCTGAGAACAATTGGTATGGGAAAATTAGCATCAACTGATGTACGCAATACACCACGCGTAAGCATAAGAGAGTCTGCATAAGGCAAAAGTGGATGAATTGTTTTGCGAGGTACTTCTAGCCTTTCTGTTGGTCCTAAGAAATAACCATGATCAACTGCAAGCATCACTCCTCGTCCAGTATCTGGTTTGATTATTCTTGCAAGGCGATTTTTCATTCCCCAATCCATGTTTATCCCTTGATTTTCAAAAAGAAAGATTGCCTTAGTTAAGCCTTTCTGAATTTGTAATAATTATTTTCATCGAATCGTTTGCTTGATGTGCATATTCTAATGCGTTGTGAGAATCTGCAAGATCAAATTTATGAGTAATCATACTTTTTACATCTGCCTTACCTTCTTGTATTAATTTTAGTGCATCTAGTGTATCATGGTCTGATGCGGCATAGCTTGGTGTGATTGTTATTTCTTTTGAGTACACCTTGCTCATGTCAACTGAAAGTTTCGCATCTCTTGTTGGTACTCCAAACAAAACAATAGTGCCTCCTTTTCTAACAAATTCAATTGCTTGAGTTACTGCATCTAGGTTCCCCGTAGCAACAATTGCTACATCTACGCCGCGGTTTTGGGTTTTTGATAAGATTTTGTTATATGCGTCAGAATCAGTAGACTTGATAGAGTCGGTGATCCCAAACTTTTTTGCAAAATTCAGCCTAAAGTTATTAACATCAAAACAGAAAATATCAGATAATCCATGGACTTTGCTGAGCATCACATGCATCATGCCAGTAGGTCCTATTCCAAAAATAGCAATCGAGTCACCTTTTGTGACTTTGATCTTTTTCCATGATCTAACACAGCATGCAAGAGGTTCAATCATGGCTGCCTCCTCAAAGGTCATAAAATCTGGAATCCTAATTATGCCTCCATGTGAAACATTCCACTCTGGAACCACAAATTCTTCAGCAAGTCCGCACGGCAAAAGATTCGTTTCTGAATACTTTTTACACATGGTCTCATTTCCATGCAAACAATAATGACAAGAATAACAGGGAACATGATGATGGACAAAAACCCGGTCGCCTTTTTTGAAGTTAATAACACTTTGTCCTACTTCAATGACTATTCCAGAGGGCTCGTGTCCTAGTTTCATTGATGGCTGTGTGTATTTACCATAAATTTTTTCCAAGTCTGAGCCGCACACTCCACAGGCTTGCATCTTCACCAAAACATCACCTGAATTAACAATTGGTTTTTCTATAGTTCTAATCTCCACCTCAGATGGACCTTTTACAAATGCGGCAATCATAGCAAAATTCTATAAAGTGAAGTATATGTGTATTAAACTCCAAGTATTTGTTTTAACAACATTCTGTAGTCTACTTCTCCTTTTTGGCTCCCAGATGCTGGTAACTCAAATACCAGAGGCGTAGATTTTTTTGATCTTAATTCTGTTAACTTTCCACTAATATTTTTTGAAACATCATCACTTACAAGCACTAGTCCAACAGATGAATCATTCATAAGTCTTGTAATTTCTACAAGTGCTTTTTCAGGAGATTCCACTATAACTCCCTGAACTCCTGCAAGCTGAAAACTGGTTACAAAAACTCTACTACCAACAGTAACTATCTGCACAGATCGCGTTTTCTTATAAGTACATTTAACTTTTGTTATTTTTTGTCAATCTTTAATAATATCAAAAAAGAGCCAACGTGCATGAAACAAGTTCCACCAAGAAAAATAAAACTAATGATGACAATCATACTCTTAATCACTGGTTCTGGAGGGCTTGTAGTGGGAAGTGTTTTTAACGAATCTTTGATTATAGCATTAGGTTCAATTAATCTTGCATTTGCGAGCTTTATTGGAATTCGTTATATTCAATCAAACTCTCAAAAAGAAAAATAATAGTCTAAAGACATGCAAATAGTCTTAAATTACTTGTAAGCACAATCTTTGTATGCAAGAAGGAGATATGGCACCAGATTTTGAATTACAAGACAACAACAGGGACATAATAAAATTAAGTTCCTTTAGAGGACAAAAAATTGTAGTGTTGTGTTTTTATCCAAAAAACCATTTGTTTGCTTGTCCATCAAAATTGGTTTTTAAGAATGCTAAAAGTATTCTTGCTGTTTATCCTAATATTCTTGCTTCAGGTGCTGTTTTGTTTGCAATTTCTGTAGATACTGTGGAGGATCAAAAAAAATTCGTTACTGAATACAGTATTCCGTATCTTCATCTAAGCGATCCAAAAAAAATTACCTGCAAAACTTATGCTGGCTTAAATCTTGCAGGACTCGCAAAACGCTCCACTTTTATTATAAACAAAGGAGGAATGATTGCAAAGATTTTCAGAAACATTGATGTTGATTCACATGGAAACGAAATAGTTGCAGCCCTGAAAAATCTTTAGTTTTCGGATTCCAACCATAAATATTTAAAGACATGAAATAAGATTGGTTTCGTGTTAGATTTAGTAGCAAAAAAAATGTTTCTTACCAAGGGTAGGGGGGTACATGAGGATCAATTGACAAGTTTTGAATATGCATTAAGGGACGCAGGTATTGCTGGCACAAACTTGGTATTAATTTCGAGTATCTTTCCCCCCAGCGCAAAAATCATTCCAAGAGCAGAAGGCTTGAAACTAATCAGACCAGGCTCAGTTACTTTTGCAATATATGCAAGACAACAAAGTAATGAACCTCATAGATTGATGGCTGCTTCCGTCGGAATTGCAGAACCTCGTGATAATGATAGATATGGATATCTTTCAGAGTATCACTCTTTTGGAGAGAC
>JAHEYZ010000009.1:0-6338 GCA_023251295.1 Nitrosotalea sp. | reverse complement strand
GAGTTAATTGGAAAAAATCCAGAACTAAAATATTTAGATCTTTCAAGTTTTTCTACTCCAAAGAATTGTAAAGTGTTTATTGTTGTGATCTTGTCTGTAATATTTTGATCACGCGAGACTTGCAGCTCGTAAAGAGAGGAACCTGTCTTGGGTATTATTGAAAAAGTTACAGAAGATGTGGGTTCATCTGCAATTTTTTTTGCGACATCTAAAAACCCTCCAGAGTCTCTTATCTCTTTTGGAATTAGTGCTGCAGAAAGTCCCTCATATAAAAATGATGAATCGGATTTTGAAAATGTATATACTGTTGATACTGTTCCACGACCAGAAATTATTCCTGTCGTATTCAACTCCTTGTTTAATTTGTCATCAACGTGGATAAAAACGGAATGAAATTCTGCATCGATGTTAAATGCTTTATTTATATCATTAATGAGAGCATTACCAATTTCTTTTCCTTTTTTCTGTGCTTCAGTAATGCCACCAGCAAATCCATCTTTAGAGATATTTATCAAAACACATGCCTTGTCAATCACTCCTAGTATGCACTTTTCTTCATTTGTTATTACAACTGCGGTAACATTTTTCATGCTACGAATTTTTTCATCAAGTTCTATTGGAACACGAATCTCTTGATTGCTTGTACTCAGAACAGTGATGGAAGATGATGTTTGATTTTGAAATTTTTGGTCAATTACTACTTGTGCGGTTTCATGAAAAGTTGCAAGTCTTGGTTGTTGTGCAAATGAATCATATGTACTAAAACACAACAAAATAATCATTAATGAAAAATATACAAGCTTAAACAATAATCCAGGTTTTTATGAGTAACTATTAAGTTTACTCTTGCAATTTTTCTATCTTTATTGCAAATCGTTGAAAAGGTTCCTCTTTGTAATGGTCTTTACAAACAAGAATTGTTTCATTTGGCTCTGGACCACAATCATAAGTAATCAAATACAAAGGATCCTTGTTACAACACCTAGGAAATTTCACTTGGAATTACTTAGATATAATAAAATAAAATACTTTTAGCCGATCCATTTACAATAGTTTAAATTGTAATCTGTGCTCAGTATGGTTGACATCGGTTCAAACCGCAGGGGAACATTGCCTAGCAGTGGGGGCGCCCACTGCTAGGCGCTTTTATTCAAGAACTGATCAATGTATCAATCTGATTTTTGATATATGTAAACCCATTCTGCCAGAATTCTTCAGATGTGATGTCTATGCCATATTCTTTGAGGAGAATTTCTGGTTTCTTTGATCCTCCTGCACTAAGAACCTCAAGGTAGATTGGTACAAAGGATCTCCCTTCTTCCTTGTATCGTTGAAAGAAAGAAAGTGCAAGCAGGTTTCCAAATGAATATGCATAGCAGTAAAAAGGAGTGTGATAAAAGTGAGGTATACAGGTCCATTCAATTCCAAAGTTTTCTGAGATATCAATCGAATTTGAAAACTGCTCTTTGAGATTTTTACTATATTCCTGACTGACTTCTTCAATAGTTGCTCCCTCTCCTATCTTGTTATGGGCAGAAACCTCAAACGTAGTAAAGAAGGCCTGTCTCATTATAGTTGAATAAAGATCATCTGCTTGTTCAGTAAGAATCATTCTTTTTTCATCATCTGTTACTTTGTTTAAAATCTCATCGTACAGCAGCACCTCTGAAAAAGTTGATGCTGTTTCTGCTAAAGGAAGTGATGCCTCTTGTACGAATATTGATTTGTCGGATGCAGATGAACTATGGATGGCATGGCCAAGTTCGTGTGCAAGAGTAAAAACATCATTTGTTTTTCCATTAAAATTCACAAAAATGTATGGTGAAATTTTTGGTACTATAGTACTGCAAAATGCACCATTTCTTTTCCCGGGTCTAATTGATGAATCAACATGTTTTTTTGTAAATACTTTTCTTGCATGTTCTGATAATTGTGGACTAAAATCATTCAAAGTTTTTAAAACAAGTTTCACTGCTTGATCAAACGTGTATGTTTTTTGTTTTATGTTTGTTAAAGCCGGTGCATAGATATCGTATCTGCGGAGTTTTTTTATCCCAAGCATACGAGCTTTATGTTTGAAATAGTTCTGAAACACAGATGTATTATTTTTGCAAACTGAAAGAAGAGAATCAACTGTTTTGTCATCTACATCATTTCCAATGTTTCTGACAGAAATTGGTGAGATATATTTTCTAATTTCAAGACATTCATTTTTCCAGTTTAACACTAAATTTTGATATATTTCCCCAAGAACACCCCTGTGTTTTTCATACCCTTCCAAAAGCGATCTGTAAGCAGCTTCTCTTGTTTTTGATTTGTAGTTTTTGATTAACTGTGTAAGTTGCTCTCTGTTGTACTTTTTTTCTTTACCGTCAATTTTTACCACATATTGGAAACCAGTGGTAATTTTATCATATAATTTTACAAGGGCCATACTTCCTGTGACATCCATGGAGTTGATTATTTTCTCCTCAGGCTCTGTGAGGGCATATTTTGCCACCGCTCGTTTGTGTCTTAGGAACTCTGTCAACTGGCCTGCTTGTCTCATCAATCTTTTAGCGTTTTTTTGGTCAATCTGTTTTTTCCACCAATGATCAAAAAACAATGTTCTATTCTCAATCTCAGATCCTAACTTTGTTATTCTTGTAAGTAGTGTTGTTGCTTCATCAGATTGTGTGTTAACAGAATAAGCAAGAGACGCATAACCTCCAACTACGCTAACATCCTCTGAAAGATCCTCTAATTCTTTGAGAATCCCGAAAAATTTTTTTGGTAAAATACTCTGTTTCAAATAGACTCTGTTTTTTCCAAACCTTTTTGCCTTGTCTTCTATTATGTGAATTTTTTTTGTAAATTGGGGACTTTTGTGATCCTTCACTAGTTCTGTTAAATCCCATTGGCCAAGATCAAAATGCAGCATTTTATCTAAAGAGGTATTATTGTTGTTAAAAACTATGTGCGGACTGAAAATATGGAATTTATCGATCTGGTTTGTTTGAAAACAATCCTGTCAAAAGTTCAATAAATGATCTAAATATACCATTTAGGGAAGCAAAAAAATAGACATGACAAATTCCCAAAATGAAAAACACGATCACAAAATCATGACCGAAATGAACGAAAGCTTTTAATCATGTGATTTTATTCCCAGTAATATTGCAATCCAAGTTTTATGCGCTGACTTTAGCATTTTTGCTACTTTTTAGTGCTTTACCAAGTGTATTTGCTCAAGAAATTGATCGTGATAAGGACGGTATTTCGGACGATGTTGATGATTGCCCAGTCTTACCAGAAGACTATGAAGGAATAATGGATGACGACGGTTGCCCAGATCTATACCTTTCCACTCTTGATACCGATTTAGATGGTGTTTCAGACCTTTATGATTCATGTCCTGACGCAAAGGAGACAAACAACAAATTTGAGGACGAGGATGGATGTCCAGATGTCTCACCAGCCGAAAAATCAAAGGGAATGTTAGATGCTGATGACGATGGAATTACCGATAGAAGAGACAATTGTCCTAGTCAGCCAGAAACTTACAATAAATTCTTAGACAGTGATGGTTGCCCAGACAAGCTTGACTCTCAAGTTGATACCGATAGAGATGGATTGAAGGATACAGTTGACAAATGCCCCACCTTTGGAGAGACATATAACAAATTCATAGACGAAGATGGATGTCCTGACCGTGTTGTACCTACTTCCAAAGCCTCAATGTTGATCGACACTGATGAAGACGGAGTTCCCGATTGGCAGGATAGATGCAGAACTGATGCAGAAGTTTTTAATCAATTCAAGGACACTGATGGTTGCCCAGATGAATATGTTCCACCACGTCAATATGTTCCAGGAACTCCTGATGATGACAAAGATGGATTTTTCAATGATGAAGACAAGTGCCCAACTTCTCCTGAAACTTGGAACAAATACAAAGATAATGATGGGTGTCCAGACATTTATCCAAAAGAAAGATTACTAAACGATGACACTTATCATGTTGAAGAAGGAACAAAGGTAACACTTACTGGAGAAGGATCTGATCCCAACCCAGAAGATGTGTTGACTTACTCCTGGGAGCAAACGGAAGGAGAATCAGTTGAGCTTTCATCAGCAACAGCAAAAAACCCATACTTTACTGCTCCTGATGTAGACAACGGTCAGACAAAGATTTTAGGATTTGAACTTTTAGTAGAAGATGGACGTGGGGGTAAAGATACAGACTCTGTACGAATTACAGTAGAACCAATTAACAATTATCCGACTGCAGACGCAGGTGAAAATCAAGAAGTTGATCCACTTTCTGAGGTACAATTAACATGCTCTGGAACCGACTCTGATGGTGACAAATTATCATTTTTATGGAGACAAATTAATGGAGTTCCAGTTGTACTTTCGTCAAGTACTACTGCAACTCCAACGTTTACAGCTCCATCTAGAATTATTCAACAGCCATTAACATTTGAATGTTCAGTAACTGACGGATTTGGTGGAAAGGCAACTGACATAACCATGGTAACTGTAGGAAAGACATTAGTTAGTTTGCTTGATGCAGACGCAGGTCCGGACCAAACAGTGGACGAAGGTACTCCAGTTGACTTGGATGGAACCAAAAGCAGCGCACCCAATGGTGAGGAACTAACCTTCGCATGGACACAGACATTTGGTGAACAAGTATTGTTAGATGGTGATAATACAGCCACTCCTTCATTTATCGCACCTGATGTAACAAATGGTGAAACAAAGATTCTGATGTTCAAACTTACCGTTTCTGCAGAAGGATTAGGCAGTGCCACTGATTTGGTCGCAGTAAGAGTTGTAACAGGTAATAATCCGCCAACAGCAGACGCTGGTCCTGATCAAACCGTATTCAAACGTTCTCTTGTTAAACTAGCAGGTTCTGGTGAAGATCCAGACGGAGACAAACTACGATATGCCTGGAAACAAACGGGTGGAGAGCAGATCAAATTATCTTCAAATATTATTCCAGTACCCACATTTACTGCACCAGCAGTACCAAATGGTGGATCAAAGAGTTTGGAATTTACACTAACAGTATCTGACAAGTACGGAGGCTCTGATTCTGACTCAGTTAAAATTACAGTATCTCCGGTCAATAGTAATCCAAATGCCAACGCAGGTTCTGATAAAATAGTTGATGAACAGACTGAAGTAGGATTAACCGGCTCTGGCAAGGATTCAAACAAGGATCAATTGTCATTCAAGTGGTCACAAACCGGTGGTGAACCTGTAGAATTGTCATCTGAAGAGGAAGCTGCTCCAACCTTTACTGCACCAGTGGTGAAGAATGGTGAAACAAAGACATTGACATTCAGACTTACTGTAGACGATGGATTGGGTGGTAAAGACACTGACTCTGTCATAGTAAGAGTTAATCCAGTTAATGAAGTACCTGTGGCAGACGCAGGTTCTGATAAATCAGTATCAGAAAATACCTCTGCAAGACTACAAGGCTCTGGAAGTGATCCAGATGAAGACGCACTGACTTTCATGTGGTCACAAACTGAAGGACCAGCAGTGACCTTGTCATCTACAGCAGACCAGTATCCAACCTTTACTGCACCAAAAGTGGAGGATGATACAACACTGACATTCCAGTTAATTGTAAACGACGGCATGGCGGACAGTGAACCTGATACAGTATCAATTACTGTTAAAAACGTCAAACCAGCTGACTTGATTGCAGACGCAGGTAAAGACCAAGTAGTAGATGAAAATGTGACAGTTACACTACATGGATCTGGCAATGACCCAAGCGGCACCGCAGTGACTTTGTCATGGGCTCAAATTGAAGGAGAAACAGTCACACTATCATCAAGCAAAGTAGCATCGCCAACATTTACTTCACCCGAAGTCACAAACGGTGAAACAAAGACTTTGGTCTTTGAGCTTACAGTAACAGATGGATTGGGAAGAGTAAAAACAGACACTGTTACTATCACGGTTGACCCAATCAACGCAGATCCAACAGCAAAGGCTGGCGTAAAGACTGGATAAAGAATTCCACGTCTCTTAATCTCTTTTAATTTTTAATTTCATTTTGGTATGATTGAAACAACTTGTTCTGCATGTAATTTGCCAATGCAATATCAAGGAAGAAAAGGCAATGATTTTGTGTGGCAATGTTTCAAATGTGGCGCAAAGTATTTTGATAATTCTAAAAGTAACGACTTGATTGATATCAATCAGAATTACCCCTAAATAGTGCTAAAATCAAACAAACTCGGATCGGTCGTCTAGCTGGTTAGGATGACGCACTCACACTGCGTAAGGAATAATCCCGCAAAGGTCGAGGGTTCGAATCCCTTCCGATCCAG
>JAHEYZ010000038.1 GCA_023251295.1 Nitrosotalea sp. | reverse complement strand
TTAGTGCTACCGATTTAGAAAACAGAAATTGATCATACGCGTTATTATCAGGAAATTCATCAAGCCATCCTTGCGGTAAAGTAAGACCAACATGGATTGATTTCATGCTAATTTGTTGCTTGAGGTTCTGATATATTGTATTTTGATTTATAACCACGGGGATTAATCATCATATTTTTGTACATGTATGTAGACGAGTTTCCAATAATGACAGTACTAATCATACCAAGTTTGTCTGAATGATTTTCTAAATTTTCAAGATCAGTAAGGACTATTGTTTGAGATTCTCTGTATGCTCCTTTTACTATAGCTACTGGTGTAGCAGGAGACCGATATTTTAACAAGGTTTTTCTGGTATCTTGCAGTTGATGAATTCTTTTTTTGCTCGATGGGTTGTATATCACTATGACAAAATCTCCTTGTGCCGCAGCCTCCACTCTTTTTACTATTATTTCCCAAGGAACAAGTAAATCACTCATACTTACTACAGCAAAATCTGTCATTAATGGTGATCCAACTAATGCAGCACAAGAATTAAGCGAAGACACACCGGGAATTAATTCAACATACAGTCCATTATTTCTATCCCAGTCTGATTCTGCAAGAATTTCATAGATTAGTCCGGCCATCCCATAAATTCCAGGATCTCCACTTGAAACAAGAGAAACTATTTTCCCGGATTCTGCAAGCTCAATACATTGATGAGCCCTTTCCACTTCTTGAGTCATTGCGTATCGGTAAACATCTTTACCTTCTATAAGATCAGCTACCAAATCAACATAAGTTTCGTATCCTACAATTGTATCACTTTCTTCAATTACCTGTTTTGCCCGAAAGGTCATATGATCATGGTGACCGGGACCAACACCAACAATGTATAATTTTCCAGCCATTCTATGAAGAATCGTTCTTTAATACCATTTATCCGTTTTCAAAAATTCATTCTATTGGAATGGATCTATGAAAGGACAGTTTACAATATAACCACTGTCCATTGGTTTTGCCAGTTCTACTGTTACATCTCCGGTTGATTTCTTTACATTGATGTCATCTATTGTCTCAAGAACTGATACTTTGGAAGATTCATTCCATGTTACTATAGATATTCTACATAGTGGACTGTATGTATCATCACCCAAAGCAGTTGATGCAATGCCTGGTTGAAAGCCAAGAGACCCTGAACCTTTGATTCCGTTGGTAAATTGGTATTGGTCTATTACGGCTGTGCTATTTAGGGCTTTTACAAGTGTTGGTACATTTGTCACTCCCATCACATTAGCAGGTCCAGAAGGTGTTGCGTCTGTTTCAATATAGTAGATTGTTCTTCCATCAAATCCCCATCCTCTATGCGCTACAAAGGTTACAGTCATCTTTTCTTGGTTTATTTCAAAAATTTGTTCACCATCGTATGGTATGTCATCAATGAGATTCTTATCTTTCCTAACAGACATCTGGCCATCAGGCCATACAATTTGTGGCATGTTAATTACTGCACTGGTTTTTTCAAGTTTTATTTTATCTTCTTTTTGTGCATCTAGAATTTGTTGAACAGAGTCTAGAACTTTTGGTTCCTGATTATCTTTCCAAGTAACGTGTGTAATAGAATGTATTGCGCTATATTGTTCTGTTTGCGCCGGTGTACTTGAAAAGACTTCATCTTGAAATCCACGAGTTCCATTACCTTTGGTTCCATTAAGGAATATGTAAACATCACTTAAGGATTCTTTTGGAGTCTTACTCAGTGGATAAGCGATTTCAACTTTCCATTTCTGTTTTTCAGAAATTTCCTTGGCATATTTTTTATCATTTGTATCTGTAATTATATAGTAAACAGATTTTCCCTCAAAAAGTGCTTTGTGTAATGGAATTTCTGTTAAAACATTTGATCGTGATAATTTCAAAGATGGTTCAAAAACAGTTTCTCCTTTCTTTTCCATAAATTCTGGTGTTTGTCCTCGTATCCATCCATCGACACTTACCGTTGTAGTGAATTTGTTTGTGTTTTTTGTATGCAAGGCTAAAGCAGCTCCGGTAAATTCATACGAACCTGAATTTGTACCAGGATCTACAAGTGTTAGCCCAAAAACGGTATTACCATCTACTGTCCATGTAGGTTGTCCTTTTGCATCTTCTTTGTCAATTTCATGTAAGACAACAATTTGTACAGGCTCACTTGCAGAATATGTTATAGAACCATGATAAATTGCTCCTTTATCAGGGGATAATATTATTGCAAGTTGATGACTTTCATGTCCTTGGCCTGGATCCTGCATTGAAGTCAGGGTTTGAGTGAATTGAATTTTTTTTAGTGTTTTTGCATTAACAAATTGATCTGTTAGTAAAGGTACCAAAAGAATTGTAGTTATCATTATCATAATTATTGTCATAACGAAGTATTTGTTCATACAGTCAAAATCAATGGTTTACATAAATGCCTTTTTCTGGACTGGTTTTGTAAGATTTAATTTATTTTTGCAAGCTCAAATTCGTCATGTAATGCTTGTACTGCAGTATTACAATCTTCATCTTTAACTACAAATGCAAGGTTTAGTTCTGATGAACCCTGAGCGATCATAACAACATTAACACCTTTTTTTGCTACGGCTGCAAACACTTTTGATGCCACCCCTACTATTCCCCGCATTCCAGAACCAATCAATGCTATTATTGCTACATCTACAGTCACCTCAACTTTTTTTATTATCTTACCTAGTAGGTTCATCTCAAGTGTATTTACTGCTTTATCAAGATCGTTCTTTTTAACGATTATAGAAATACTTGACTCTGAAGGACTTTGTGAAATCATCATAACGTTAACTCCAGCTTTTGCCAGTACAGAGAATATTGTGGCTGCTGTTCCAGGCGCACCCACCATACTTCCTCCTCTAACGTCGATTAATCCTGTATGTCGTATTGTGCTAACACATTTCACAGTTTTTTGTGTATCCGCTTTTGGTGAAGCAGTAACAAGAGTTCCAAGATTTTTAATGTTAAAAGTACTTCTAATCCTTAAGGGGATTTTTTTTGTAACTAGAGGTTCAAGTGCACGCGGATGAATATATTTTGCCCCAAAGAGTGCCATTTCCATAGCTTCTGTGTAAGACACCTCTTTTAGGACCTTAGCATTTTTTACAATTTTTGGATCCGTTGTCATTAATCCATCTACATCGCTCATCAACCAAACTTCATCTGCTTTTATGCTAGACGCTACAATTGTAGCAGTATAATCAGAACCTCCCCTACCAAACGTGGTTATGTTCCCATATTGATCAGCACCTGCAAAGCCCCCAATAACAGGAAGAAGCTTTTTTTCTAAAAGTGATTCAATAGTATGGGATACACGAAGTCTTGTTGTATCCAACAGAGGTTTGGCTTCACCAAAATTTGAATCTGTTACTATTCCAATGTCTTTACCTGTAAGGGCTACTGCTTTTGAGCCTAAATCATTTAAGGTAAAAGCAACCAAGTTGATAGATAGCCGTTCACCAAACGATATTAGATAATCAGAGGAACGAGGAGTTACTTCCCCAAGTAAGAGCATTCCATGCAATAATTCTTCAAGTTCTGATAAATCAGTTCTTATTTTTTTTACTAGTTCATTTCGTATCTTTAAATTTTTTATACATTGACTTGCTACTTGCATGTGGTTTTTGATTATTTTTTTTGCCAAGTTATTTGCAACATCTTTATTTCCTTTTTGTATTAGAGAAGTAATCCGTATCAGATCATCAGTAACACCAGTTATTGCAGAGAAAACAGAGATTATCTCATGATCTTTGGATAGTGATTGTAAAAGTTTAGCTACATGTCTAATGTTTGCAGCAGATGATATCGATGTTCCGCCAAACTTGAGTATAAGTTTCAATTCAGTATATCTCTTTTAATTGTCCTTAAATGCTTTAACTTTCTACCCGTGGTGCCAAATAGAAATGAATCCTACCTACGTTTGCTACTTTGAATTCTAGTCTTAGTGGCATCTTAGTCGAGTATTCACAAATCACCGTACCAGCAACTCCCCCTACAGCTTTTACAATACTGTTAAGATATTCTAAACTGTAAGTTGCTACACTGGTTTCTTTTACTTCAATCTCAGGCATTTCGGGCATTCCTTTTTCTAAAGTTATAACTGCTTCACCAGAATCTCCTCTCCCAGAAAATTCAGCGTTGGTAGCAGTTGCATTTATGGATAAATATTCTGATACTACTTGAATATCGCCAAGAATTTTATCAAACTCTGTTGAGGTTATCCCAATTTTTGCATTATAGGAGATTTTTGGTAAGGGAGTATCAGTTGCAGAACTCTCTATAAGCCTCATTTTGTATTTCTTATTTTTCCCTATTGTTACAAGTAAGAGGTTGTCTTGTGAAATACTGATCTCTATGCTGTCTTTTTTATCTGCTCTTTTGATTAATTTAGAAAACTCGTCTATTCTGACCCCAAACTTTACATCACTATCGCACTCGTATTTTTCAAATGCCGAGTTTGGCCATGCTATGTCTATTAGAGCAACATGTGATGGATCCATTCCTCTAAATGATATACCTTCTCCAGTTGACTCAAATGTTGCCTCTTCAACTAAAGTCGAAATTGCTGAGATTATTGCCTTCCATTCATCTGAACCACCAGTCTTTGCGGAAAATACCAAACTCAATCACATGTCTAACATGTTCAAGTTAAACGTTATGCGTAGTTTCTCCAAGTGTAACTACATTTAGTACAACGATAGAATTGGGTTGTTGGTTCATCTGCACTTCTAGTTTGTAACATCCACCATACTGCTTCGTCGTGTCTACATTTTTCGCATTCAATTTTTATGGTTGGTAAAGTTTCTTTAGGTTCATTTTCATCCAACACATCTATTGTTGACTTGCTTTCTACTGTGACTTGTTTACGTTGGTTTGTACTCTTTTCACTATACCCACATTTTGGACAAGTAGAATTTTTTTCAGAAGTATCTTGCTTAAGACGTGCCTCACATTTGGGGCAAAATTTCATTCAAACACCTTTAATTTTAGAATTTACTAATTTTTTTAATTCATTCGCATATTCAATGGCAGATTTTGTAGCTTTTTCAATTTCCTTTAATGGGTTTCCTTTTGATGTGTTAACACGCATCCAATATTCTTTAGTAAGTGGATGTTTCATTATTACACCAGCAAATTCTACTCCTGGTTCTTTTAGTAATTCATGTTGTACTATGTATAATGTGCCGATGTCAGATTTTGTTATAGTCAAGCTAATTTCTTTTGAAGAAGAGTCTGTAATTTTTGCATCCATCGCAAATCAAAAAAACACTTATTGAGGATATAAATCATTACGGTGCGTGACTAGTGAAAAGAGCTTTATTGGTAATATGGAATTAGCAAAATCAAATAATCTCTTTAAGTTAAATGAAAATGTCATAATAAATGTAAAATTTTCTATAATGGGAGCATTACGTGAAGCATGGAATGAAAATAATTGGGAGAAAGCATACGGTAAACATGATAATGCGTTTAAGTTAAAATATGGTGTAAAACTTTACACAGGTGGACTACGAAAACGCGAGATTGGAAAACCACTAGACACTTATAGAAAGGCTGCTATTTTTTGGACACGTAATCCAAAGCTTACTCAGATCGCAGAAAAAAAGATTTGGGTACAAATAGCAAAGAATTTTGAACCATTTATTCCAAGAACACAAACTGAAGCACAAGAAATGTTTCTTGATTTTGATGAAAAAATGGAATTTAGCGCTGCTGAACTCGGAGAGGGAAAACACAAGGTCGGAGCAGAAGTTTTTGTTTCTTGGTTAAAACATGATTATACAGAATCCTGTAGTGAAAAGACTCATTCAGAAGAAGTTGAAATCGAGATTACCAAATAGGATATAAATGGAATTAATGAAGTGAAAATATGACAAAATTTGATGGAATCAGAGGCCAAGAATTGCTTGAAATTGAGGACAAATCTGAAAAAGAAAATGAGATAACATTAATTTTCAAAGATAACAGGTATCTGTTCATTAAACTTGAGAATGGAAAGATGGTAACTACATCAATACCAGAATAGTTACTTGGTTATGAATTTATAATATAATCCGATTGCAATTTCTTGAGATTCTGATTGTATAGAACCGGGTCTTTCTTTACGTACTTTGCTAATTGCATCATTAGTGGAAAGCCCATGATACTTGATAAGATAGCAAGCTAGAATTGTGCCTGTCCTACCAATTCCTGCAGCACAATGAACCATTGTTGGTTCATTGTTTTTTATTCTTTCATGTATGTATTCTAAAGTATCATCAATTTTTTCCATGTCTGGCGCAGAAAGATCTTCTGTAGGCACGTGAAGATATTTTATATTTTTTATCCAAGATTCGGGTAAAGGTTCTTCTGTCATGGTTATAATGGATTTTACACCAGTTTTGAAGATCCATTCTAATTCTGCAGATGATGTTGGCATTCCACTACCAGCAAGTTTGTTATTGATTAGCCAACTAAAGTTAGTTGGTTTCTTTGTAATTCTACCATGTACTTTACGCCATAAATTACCTGGTTTGCTCAATGGTTTAAGTAGAATTTTTCCGTATATTTACACAGCGATAGTGTATACTAGGATTAGAAAATAAAAAGAAGTTATTGTAGGACTTAATCTGCTAATTCAGTCCAACCTTTAACGAATACAGAGTTTCTGTATAATGGCACTGGTTGTCCGACAGTAAAGTCCATTGGTCTCATCCAAAA
>JAHEYZ010000037.1 GCA_023251295.1 Nitrosotalea sp. | reverse complement strand
CCAGGGTTTGCACCTTCCTTTATCGAAGAATATTTCTTGATAAATCCAATTATGTTTTTTTTAATTGCGTCTGGTTTTTCAGTTTTAATTTTGATAGCTACAGCACCATTTCCTCGCGTCTTCCATGGTATGTTAGGGTTAAATCTGATCAGATATGGATAGTCCAAAAATTGTACATTTTCTTTTTTTAGATATTCTACAATCTTGTATGCAAGAAATGTTGTGCACATTCCCTTTCTAGAGTCTGTGTCATCAAATCCGATGTGAAGTACGGAGCTAGTTTTCATCAATTACAGTCATTGTGAGTGTAGAACGCACATTTTTGAGTTGCCTTAGGTCGTTAGATATCGTTTTTTTGAGAGTTGCACTGTCAGGGGCTTCAATTTTCACCACTAAATCATAGGCTCCATAAAGAACATACACATACTTTACATTTTCAATAGCCTTTAGCTGGTTTACTAGTTCATTTTCTGCTCCAAGTTCTGCATTTATTAGAACAAACGCAATTGCCATGTCATGGTGTTAGGTCAAACGATATTAAATATTGTGTAGCTTCGCTTGATTTAAATTAAAAACGAGTGAGCTCTAAAACAACAAATGATAATAATAGATGAAAATAGAATCTTCGATGAGATCCAAAAAAGAAAACCTGTATCTGTTGCTTTGAATGGACCTGATGGAATACTACCCAAAGTACAAGAAACTGCATCAAAAATAATGGAAAGATTTGGCATCCCCGCATATGTTCTTGCAGATACATGTTTTGGTACTTGTGATATGAATACAAATGGAGCCAAAGTATTAGGTGCTGAAATACTTTTTCACATAGGACACACCATAAACGAGACCACATTTGGTGATAACATTATTCTTATTGATGCATTTGATGACATTTCCTTTGATAAAGTAGCAATGAAATGTGTTACTGAACTTACAGGAAAAACCGTTTCACTAGTAACTGATAGCCAGCACCTTTTACAGATAGAGAAAGTAAAAAAAATTCTAGAAGAAGGTGGAGTTAGGGTAAAAATTGGAAAAGGAAAAGGCCAGTTAAATGATGGGCAGGTTTTTGGATGCGAGTTTTATCCAATAATAGAAACAAAAGATAGTGTGGATGCAAATGTGTTTTTAGGTCAAAGTGCTTTTCATGCCTCAGGAATTGCCCTTTCAACTGGAAAACCAACCTACATACTCGATCCTTATTTTAATGAGGTAAGAGAGGTTTCAGAGTTTGCTTCAAAACTTCAGCAAAAAGCTATTCTTGCCGTATACAAAGCAGCTGAAGCTGAGACCTTTGGAATCATAGTGGGTCTTAAAGAGGGTCAGTTTTCAAAAACTACTGCCTTGAAATTTAGAAACGAGCTTGAAAAAGCAGGTAAAAAGGTTCAACTCTTTGCTTTGACTGAGATTACTGATGAAAGACTTGGTAACCTTAAAGGGATCGATGCTTTCATTCAAGTTGCGTGTCCTAGAATATCTACAGATAATCATTTTCACAAACCTGTTCTTTCTACTCCACAAGCAAATGCACTTTTAAAATTATTAAAACATGAAAGCATGGATGAATTTTTGCAAATTCCCCACTGGCTATAAACAATTATAATCAACAAGGATAAAAATT
Organism: Nitrosotalea sp.; assembly: GCA_023251295.1. Classification (GTDB taxonomy): domain Archaea; phylum Thermoproteota; class Nitrososphaeria; order Nitrososphaerales; family Nitrosopumilaceae; genus UBA8516. The sequence continues at coordinate 5,106 of JAHEYZ010000037.1, read as the reverse complement.
CTGTATTGTCTGAATTCAGTTTACCAGGTGACAAGGTAGCAACCATAGAAGAATTTGAAACAGGTAGAAATACTTTTGATGATGGACATACCATACGATCTGTAGTCGTAGGCACTAAAGAATTTGATAAAACTAATCGAATTGCAAAGATTAATCAATTAAAGTCACCCGCAGTTCCACAAGTAAATGACCTAGTCATTGGATATGTGGTGGCATTAATGAACAACATGTTTGCTATCAACATGTTATACATTAATGGCAAACCAACACATTCTGGTCTAGAGTGTATATGTCAGGCAAGGGGAGCAAAGAAAAGAATCATTGCAAGGGTAAGTGATGTAGTCATGGTCAAAATCATCAGTCACTTAAATGGAGCAATTCATGCAACAATTAGCGAGTCTGAACTTGGAGTTTTATTTACACAGTGTAACAAATGTGCTGGTAAGGTAGTACAGATAGGTGCCAATGTAAAATGTGTAGATTGCGGTTACATCGAAGAGAGAAAGCTTTCAAGTAAGTTTGGAAACAGCGATTTTATAAAACTAGGATCCCAGTAAGAATAATGCTTCGAGCTTCATTTCAAGGGGAAAGAGGGGCTTATAGTGAAGCAGCGGCGTTTCACTTTTTTAGAGATAATATAGAAACCATACCACATCCTACATTTTACGAAGTTTTAGAATCAACAGAAAAAGGTGACACAGATTTCTCTATACTTCCGATTGAAAACTCTCTTGAGGGCAGTGTGGGTGAAAGCTATGATCTACTCTTGTCTACTACCCTTAATGTTGTGGGCGAGATCTATTATAGAATAAAACACTGTTTGATTGGGTTTGAAGAATTAAAACAGATTGATACGGTATATTCTCATCCACAAGCACTTGGACAGTGTAGAAAGTTTATTCAAGAACACAAGTTCAGATCTATTCCTACATATGATACAGCTGGTAGTGTGAAAATTTTACTTGAATTAAAAAGCAAAAATGCTGCATGTATTGCAAGTAAGAGAGCCGCTGAGATATACAAGGTTCCTATAATTAAGGAGAATATAGAAGACAACGTAAATAACTATACTAGATTTCTAGTCCTTGCAAAAAAGAAACAAGAAAAAACTGGAAAAGACAAGACTTCAATAATATTTTCAATAAAACATATTCCAGGTGCACTCTATAGCATTCTTGAGAAATTTAATTCAAATAAAATAAATCTTACCAAGATAGAATCACGTCCAACAAAAAGTACACCTTGGGAATACAATTTCTATGTAGATTTTGAAGGTCATGAAAGTGAACAACAAATAGCTGATGTGTTGACCAAGATAAACGAAAATGCTACATTTCTCAAAGTACTTGGATCATATCCACGTGCAGAGTTGAACTAAAAACCCCTGGGTTTTCTTATAGTGAATCCAGCACTAACTCCAATTATTATAATTCCAGAGATTATCAAAAGCATGTGGAATGGAAAAACAAGAGGATTAGCTACTGCTTGAAATTTCCCATAGATTTTGGCTTCTGAATCACCGGTATTAGTAATATTAATTCTGTTTACTCCATCTTTAAGACTAAACCAATCAAATTGTTTGAAAATTTTGAAATCTTCATCTACTTGAAGACCATCGTCTGGAGTTTCAATCTTAACATGAAATGAGCTACCAGTAACATTCAGTATTTCATGAAAATTTTCCATCGCATCAAAATCAAAATTTTTGAATGACCCAATGTCTACTGTTTTTTCATATGTTACAAGTGGATTACTTAATGAATCAATCAGACCATAGATACCTAATCCAGTAATAATACAACCAATTATCATTCCAACAATTGTATATTTACTAAGCATTAGACCAACTAATTTGTATACTATATTTAAAAGTGAATTACATCAGATCTACATCATGTGGTTGGCTTTCTGCAAAACCTGCCCTTGACATTTTCATAAATTCAGCATTTTCTTGCATTTGCTGAATTGTGTTTGCACCACAATAGCTTAATCCAGATCTGATTCCTCCTGTCAGTTGTTTTATGATGTCTGTTACACTGCCTTTGTATGGAACCATTGCTTCTACTCCTTCAGCAACATAATCATTTAGATCCTCACTTATTGATACACTGCCTGTTTCTTTGGATTTTCTTCCAAGGGAGGCGTAAAATGAAGCCATGCCTCTGTAAATCTTGAACCTTTTTCCATTCTTCATAACTGGTGAGCCTGGACTCTCGTCGGTTCCACCAAGCATACCTCCAACCATTACAGTAGATGCTCCAGCTGCTAATGCTTTGGTAGCATCACCAGATGTTCGTACTCCTCCATCAGAAATTATTGGAACGTCGTATTTTTTGCCAATTTTTGCACAGTCAAGTACTGCGGTGAGTTGAGGAACGCCAGAACCAGTTATTACTCTAGTAATGCATATTGAACCTGATCCCACGCCTACCTTAACTGCATCTACGCCTGCTTTGATTAAATCTTCAGCTCCATGAGCCGTTGCGACATTGCCTGCTATTAATTCAGAAGTTGGAAAGGCCTTTTTGATTAACCTGACTGTATTAATTGCATTATCGCTATGACCGTGTGCAATATCTACGACAATTACATCAGTTCCAGCTTCAAGTAATGCTTCTGCTCTTTCCATAAAGTCACCTTTCACTCCTACGGCTGATCCAACAAGAGGTCTTCCTTTTTTGTCCTTTGAAGCAGCAGGGTAGTTATCAATATTCATGATGTCTTTGCTTGTTATCAAACCTTTTACAAGACCCTTCTCATCTACAATGGGAAGTTTTTCTATTCTATTTTCTTGTAGAGTTTTCTTTGCTTCTGACGCACTGATCCCTGGTTTGGCTGTAACTACATCGCTTGTCATAACATCTTTGACAAGTTTGGTGCCTTCAGATTCAAACATGATATCACGCCTTGTTAGAATTCCTACTAGTTTAGAGTTAGAATCAGTTACCAAAAGTCCAGATACCTCCTTTTCTTTCATGTAACTAATAGCTTCTTTGACAGATTGATCCGGTTTGATAAAGTATGGATTTTCAATTATTACACTTCCAGAACGTTTGACTTTTAGTACTTCATTTACTTGTTCTGAAATTGTAAGAAATCGATGTATTATTCCTATTCCACCTTCACGTGCCATGGCTACAGCCATCGCAGATTCTGTTACCGTATCCATATTTGCACTAATGATTGGAATGTTAAGTGATATGTTCTTTGATAGTTTGGTCTGTAGATTGGTTTGAGATCTAGTAACTATACTGGAACGTTTGGGTACTAGGAGCACATCGTCAAAAGTCAGTCCTTCCCGTATTTCCAACTAAACCTTCTAGTGTAGAATAAAATTCTGTTATAAGCCTTTCCTGAAACGATGAGATAATTTTTGTGCGATGGTAATCACTTCTTTGGTTTCTTGAACATTATGCGTTCGAATAACATCTGCTCCATTCAGGACGGCTATAGATTCTGCTGCAAGAGAACCATAAAGTCTGTCATTTGGATTTTTAATTTGTAATAAATTTCCAATAAATGACTTTCTTGAAACAGAAACAAGTAGTGGATGTCTTTGTTTTATCAAATGTAAATTGTTTAGAATTTCTAGATCTCTTTTTATCCAATCAGAATTTATTCTAGTAAAAAATTCGCCTTTCCCCTTTTTTCTGAAAAAGCCTATTGCAGGATCAACAACAATATGATTTTTTGAAATGTGTGCAGATTTTGCAATTTCTATGCTTTCACGTAAAAGATTCTTAGTTTGGGTTATTTGATTGCCTTTAACTAGGTTTTTGCTAAATGCACAAAGTACAACTGATGGATCATATTTTTCCATTATCCATGGCATCTCTTTGTCATATTTTAAACCCGAAATATCATTAATTATATCAACTCCAAGTTCAAGAGCAGACTTTGCAACCTCTGATCTACATGTATCTACTGAAATTGGAAGATTTGATACATCCTGAATTATTTTTATTGCTCTAGTTATTCTCTCTGATTCTGTCTTTTGTGGTATGGTTGTTTCCAAGTAAGGTGCTGTAGACATGCCACCTACATCTATGAAATCTGCTCCCTGTTCTTCAATTTCTCTTGTTTTTTTAACTATCATTTCTTTGTCAGTAGCTATTGATTTTTTAAAAAAAGATTCGGGGCTAAGGTTTAGTATTCCCATAATTCTTACAGGGTTTGAATTCCCTACAGAAATTGGACCTAATTTACTCACATGGTTTATGATTGGCCTCCTCTACATTTAGATTTACATGATCAGAGGATGGAAAAAAAAATATGATGAGATTTTAAAGGAATTCAAATTTAGTAGAAAAGAAGATACAGAATCAGCAAGAGTTCTAAATTCTATTTTAAGAAGAAAATTTCCAATAAAAAAATTAGAGAAAAAAATCAGAAATAAAACCGTGTTTGTCATAGGTGCGGGTTCATCTCTTGTTTCTTCAATACCTGTATTAAAAAAATACAAAAACATAACAAAAATTGTTGCTGATGGTGCTACACAGGCATTAATTGAAAATAAAATAATGCCAGATGTTGTGGTCACTGATCTTGATGGTAAACCAGAATTTCTGAAAAAGGCAAGCGAAGGTGTAACAATAATGGTAGTGCACTCACATGGAGACAACATCGAAAAATTACATTTGGCATCAGAATTTAGAAATTGCATAGGAACCACAGAAGGACATCCGTTTGGAAATATTCACAATTTTGGAGGCTTTACTGATGGAGACAGATGCGTGTTTCTTGCCAGATATTTTAAGGCAAAAAAAATCATTCTATTTGGAATGGACTTTGGGTCTAGAATCGGAAGATATTCAAAAATCAGAGTATCTAACAGGCGGATAAAATTGAAAAAGCTACATCATGGCAAGAAACTTTTGGAATGGCTTGCCTCAAAGAACAGTTCTGGGTTATACACTACAAAACCAATCAAAGGATTTTGTAGAATACGTCCTTCCAATCTAGAGAAGATTATCTCAGATTAGATCGTGTTTTAATATTTATTATCTATGTACCGGTAAAAAATACATGGATTATTCAGAAGATCAGATTCGTGAGATTTTAGAATTGAAAGAGTGGCTTTCAGATGAAGTTGAAAAACGTAGGGGT
>JAHEYZ010000036.1 GCA_023251295.1 Nitrosotalea sp. | reverse complement strand
GCAAACTTGCTTGCACTATTTTCTAATTCTTGAGGAGCTAGACTCATACCACAACTAAATTTCCACTGCGGTTTTTGTTAGGTATGCTTGTGTGTAAATTGGTGTAGCAGTATTAGTTAAATTAATTGAACCAGAGAATGGCTCTTTCCTTTGCTCTCTATATTCATCAAGGTTCTTTTGCATAAATCTTCCTAAAGATATGTTCTGAGTAACATCCTCATGCAGATCTTGAATCTGTTTTAGCGCAGTTTCTGCAGATATGAGAAGGTCATCCATGTCATCTCTTAGTATGTTTACAGAATTGGCTGCATGCATGATGATTCCTATAAATTCCTCCAAAAACTCTTTAATGTCTTTTTTATCCTGATATTTTAACAGTAAATAATCAGCCGCTAGCATGACTTGTCTTAGGTCTTTTAATTCTTCTACAGACAGAGTTTCTACAAATTGATCGTCTTTGTCTATCCCTCTTTGCACAATTTTTTGTTCTATTTTGGATGAAAGCAATCTTATCTGGTCAATATGATTTGGAGTGTCTTTTACTGATTCTTTTTTAAAATTGAGCATAACGACTCATGATTGCAAGAAATCTACATTAGGGAACTGCTTGTAAATTTTAGAGTCGGCAATCAATTTAGCTTCATCCAAGAGTAGACAAGATTGTTGATTTGCCTCTTGAAAATCTAGATTTGCACCTGTAAGATGACCAGCATCTATAATGAGACCTCCAAGTACTAAGGCCAATTCACCAAGCGATGCATCGGTGTCAGAAATCAAACCAAAAAGGTGTGAGCGCACCGTTCTTACGACAGATATTGTTGGAGCAAGGACCAGAGTGATATTCCCTAATCCAAAAACAGAATCTAAACATCTTCGAGTTTGTCGTAATGACTCTATTGCACGAGAAATTTCTAACTCATAAACAAGATTTTCCTTGAATTCTGAGATTGGGAAACCTTTGTTTGTTTTTGCATAAAAAGACAGGTTAATTTTCCCAAGCTCAGATTTTTTTTGAATGAGTATATCAAGTGTCCTGTCAACAAGCGTGGTGGCATAATCAAGCCTTGGCTTTAACGTACTTGTTCGCATGATCGTGTTTGTTGCAACATGATTAACTTCCCATTTTGATTGCACAGACATACAAAACATAATAATGAATTTTCATATATCAAACTCATGTTACACTGTTTTGTGTAACTATAGTAACACCATCTGCAGATACAGCTCAGTATTTTTTCAAACATTTGTCCAATGAATTTAGCTATTGAACTTACCTTATAAGTAACAAAAGTTTGGCAATGGTAAAAGGACAGGACTTAGCACTAAGCCTAGAAGAGTTTGGTTTGAGCAAATATGAAGCCCAAGCATATGTCACATTGATAACAAAAGGCACAATTTCTGCTGGTGAACTTGCATACTATTCAAATCTTCCGAGGACAAAGGTTTATCCAATTTTGCTAAAACTTGTAAAGAAAAAACTTGCCATAATATCAAAAAGCAAACCAATAATGTGCACGGGCATATCTCCTGATGACGCCTTTGATGAAATAGTGCAAGAACAAATTAACAAAGTAAATGGAATGAACAATCTTGTAAATAAGCTAAAACAGGTAAGCGAAGACAGTAAAAAAGCTCGTGGTTCTGAAGAAAAAAGATATTTTCATCTGACTCCAAACTATGTCTTCAAACAACTTGAAACCATGATAGATGGTTCAAAAACTTCAATTCACGCAATGGTTGATTCGTGGGGATTGAATCTTTTTTCACAATGTAAAGAAAGTCTCATCCATGCTGTAAGAAAAAATATCGATATCAGAATAATAATCCCCCCAAGTTTAGTAGGTTCTGAAGCATTTCAAGTCATTCCTGATGGGATAAAAATTAAAACTTTTGATGTCCCACATAATTCAATCACATTTGACGATTCAGAAATACTAATGATAAATAGCAACAACGGAAAAGGTGCAATATTTCTATCAACCGAAGTTTTGGGGACAAACCAGGCAAAACTCTTTGAGCAGACATGGAAGAACGCTACCAAGATCAATACTCTTGGGACGATGACAAAAACTGATGCACAAGAAGTACTTAGGATAATTGAAATAATAAATGGGAATGGTCTTGGATTTGTCCTAAATTCTATGATACACTCAAAAAATAAAGAAATTAACATGGTAGAGTTTTTGCAAAAAAATGGCATAGATTTGGAATCAAAGACGATTGATGAGATAATCACCCTTGTTGACTCTACCTTACAGATAACCTGCTCTGGCAAAGCACAATACGAGTCACAAGGAAATCACATAATTATCGAATCAAAACTAAACAGCGGACATTCACTTCCTTGGGCAATGCTTCTGAATGGGTATCTTAACAAAAAGGGTTTCAAAACCAAAATGATGTATCACGACCAGCACAGTGGTGAAAAAATACACATCAAAGTTGATTCCAAGCTAGACGCGAACTAATCTTGTTAACTTTATAATGTCATAGAATTTACCACATCTGTAAATGGAGATCCCACCTGAATTTAATGCAAAAAAGATAGAGGAAAAAATAAGAAATAGTCTATCGTCCACGGATTTGCAAAAACTAATTTCTGAATCTCCTAATAAAACAAAAAAAACTGTATTTATTGAAGGTCCGCCAACAATGAATGGAGTACCACACGCAGGTCATCTACGCGGCCGTGTGATCAAAGACCTGTGGTACAGATACGTGACCTTGTGTGGAAGTAGGGTTATCTTCAATGCAGGATGGGATACACAAGGACTTCCAGTTGAATTACAAGCCGAAAAGGAACTGGGCATCGAAGGAAGCAAGTCAGAAGTAATTGAGTCGGCAGGAGTTGAAAAAATTGTTTCTGAGTGCAAAAGGATAGTTCACAGATTTAACGAAAAATGGATTGAGGCGGATAAGTTGCTTGGAATGTCATTTAATCAAGAAAAAGCATATTGGACATATAAAGATCAATATATTGAACGTGAATGGCAGTATCTAAAAAAAGCATATGAAAATGGAATTCTCTCGGAAGGGTTCCGTGTTGTTGCATACTGCCCCAGCTGTCAGACCTCGCTTAGTCATTCTGAAGTCAATCAAGGATATGAAACAGTTCAAGATCCTTCTCTTTACTACAAGGTAAAGCTGCGGGATGAAGATTTGTTTCTTATTGTATGGACAACCATGCCCTTTACTCTTGTTACAGATGCCATGGTTGGTGCAAACCCAGATGAAAATTATGTGTATGTAAAAGTGAGAGATGAAACGTGGCTTGTTGGTGAAAAAAGATTACACGAATTTATGAAAGAAGTAAAGATAGAAGATTACAAGGTAACAAAAACCATCAAGGGTTCAGAGATAGAAGGACGAAGATACATACATCCATTACTTGACCAGATACCTGAACTAAAGGAGTTGTCCCTTAAGAACTCCAAATTTCATACTACCGTGGCAGAAAATTTTGTTGACATACAAACTGGTAGCGGTCTTGTTCATCTCTCACCAGTAAATGGTGAAGAGGATTTTGAAATTGCGAAAAGGAGATCAATGCCATATAACAATCCGATCAATGACGAAGCTAAATTTACAGATAAGGCTGGAGAGTATGCAGGGTTGTTTGTCAGAGATGCAGATGACAGAGTCGTTGAATCCTTACGTGACAGGTCAGCACTAGTCAAGATAGGTAAAATAAAACACCAATATCCTTTGTGTTGGCGTTCTCATCACAAATTGTTATGGCTTGCAAGACGGGGATTTTTCTATTTCTTAGACAGGTTAGGAGAGAAAGCTGTAGAAGCAGCAAGTAATGTAGAGTATTTTTTTGAGGCCCCAAAGAATAGATTTCTTGAGATAATCAAAGACAAGCATCCCTGGGGAATATCCCGAGAAAGAATTTGGGGATGCCCTCTTCCATGTTGGAATTGTAAAAATTGTGGAGAGCATGTATGGTTTTTTTCAAGGAAAGAGATAATCGATAATGCGTCAGAACTTCCAGATGGCAATGACTTTGAACTACATAGACCATGGATAGATAAAATAGCAATAAAATGTAAGAAATGCAATTCAAAGATGGAGCGAGAGCCATTTGTATTGGATACTTGGCACAATAGTGGTGCAGCACCATACGCATCACTTTCTGACGAAGAATTTTCAGAAAACATTCCTACAGAATTTCTAACTGAAGGAATAGATCAAACACGTGGTTGGGCATATACACTTTTGATGGAAAATGTGATATTTAATAACAAACCTGTTTCTCCGTTTAAATCATTTTTGTTTCAAGGTCACGTTCTTGATAAAAATGGCAACAAGATGAGCAAGAGCTTAGGAAATGTTTTAGACGCAATTGAACTTTTGACAAAATATCCGGTAGATCTTGTTAGATTCTATTTCATATGGAAATCGAGCCCTATAGAGCCACTTAACTTTAGTACTGAGGAGTTAATGTCAAGACCATACCAAGTTCTCAGTACACTGTACCACTTGCATCTTTATTTGAAACAAAACAGTGAATATGAAAAGTTTGAAAAATCTTACACATTAAGTTGGGCAAAAAATAATGATCTAGTCAAATCTCCAGAAGTTTGGATTTTATCTAAACTTCAAAAACTCATTTCATATGTTACAGAGTCACAAGATAAATGCAGATTCCATGAAGCAGCCAAAGCATTAGATGATTTTATCATAAATTCTGTTAGCCAGGTTTACATTCCAATAACAAGACCAGAGATTTGGGAGGAAGACGAATCACAAAAGGAGCGAAGGTTTGCAATATACGCTACCTTGTCAGAGATACTCAGAGTTTTTGATATTATGCTGCATCCTATCTGTCCATTTACTACAGAGTTTCTCTATGCAGCAATGTTTAGTCAAAAAAGATCAATCCTATTAGAGGATTGGCCAGAACCGCAAAAAGCACTAATCAATGACAGCGTAGAAGAGTCATTTGATTTGATGAAAGAGGTGGTTTCTGTTTCTTCAGCTGCAAGAATGAAGGGCAAGTTAAAGAGAAGATGGCCATTAAATGATGCGATCATTTGCGTTGAAAAGTCACAAAAACAAAAATTAGAATCACTTTCTGATCTTTTACTTTTACAGCTAAACGTAGAAAAATATAACATCATAGAACTTGAAACGAGAGAAGGTGTTGAGATGGTTGCACAACTATTGAAATGGAATATACCAATTATTCCCAAAGTAGAATTAGAACGCAAAAAGATTGGGCCTAAAGCAAAACAAGACCTACCAAAGATCTTGTCAAAGTTTTCACAAACAGATCCAAAAAAGATAGTGGATGACCTTTTGAAAAATGGAAACCACGTTTTTGAACTAGATACAAACAAGATCACATTTGAGAAAGAAGACTTCATCGTTGATTTCATAGAGCAGCCTGAATATGCAATGGCAAGACGAGATTCCTTGATAGTATTTGTATCTTCAGCAAGAAACAAGGAAATGATGGCGCGTGGCTTGATTCGTGATGTTGCAAGAAGACTACAGGCTTTAAGAAAGGAGCGAGGCTACACCCCAACTGATGTTCTTGAAACAGCATACATTTTAGACCTTGATGCGGAATCCCTTGAGATGATTAAGGAAAGAGAAAGGGAGCTTGCTTTCCTTGTGAGAGTCAAAACGATAATGTTCGAAGACAAGGCCAAATCCTATAAAGACGACGACATTGACGGTCAGAAGATCCGTATCTCAGTAGAGTAAGGCTTTTTATTATGATTAGAATGACTCAAATATTTATTAATTTGATTTAAGCAAGAAAATAAGAAAAACATTTTAAATGAAAAGGAAATAAATGAGTATAGAGAACAATTAAGAGTGGTTACAGAGAACAAATCTACAATAAATTATGTGCAATTACTCAAAGAAGATCTTGTAGTTTTACGTATTACCCCAAACGACGGCATCATACCAGAATATGAATCAGGTCAATTCCTCACTCTTGGCATTCCATCAGTGTCTGAAAATTATAAGATTATCCGCCGTGCATATTCAATTGCTTCTCATCCTGAAAACAAAAAGTATTATGAGTTTGTGATCAGATGGGTCAGAAAACCATTGCCAGGTCGTGTTACAACCTCCTTATTTTATGCAAGTGAAGGGGATCAGGTAACTTTGGGAAAACCAACCGGAAATGCTTTAACGATTAATGAAACATTACACGACGGTAGTAAAGATGACAGAAGAATTGTTTGTGTTGGAGGTGGTACTGGCATTGCACCTTTTGTAAGTTTTGCACAGCATCTTCGTGCGGTTGGCGATAAAAGAGAGATCGTTGTGTTACATGGTGCTAGTTATGTAGACGAATTAAGTTACAAAGGACTTTTTTCTAAATTAGAAGAAGAAAGTCTTGACAGAGGAAAAGACAAGTGGAATTTTAGGTATAGAGCTTCTATTAGTAGACCAGAGGAATGGTTTAACAGATCCTGGAAAGGCCAGACAGGTAGAGTTGAGAATTTTCTGAGATCTAAAGATGGAGGAATGTCTCCGTTAGAACAACTCGTTGGAGAAAAAATCACTAAGGAAAACACCATCTTCTATATTTGTGGATGGCAAGGAACAATCGATGGAGTTATGGACTTTTTAACACCAAAGGGTTTTGTTACTTTTCATGATAAACGTGAAGATGGAAGCTTTGAAGCAAAATACGAATCGTATGGTTAATCATTAAAAATTCTCGCGGGTAAATTTTACTCAGCCTTTTCTGAGAATAAATTGCATCAGGGCTTCTTTAGAGTATTCAATTCCATGTTCATCAAGGGAATGTTTACTGTATTCTACGATTACCTTTGCAATATCATCAGCCTCGGAAACAAATTCACAATCAAATCCATAGTCCCTACAAACCAGCTTAGCCATGTTTAATACAAAAAAAATGGCGATATATATCTCGTTTGATTACTTTTACAAACAGAC
>JAHEYZ010000008.1 GCA_023251295.1 Nitrosotalea sp. | reverse complement strand
CTAGAATGTCATCAGCATTTAGGTTAGCTGGTTTCTTCGCCTCTATCATGTCTCTTGGAAGGGTTACTGTAATCGAACCATCTTTTATTGCATCTATTGTTATTACTAGTGCTAAATTCTCCGGATCAATTTCCATATTTTTAACAATTCCGCCTCTTATGATATACTCTACATCAAATTCTCCTACTCCCTTTACATCAATTGTGAAAACTTTTTTCTCCACCTTGCCTATCTCAGACGATCCTGAACCACCACTAAAGAAAAATGTTGAATCTACCTTTTGAGCTGAACCATATTGTGCTATTACGGTATAGTTTCCTTTAGCCTTCCAATATGGACCAGTTGCTACATATGTTTTTGAAAAACTTCCATCTGCTGATGGGTTAAACTGATCAATCTGAACTAACTTGCTATTTGCATCAAGAATTCTTAAGGTGATAGGTATGCCCTCTCCTGGTTTCTTTACAAGACCAGTTACTACTATTGTGTCTCCTTGATCATAATAATCGCTATCAGTTTGTAAACTGATCGGTGGAACATTATGGTCATCAAGTCCAGCTCCAAATGCAGGAATGGTAATACCAATTGAAGATATTAAAACGACTGCTAGTGCATAAGCTGCATATCGTAAAGCCATGTTACTAGGAAAATATGGAGAATAATGAGTATTTATGTATTAGAAAAAGAAAAGTTGACTCGAAGTTCTAGTATTTTGGCATCAGTCTTAGCCTTGTCTTTGCAGAAAGAGCAATTATCGATATAATTGCAACTGCAAGTACCAAAGCTGCTATTGCACCAAACTCTGGAGCAACAAATGTGCCAATTATCTCAACGTCCGAGTCTCCTTCTAAGAAGTTTATTGTAAGAGTCCTGTCAGAAGATGTTATTTCTTCTTCAGAAATTACTTGTGTTCCATCTATTAGAACAATAAACACATCATCTTCGCCGCCAGTTGTTTTTGCATCTATTAATTCTCTTGACATCTTTAATGTGATCGTACCGTCACTTGTAGATTCAATAGATACGATTAAAGAAAGACCTTCAAAATCAATACTCATATCTTTGACTATCCCGCCACTGATATTGTATTCGACATCAAAAGTTCCCTGATCCCCCGCATCCACCTCGAAAATCTCCATAGCTGGTGTTGAAGACACGCTTTTAAATTCAAAATTTGTTTCAGCAACAACACTTGGAGGTCCATACTGCACTTTCACTGTATACATGCCGTCTTTTTTCCACAACGGCCCACTAGCTTGGGCAGCAGTTGTATATTTTCCATCTTGGGCAACACCTATCTGAGCTATCTGAACTTTATTCTGATTAGGATCTAAAATCTGAATCGTTAAAGGTGTACCCTCTACAATTGCCTTTACTGAACCTGAAATTATTATCATGTCTCCATCTTTATATGAAGATCTATCAGTAGAAACGGTGATAAGAGGTTGGGCAACTTCTTGGGAAAAACTTGGAATTATACTTGTTAATAAAATTGAAATTATAATTATTGAAAAATAACGCATAGAAAAAATGTTCTTATGTTGTATATTTCCTTTACTATACATTAATACAAAAAAATGAAAAAAGTTGAAATTCCTAGTATTTTGGCATCAGTCTTAGCCTTGTCTTTGCAGAAAGAGCAATTATCGATATAATTGCAACTGCAAGTACCAAAGCTGCTATTGCACCAAACTCTGGAATTACATTTGTACCAATGATCTCTATCTCATCAACCCCACTTTCAAACTGAATTGTTACGGATCTGGTATCGTCTGTTTTTTCTTCACTGTATATGTCTTGTTCTTCGCCATTTACTAGGACAAAGAATCTGCTATCTTGACTTCCTGATTTTGAATCCAGTACTGATCTTGGAATGTTTAGAGTAAGATCTCCATCACTTTCTGAATCGATTTGCACTATCAGAGATTTGGATTTCATATCAATTGTTCCACCTTTTACGGTAGCACCAGTGACACTATATGGTATGCAGTATGTCTCCATGCCTGCTTTAACAGCCAGTGATGATTCCCCGCAAACTCCGCCTGCGAAAAGCTCTACTTGAACTTCGTTTGATCTACCAATCTTCCCGTATTGAACTGAAATTGTATAGACTCCGTTTTTGGTCCATAATAGACTTGACGTATCCAAGGTAGTTTCAAAGTCACCATTGTCGTCAACCATAATTTGATCAACTTTGACAATATTTCCTGTGGGGCCAACTACTTTGAGTGTGACATCCAAGTTAGGACGTAAATCTTTGACATGGCCACCAACTTGAATTGTACTAGGTTGGTTATACACTGCCTTGTCCGTCCAAACTGAGATCGGTAGTAGATTTTCTGTATCTTCTCTACCTACACAATCAGGGCATGCCAGTTCATCAGCTGCAAAAGCTGGAATGGCTCCCATTACTGCCGCTGTAGCAAGAATAGCGATCAGCGCATATTCTTTATGAGTACTCATATTGCTTCGAATAAAGATGAAACACTATTTATATATATTTAAAAAGGATTTTGTCATCACTTTAATGGTTTTCTTCCAATGTATTCTGGTCAGTTAAATTCTGAATAAACTAGATCTTTCTTAAATTTACCTATCAAAATATTTGTTTCGTGACCTATACGAAATTATTCTGCAAACAGATTCGTATTGTCATATTTAGATGGCAAAAATTCTATATGAATAACTAATCATTCTTTTCCTAAAGAAGACATGAAGCAAAATTTTATTATTACAATTATTAAAATTCAAATAAAGAACTAAATCCCAATTATTTTATAATCTATAAAATAAATATTATAAATAAACCGCAATTTGTACAGGAGCCACAAAAGTTTAGATCAACTGCTATCTTAGAGAATCTTAAAAAGAAAAAAGTTGAAATTCCTAGTATTTTGGCATCAGTCTTAGCCTTGTCTTTGCAGAAAGAGCAATTATCGATATAATTGCAACTGCAAGTACCAAAGCTGCTATTGCACCAAACTCTGGAATTATCCAAGTACCAATTATCTCTATCTCTTCAGCTCCATCTTGGAAGTGAATTGTCAGAGTTCTATCTTCAGACGTTATTTCTTCAGTAAACTCTACTTCTTCACCATCTATTAGGACAAAGAAACTGTCATCCTCACCATTTATCTTGGCATCGATCAATCCTCTTGGTAAAGTAATGATTAATGTTCCATCACTTGTAGTTTCGATTGACACGAGTAAAGATTTGGCTTCAACATCAGCTGTGATTCCTAGAACTTTACCTCCTGTAATACTGTAGCTCACATCAAAGTCAGTTCCTTCAACATGAGTTTTTTTCCCTGAAGTTGTTCCAGAAGAACCACTGAATTCAAATGTTGTCTCATTTGATCTGTTGTCGCTTCCATATTGTACTTTAACTGTATATGTGCCAGCAGCTTTCCACAAACCGCCACCTGCAGTAATTGAAGTAGAATATGTTTTGTCAGGTTCTAGATCTAATTGTTGAATTGCTACCCGATTTCCAATGGGATTGGTAACAACAATGCTAACCTGGACGCCGGAGATGAAATCTTTTGATTCACCAGAGATGACGATGGTTTCTCCATCTGCATATGACTCTTTATCTGTCGTGACAGTTATTGGTACTGTATCCAAAGGATTTTCTTGTTGTGCAAAAGCTGGAATAGTTACTATTGCTACGGCCAGAATTGCAAGCAAAGCAAATCCCTTAAAACGAGTACTCATCTTGTTTGGAGTCTTCTCTTTTAACTATTTAAGGTTACGGAAAAAAATATTGACAAAAAACAGAATTTAACGATGACCTCTAGATTACATATATATTAACCTCTCGGTGGAATTTTCGTAGTTTGTGGATTAATGATACATTTACAGCTAATGTTGCTCAAAGGAGATTTTTTATTTGTTAACTAGAAAAGATCACATACTAGTACCAGATCATATTTATGTTCCAAAGCACGAAATAATGTCAAAAAAAGAAGCAGAGGGAATCTTAGAAAAGTTTCATACTAAACCGACTGAAATGCCACTTATCTACGTAAATGATCCTGCCATAAAGGGATTGGGGGTCAAACCGGGTGACATGATGAAAATAACAAGAAAAAGTGCAACAGCAGGTGAAAGCATCTATTACAGATATGTGGTGGAAGAATAATGGTAAATATCTCAAATAAACGCTGGCCAATAATCCAAGACATATTAAAACGGGAAGGAATTGCCAGGCAACATCTTAACTCCTATGATGAATTTCTAGAACGTGGTCTTCAAAGTATAATTGATGAAGTAGGACAAATTGAAATTGAAAGTGCAGAGTATCCGTACAAAATTCAACTTGGTAAGTTAAAACTTCAACAAGCAAGGATGATGGAGCTTGATGGTTCAATAACACACATTGCCCCAATGGAAGCAAGATTAAGAAATGTTACGTATGGATCACCAGTAATGCTTGAAGCAAGTGTCGTAGAAGATGGAAAAATTCTAGAATCTAGATTTGTTCACATTGGTGACATGCCGTTGATGATAAGATCAAACGCATGTGTTTTACACAATCTTTCTGAACAAAAATTAGTTGAGCATGGTGAAGATCCAAATGATCCTGGAGGATATTTTATCATAAATGGTTCTGAACGAGTAATTGTAGGCTTAGAAGATCTTTCTTATAATAAAATTATTGTTGACAAAGAAATTGTTGGTGGGAACATTGTATTCAAAGCAAAAGTATATTCATCAATCGTTGGTTATCGTGCGAAACTAGAACTCATTATGAAAAATGATGGATTGATTGTTGCAAAAATTCCAGGATCTCCTGTTGACATACCAGTGGTTACATTAATGAGAGCCCTTGGACTTGAATCAGATAGAGAAATTGCAGCTGCAGTTTCTCTTGTTAACGGAATTCAAGATGAACTGGAAGCATCCTTTGAAAAATCAGGAGACGTACCAACCGCTAAAGATGCTATAGTTTACATTAGCAAAAGAATAGCACCTGGAATGCTTGAAGAATTCCAGATAAAGAGAGCAGAAACTTTACTTGATTGGGGTTTATTACCACATCTTGGCAAGCACCCTGATAATAGAAAAGAAAAATCACAGTTTTTGGGAGAAGCAGCTTGTAAATTAATTGAATTAAAACTTGGTTGGCTAACTCCTGATGACAAGGATCATTATGGAAACAAAGTCATAAAGTTTGCAGGTCAAATGCTAGCAGATCTATTCAGAACAGCTTTTAGAAACTTGGTTCGTGATATGAAATACCAATTAGAAAGATCAGGCCAGAAAAGAGGGATCAATGCAGTAGCAGCAGCGGTAAGACCAGGCATAGTTACTGATAAACTAAACAACGCAATAGCAACTGGGAACTGGGGAAGAGGTAGAGTGGGAGTAACACAGCTTTTGGATAGAACAAACTATCTTTCTACCATAAGTCATCTTAGGAGAATCCAATCGCCACTTAGCCGAAGCCAACCAAACTTTGAAGCAAGAGATCTACACGCAACTCATTTTGGCAGAATCTGTCCAAGTGAAACCCCTGAAGGTTCAAACTGTGGATTGGTGAAGAATCTTGCACTTTCAGCCATAATATCAGTAAATGTCCCATCTGAGGATATAATTGAAAAACTTTATGATCTAGGTGTAACTTATGTTTCAGAAGCAAAAGACGAATTAAAAAAAGATGGGGCTAGAATCTTTGTAGACGGAAGATTAATTGGATATTATAAAGATGGACAGAAGCTTGCAGATTCACTACGTGAACTTAGACGTAACTTTAAAATTCATCCACATATTGGCATATTTCTATATCAATCTAATATTGAGGGTTCAACAAAAAGACTTTATGTTAATTGTAATGCCGGAAGAGTTTTGCGTCCATTGATTGTTATAAAAGATAACAAGCCACTTTTAACACAAGAACTAATAGACAAAATAAGTAAAAAATTCCTTTCATGGAACGATCTTCTACATATGGGAATAATTGAACTAGTAGATGCAAATGAGGAAGAAAACTGTTACATCACCATGGATGAAGAAAACGTCAAAAAACATACTCATATGGAAATTTTCCCTTCTGCAATATTGGGCGCTGGCGCATCAATCATTCCTTATCCAGAACATAATCAATCTCCAAGAAATACATATGAATCTGCTATGGCCAAACAAAGTCTCGGATTTTCGACCCCCTTGATGAATGCAAGTACGTATGTAAGACAACACTTTATGTTATACCCGCAAATCCCAATTGTTACAACAAAAGCTATGGGGCTTTTGGGACTTGAAGATAGGCCAGCAGGACAAAATTGTATTGTAGCTGTGTTGCCTTTTGACGGGTATAATATAGAAGACGCGATAGTTCTTAGTAAATCATCAGTGGAGCGAGGACTAGGCAGAACTTTCTTTTATAGAATCTATGAAGCGGAAGCAAAACAATATCCTGGAGGTATGCGTGACAACTTTGAAATTCCAAATGCAGAAGGAAACATTAGAGGATTTAGAGGAGACAAGGCTTACCGATTATTAGAAGAAGACGGTGTAATTGCAACAGAATCTATGGTTCAAGGAGGAGACATCCTGATAGGAAAAACTAGCCCACCACGATTTATGGAAGAATACAGAGAATTTGAAGTAAAAGGCCCTTATAGAAGGGACACATCTATCGGTGTAAGGCCATCTGAGAACGGTGTTGTTGACAACGTAGTGATGACTCAATCACATGATGGTGGAAAGATGTACAAAATACGAGTAAGGGATACAAGAATTCCTGAAATCGGTGACAAATTTGCATCAAGACATGGTCAGAAGGGTGTTATTGGTATGCTAGTCAACCATGAAGATTTACCATATACTGTTAATGGTGTTGTTCCGGATGTTCTAATTAATCCTCATGCATTTCCATCTAGAATGACAGTAGGAATGTTTCTTGAATCAGTAACAGGTAAAGCAGCAGCTTTGCGGGGAACAAAAATGGATGGTTCCGCATTTGTTGGTGAAAAATTAGATGATGTAAAAGGTGTACTAGAATCTGCTGGATTCAAATATTCTGGAAAAGAAGTAATGTATGATGGAAGAACCGGGAAAGCATTCGAAGGAGAAGTCTTCATTGGCGTAGTATATTATCAAAAACTCCATCACATGGTTGCTGACAAGATCCATGCTAGAGCCAGAGGACAAGTCCAAATGTTAACAAAACAACCAACAGAAGGACGTGCACGTGGTGGTGGATTGAGATTTGGAGAAATGGAAAGAGACTGTCTAATTGCATATGGTGCTTCAATGATGCTAAAGGATAGATTGCTTGACGAATCTGACAAAGCTGACATTTACATTTGTGAGAGATGTGGGCTAGTATCATATTATGATATAAAACAAAGAAAATTTGTTTGTCGTGTGTGTGGTGATAAAGCAAAAGTGACTTCAATTTCAGTTGCATATGCATTCAAATTGTTATTGCAAGAGATGATGAGCTTAGATGTTGCTCCAAGACTCTTGATTAAGGAGAGAGTATAATGGCACTTGAAACAATAAAAGTAATAGATGGAATCAGATTCTCTGTATGGTCTCCCTCTGAAATAAGGAAATATTCCGTTGCTGAAATAACGGCGCCAGAAACCTATGATGAAGATGGTATGGCAGTACAAGGAGGATTAATGGATGGAAGACTTGGAACTTTGGAACCAGGACAAAAATGTGTAACTTGTGGAAACACAGCAGCAAGATGTCCCGGACATTTTGGTCACATAGAACTTGCTGAACCTGTTCTACATATTGCATTTATTGATAATATCTACAAACTCCTCTTAACTACTTGCAGATCATGTGCCCGGCTTAAAATCTTACAAGAAGACCTTGAAGAATATCATAGAATAAAAAGCAAAGAAGCTGCGTATACCGTAATTTCAATAAAACACATTCCTGATGAAATAATTGAAAAGGCAAAAAAAGAAAAGACCTGTCCACATTGTGGTAAATCTCAATACGATATGATATTTACGAAACCGACAATCTTTATTGAAAAGACTGAACTTGGAGAAAATAGATTACTTCCAATTACAATAAGAGAAAGATTCTCACATATGATTGATGATGACTTGAAACTTTTGGGATATGATCCTACTACTGCACGACCAGAATGGTTTATACTACAAGTCTTACCTGTTCCACCTGTCACTGTAAGGCCATCCATTATACTGGAAACCGGAATCCGATCTGAAGATGATCTAACACACAAACTTGTAGACATTATCAGAGTAAATCAGAGGCTAAAAGAAAGCAAAGATGCAGGAACTCCACCTCTTATTGTACAGGATCTCGTTGATTTGTTACAATATCACACAACCACCTATTTTGATAACGAGGTTTCTGGTATTCCACAAGCTCACCATAGATCAGGCAGACCGCTGAAAACTCTTACACAAAGATTAAAAGGAAAAGAAGGAAGGTTCCGAGGTTCGCTTTCAGGGAAAAGAGTTGACTTTTCCAGCAGAACTGTCATCTCTCCAGATCCTAATCTTGATCTCTCCGAAGTAGGTGTCCCAGAATCTGTAGCAACTAAGCTTACTATACCTGAGATAGTGACAGAATGGAATGTTGAAAGACTAAAGAAACTTGTCATTAACGGACCGATTAAATTTCCAGGTGCTAATTATATTGTAAGACCTGACGGAGTTAAAATCAGACTTGACTTTGTAGAAGACAGAGAAGCCATTGCCAACAACATCGAGATTGGCTACCTGATAGAACGACATCTTTCAGATGGTGACATTGTAATGTTTAACAGACAACCATCTCTGCATCAAATGTCAATTATGGCTCACTATGTGAAAGTTTTACCAGGAAAAACCTTCAGATTACATCCATCTGTATGTCCACCATACAACGCTGACTTTGATGGTGATGAAATGAATTTACATGTACCACAAAGCGAGGAAGCTCGAGCAGAAGCAATTCTATTGATGCGAGTTCAAGATCAATTAATCTCGCCACGATACGGTGGTCCTATAATTGGAGCTCTACGTGACTTTATTACTGGAGCTTACTTGTTAACAAAAGACGGGACAACGCTTACACCTCAAGAGTTTGCAAATCTTGCAATGATTGCTAACTATAAAGGAACATTCCCAGAACCTGCAATCAAAAATAAAAGCGGTGGACTATACACAGGAAAACAACTATTTTCACTTTTCATGCCAAAAGATTTCAATTATGTTATTACATCAAAATGGTCTAAAGGTACAAAAGGTCCCTCAAAAGATGTCGTTATTAAAAATGGTCAGTTACTCAGTGGTGTAATTGACAAAGCAGCAATTGGTGCCGAAGAACCAGATAGTGTATTACACAGAATAACAAAGGATTATGGCAATGATGAAGCAAAGAAATTCTTAAATTCTATACTTGTGATGTTAAAACAGTTTATTACTCATTATGGATTCAGCTACGGATATTCTGACCTAGAACTTTCACAAAAAACAAAAGAAAACATTGTTGGAGGAATACATGAAACATATGACAAGGTTTACGATCTAATATCTCAAGCAAAAAAAGGAACCTTACAGCTTAGCAGAGGACTCTCTGCAGAGGAGGCATTAGAAGCATATATTGTAAATGAGCTCTCAAAAGCAAGAGACAAGGCAGGGGGTACAGCTGATAAATCATTTGATGAAACAAATTCAGGCAGAATAATGGCAACTACCGGTGCTAGAGGTTCATCATTAAATATAGGGCAGATGGCCGGAGCATTAGGTCAACAATCAATCCGTGGAAAAAGGATTCACAAAGGGTATAATAACAGAGCTCTGCCACACTACAAAGAAAATGATACAAACCCTGACGCAAGAGGATTTGTAAAATCAAACTACCGAGAAGGTCTTTCTACTTTAGAATTTTTCTTCCATGCAATGGGAGGTCGTGAAGGGCTTGTTGATACGGCAGTAAGAACACAACAAAGTGGCTACATGCAAAGGAGGTTGATTAATGCACTTGAACATCTTAAGCTCGAATATGATGGAACAGTAAGAGATCCGCATGGCCATATAATACAATTTTTGTATGGAGAAGATGGAATTGACGTTGCAAAAAGTGATCATGGCGAAGCATTTAGAATCGAAAGATTGATAGAATCTGAAACTATAGTTGATTCTGGTAAAAAAACAACAAAAGAAGATATTGCAGAGTTTGCTAAAAAATACACAAAGACGTTCAATCCAAGACTTACAAAAATGGTTCAAGACGCATTACTTGAAGCAAAATTAAGTAAAGAAGGGATAGAAAAAGTGTGTAAGAAAGCACTTGAATTGTATGAAAATGCAAAGGTAGAACCTGGTCAAGCAGTAGGAATAGTTACAGCACAATCAATTGGTGAACCTGGTACACAAATGACACTTAGGACATTCCATTTTGCAGGAATTAGAGAAAGAAACGTAACTTTGGGTCTTCCAAGACTAATTGAGCTTGTTGATGCACGTAAAAAACCGTTAACCCCAACAATGGATATCTACTTGGAACCAAAATTTAAAAAGTCAAAGGAAAAAGCCATACAAGTAGCTCGTGAGATTTTACATACGAAAATTTTGGCATTGATATCAAGCACAGAGACTGATTATTCAACAAAAATAAAACTAAACCTCAATTCTGATAAACTGAAAGAGAGAGCATGCACAGTTGGTGATGTTGAAGAGGCACTACAGTCATCAAAAAAGAAATTTGAGATTGAAACAAATGGTAATTCCATCACACTTACTCTTACTGAGGAGTCTGACGCACAAACAATACTTGCTCTTAGAAACAAAATTCTTGGAA
Organism: Nitrosotalea sp.; assembly: GCA_023251295.1. Lineage (GTDB taxonomy): Archaea > Thermoproteota > Nitrososphaeria > Nitrososphaerales > Nitrosopumilaceae > UBA8516. Next base: position 21,474 of record JAHEYZ010000008.1, on the reverse strand, counting down.
CAAAAGTAAAGGGTGTAGCTGATGTGGAAAGAGTTACAATTGTACAACAGGATGATGAATGGGTTATACAAACATCTGGTTCTAACATTGCTAAAGTGTTCGAAGTTGAAGGAATTGATAAAAAAGATATTCGTACAAACAATGTCTTTGAGATTGCAAATACTTTGGGTATCGAAGCTGCACGTAATGCGTTAATAAATGAACTTAGTACGACACTTGAAGATCAAGGTTTAGAAGTAGATATTCGATACATCATGCTTGTAGCAGATTTGATGTGTTCTAGAGGATACATGCAACAAATTGGCAGACATGGAATTGCAGGTACGAAAACTAGTGTACTTGCAAGAGCTGCATTTGAAATCACTGTTCCTACAATTGCAGAAGCAGCTCTTGCTGGTGAGGTTGAACAACTCAAAGGGGTAACGGAAAATGTTATAGTAGGTGCAAATATTCCAGTGGGAACAGGTACAGTAGATCTTTACATGAAGGTGATAAAAAACGAGTAAACTTTTAGAAAAAGTAATCAAAGATGCAATGGAAGATAACAAATGTTCTTTTGGTACAAAACAAGTAGTAACCTCAATAAAAAATTCAAAACTTGTAATTCTGTCTGAATCTATTCCAAAAAATATGTCTCAAAAAATACATGAGAATGCTAAAAATTCCAAAGTGTCAACTATAGATTTCAAGGGTTCATCTGTAGCACTTGGAAGACTTTGCGGTGCACAATTTAGAATCTCCGCCCTTTCATTAAAAACTTTGAGTGACACTAATCTCAAATCAATTTTAAAGGAAGCGGAACAGGAGACTCGAGAATAAATGTCTTATTTTTTAACATTTAGTTATCAAGCTTTAAATGAGCCACACAAGGCATCGACTTTAAAATAGACGCAGACATGACAGAAACCATCAAACTTACGACAGATCAAATAAAATTAATGTCATTATTTCAAAATGTGACTGGTGCAACTGCAAGAGATTGTATAGAAGATGAAAAACTTGATAGAGTGATCTTTGTTGTTAATCAAGGTAAAATGGGTCTTGCCATTGGTAAAGGTGGAACAACTATTAGAAACTTACAAAATGTAGTGAAAAGAAATGTAGAGCTAGTAGAATATGCTGAAGACCCAATCGAATTTCTCAAAAATACATTAAACCCCAAACTAATTTCTGAAGTTAAAATAAACAAAAGATTAGATGGTTCTATGCAAGCAATAGTACTAGTGGATCCAAAAAAGAAAGGCATAGTTGTAGGACGAGAAGGTCGTAATGCTGAAAAAGCGCGTCTTCTAGCAAAACGATATTTCCAAATTTCAAGCGTTCTGATACAAAGCCCAGAAAAAATAATGGAGTGATAGAAATGGCAAAATCACCACTTGGCTTATTTTCAGGAAGAGTTCTAAAAGATAAAAGAAAGAAACAACGATGGTCTATAGGAACTTACAAAAGAAGAAACCTAGGTCTTAATAAAAAAGCCGATCCATTAGGAGGTGCTCCACAAGCAAGAGGAATTGTTTTAGAAAAAGTAGGTATTGAAGCAAAACAACCAAACTCTGCAGTAAGAAAATGTGTTCGTGTTCAACTCATAAAAAACGGAAAAACTGTCACTGCCTTTTTACCAAGAGATGGTGCAATGAATTTCGTTGATGAACATGATGAAGTACATGTAGAAGGAATGGGTGCAACTATGGGTGGAGCCATGGGAGATATTCCTGGTGTAAGATGGAAAGTCTTCAAAGTAAACGGTACTTCACTAAAAGAACTTGTATATGGAAAGAAAGAAAAACCTAGGAGATAGAAATGGCAGAGTCAGCTAATCTCTTACTTTTTAGGAAATGGGATCTTTCAAATATTGAAATCAAAGATCCAGGACTGAAAAATGCTATCTCGGTAAAAAAGACCATAATACCATTGACTTTTGGTCGATCTGCTCTAAAACGATTCAACAAAGCTGATGTTAACATAGTAGAAAGACTTGCAAACAAACTCTTGCATTTTGGAAAAAAATACGCAAAAAATACTGGTAGAATGGGTGGAAAGAAAACACGTTCAATTAATACAGTAAAAGCGGCTTTTGAAATCATAAACCTGAAGACTGGGAAGAATCCAATCGAAGTATTAGTACGTGCTATTGAATTCTCTGCACCAAATGAAGATACTACAAGAATAGTTTATGGTGGTACAGTTTATCATGTTTCAGTGGATGTAGCACCATTACGAAGAGTTGATCTTGCACTACGATTCATAGCAGAAGGCGTACGTGATGCGTCATTTTCAAATCCAAAGGCAATAGAGGAAAATCTTGCTGAACATCTAATATTAGCTTCAACAAATGATATGAATGCGCCTTCTGTCAAGAAAAAGAATGAACTAGAAAGAATAGCTATGGCTTCCAGATAGAAGTTAAATTATAATTAGACAAGAGTAGCCCGAGGCAGATTCGAACTGCCGTCCCCAGGTATCCTCTCCTAAGATCCAGAGCCTGGAATCCATAACCCAAAAATTGTTTGGCCACTAGACTATCGGGCTACCGAAACGAGTGTAATTATCTCAGAATATAATTATTCCTAGTTTAATTACTAAATTGAAATTTTGTTTAGATCTTGTGCTCCTATTTAACACTAGTTTCACGTATCGCTGTTGCATAATCACAATCTGCTCTAAGCCGCATATATGGAATTAATCTATAATGAATTGAATAAAGATCCTTCTCCTTGTATAGCATTCCTTTTAACAACAATGAGACAAAACCCCCTGCAATTGTAGACGGTGATACGTTCAATTCTTTACACACTTCATTTCTTTTTTTCTTATATTGTTCCATTGTGAAGCCGACACTGTTTAGCTCTAAAATTAGAGGCCACATGACTTTTTCCCACACTAGTCTTCTGTTCTGAGTAGCAGAAGCATATTTGCCTTTTTCTTCCAAGATTGATAACGTTCAAAAGTTGAGTTGTAATTTATTAATTAATGCATAAAGAACTCGAGGAATCCCTTGAACTCTTATCAAAGGACTGGGATATTGATCCAATTATAAAAAATTTCATTTTAGGTAATCGTGACGATATTTCAGAATTTGCAATAAAAGTAAAAAATGTTGTTTTTCATATTCCGTATTTGACTAAAGAACACAGCTATATTATATGGAAATGTTATTGGCCTGATTGTCATAATTGTTGTAATCGACAAGGAAGATTACCACTTACATCAGATGATCTTATTACAATTAGTAAAAGTTTGAAATATCAAAAACCTTCTGATTTTATAAAAAACGAGACCAATGTAGTCACTTGGCAAGAAAAAGGTCCTTCAGGTAATGTAAATACAATTATGACTATGATCAATCTAAAACGAAAAGAGGATGAAACTATCAATGAAGATGGAACACACATTCCATGTAGATTTCTAGATGACAAAGGTTACTGTGGTTTACATCCTGGTCGACCTGGTGTGTGTTATTTGTATCCTTTTTCATCTTGGCTTGAAAATGAAAAAGGTAGTGCACGAGTACACGCTACTTTTCAATTTACTGGAGACTGTCCAGGTTTTTATCTTTCAGAATCACTAGATCCAATGAAAGATATTCTTTTAGAATACTCAAAGATCATTTATGATTACAACATGAGCTCGAATAGGACAATACGAGAAAATTTTGGCTCTGTTACTATTGGCTCTTAGGCCTTGGCAACTTTCATCATATCACCAATACGAATTTCCATACCAAATCTTTTTTCATTCTTTTTCATGTATCTATAAATTGTTATGAGATCAGCAAAGTGTCTCATCATTCCAAATTTGGAGTCCATTTTGTTTCTAACAAATGTTAGTACTTTTGAATATATTGAAAATTTTTCAAGAATTTGTTTTCTGTACATCTCTTTATCATGAAGATTTTCTATAAATATGTCTGCACAAATCATACTTGGAATAATTCCTTCTCCTAAAAGAGGATAAACAGTACCAATTGATTCGCCTACTCCGACCACTTTATTATGATAGAAAGGTTCACACATGTCTGGAGTTGCAAGGCGTATTGGTCTTCCAACAGTTTTGATTATCCTGCCTCCGTATTTTTTTAAAAATGCATCAGTTTCTTCCACATGTTTTCTGTTTTTATCACCCGCACCTATGTGAGCAAGTTTTTTTCCTAAGGGAAAATACCAAAAATATCCAGTGATAGAAGAGAATGGCTTTAGATAAAAATCATCAAAAGGTACCTGTTCCTCATATTCTACTTTGTATTGATATGTTGGTAAGTAAAAATCTCTAGCAGGTTTTGGAAGATATGTCCTGTAAAAACCAGTTGCGTCAACTATAAGGTCAAATTCTGATTCCAAATCTTCCAACTTTGGGGTTGTGTTGTAATTAATCTTACATCCACTTGACATATCTTTTATCAAGCCAATTTTATCATATGTGCATAAACCACTTAGTTTTATACTGAATTTTTCAGAATTCATATCAACATACATGTTTTTACCATCGTGTATTACGTAATCATTAAAATCAAGTCCGCATTTTTTTGCAAAATCTTGCATTGGACCTTTTGTTGTACCCCATGCGCAAATTGAATCATGAGCATCTTGCGTAGATCTCTCAAATCCTATCACCTCATGTTCATTTTTTAATCTAGAAAGAAGATATCCGCCAGCGACACCCACGCCCACAATTGCTATTTTCACAAGTCTAATTCTAAAAATACCTAATAAAAGGATGCTTTCAATTATTACTCAAACTATGTCTAAAAATATATTTTATTCAATCAATATGGCAGGTTTGTATGGTCTTGCTGTTCTAGCTTTATTTTTTGGATCGTATTTTTGTGGATCGGATTCAGAAAACACCTGAACATTTACATCAAAATCTTTTTGTGTCAATGAATCAAGTTCTAAAAGGATCTCCTTTTCATCTATGAAACCTGTTTTTGCTTTTATTTCTCGTGATTCGATCGGTTCAGACAATATGTCATTAACAGTTTTTTTAACAAAATCTGGATTTTTTTTCACATGTTCTGTTTCCTTATCAGAAATAAGCGATTTTATTAAAACTCCTATATTCATCTCACCCTTTATAACATTGATAAGAATTTTCTGATACGCTTTGTTTTTCCAAGCATCTGAAGTATAAATGATGATTTTTTTTGGAATAATTTTAGTTACTTTAAGTATATTTCTAATATCGTCCATAGTTGATTTCAAAAGATTCTCTCTTTGTAATGCTATACTATCAATCGCATCATTATCAACTGATGGCCAAAGTGATTTTGAAACTAAATCTATATTCCCCAATTTCTCCCACATTTCTTCTGCAATATGTGGTGCAAAAGGTGAGAGCATTGCCACTCTAGTAGATAATACATTGTGAATCGTACTTGAGACATCTGTTCTATTCTTTGCATTTGTTCTCTTAAGATACCACTGCATATCAGAATCAAATTGGTATAATACATAATGCAACGCCTCACGCAATCTCATTTTTTCCATAGCCGACGTAGTTTCTAAAACTAATTGCTGTAATCTACTTAAGAGCCACTTGTCCTCTTGATGTAGATTTGACTTTTCGTTTAATTTGTATATAGAACAATCTTCTAGCATATTTTCAAGTTTGTTTTTAATTCCTTTCACTGCTTCAAGATTAAAATCTGCATCTTGTAAGAGTTCAGCCGAAATTAATATTGCCAATCTGATAGGATCTGCACCGTAGATTTGTATTGCATCACGAAGAGGAATGATATTGCCCATTGATTTTGACATTTTTTTTCCATCCATCAAAACTGAACCATTTACAACGATGGCTTCTGGCCAATATTTTTTCGGAAAAATTGCAATATGATTAAATACAAAAAACGTTAAATGATTTGGAACAAGATCACGCCCTGAATGTCTTGCATTTACTGGATAGAAATATGTAAACTCATTTTTGATATTCCCCAAAAGGGTTTCTGCTATTTTACAACTAGAAGCAACTTTCTTAGAGTCACCATCTCCTAAAAATATGTAATCAAAAAATTCATCTCCTAGGTTATCAGGAGTAATTTGTTTTTTATTTACATATTTTGCAAGAATGTAGTACGCCATGTAAATTACAGAATCAGAAAGACTTTCTACTATCCAATCTTTATCCCATGGCAATTTGGTTCCTAAACCATGTTGTCTTGCACAAGCTCTTTCACGTAGCCAATCTACTACATGATTGAACTCATTACGTATGTCTTCTGGAAGAATTTTCATCTCATTGATGCACGAATGTGCATCTTCTTTCCAATTTTTGTTAGAATAATCCAAAAACCACTGATCATTTAAAATCTTTACAACGCATTCAGCACCACATCGACATCTGATCGGATTATCATTTAGCTCAAATAAAACATCTGCATTATTCTGTTGTAAAATCCAATTTTTTACATCTTCTTTAACATCGGTAATTTTTTTTCCTGCAAATTGACCTGTGTTATTTTTTAATCTGCCTTCATAGAATTCCTTACTATAAAGCTCTTTTGTAGCTTCTTCAAGACGTGGGCTATTTTGACTATCTATTTTGAATTTTTCTGTAATTTCTTTTGCAGGAATTTCTCCATACCCTTCCGTTTGTATTATTGATATCGGTTTTATTGCCATGACAACATTCAAAACATCTTGCTCTAAATTCATCGTATTTTTCTTAATGTCTTCTAGAGCTTGATAATCAAACGGCGCATGTGCTGGTACCGACATTACCACCCCAGTACCATTTCCACTTTTAACAAAGCTAGCAGGAAGTATTGTTATCTGATCATTTCTTTCTGGAACTCTGACTGTTTTACCTACAAGTGCAGAACCACTGATCTCATCAATTATATTGATTTTTTTATCCATGAACTCTAACTTTCGTGCACATTCTGCACTCACAATCCAATTCTCTCCGTTGACATCAACAATTTTGTATAGTGTCACTGGATTTACCCAAAGATTTGTAACGCCAAATATTGTTTCTGGTCTTAGCGTAGCTGTGGGTATGATGTATTTGTTATACCTAAATTTGATAAGCACATATTCAGTAAAAGAAGGCTCTACGTCCCCTATAGTATCATGTTGCGATACTGGATTCTGATCCTTTGGACACCAACCAACTGGATGAGAACCTTGTATGACTAGATTTTTGCTTTTTAGTTTTCTAAATTGCCATTCTATGAACTTGTTGTATACAGGATCAATTGTTGTAAATTCTCTCCTCCAATCAATTGAATATCCCATCTCAATCATGCCTGTTTTTATCTCTTGGTGAAAATAGCTTGCAATTTTTACTGGTTCCACAAATTCCTTAATGTTCTGTTCTGGTACTTTGTAAATTGTTCTGAAAGCATCAATCAATTCCTTGTCATTTTCTTGAACTCGTCTTGCCATTCCAAGAATTGGAGTTCCTGTATAATGAAATCCCATGGGAAAAAGTACATTGTATCCGCACATGCGCATAAATCTTGCATGAACATCAGCCAAAGTGTAAGTTCTTCCATGTCCTATATGCTGTGGCGAATTTGGATAAGGATATGCCACAGTTACAAAGAATTTTTTCTTCTCATTAGGGTCTGCCTCGAAATATTTTTCATCTTGCCATCTTTTACGCCATTTGGATTCTATTGATGAAAAATCTATCACAAAATCACTTTACCAGAATTGATTGTTCCGCAGCAAGAAGTGCGTCTTTTAGCTTTGAGGCATCCTTTCCTCCACCTTGCCCAAAACTATCACTACCGCCACCAGATCCTCCAAGTACTTTTGAAATATCCCTTACCAAATCCCCGGCTTTCTTGATTTTTGTTGCATCCGAACCTGCAAACGCAACTATTCTTATTACACCATTTTTCAAAATTAATGCACAGTATATCATCTTAGAATCAAGTTTTATTACTTGTTCGCCTACTGCAATATGGAATTCTTCGTCAAGTTCTTCGTCAACAGTAATGAATATTTTCATTTTTCCTAGATTCTTTGCATCTGAAATTGCTTTCTGTGCTGAAAACATAGAAATGCGTTTAATGAGTTGTTTCAATTTTTTCTTTGAGGAATCTGCATCTAACATAGCATGCTCAAATGATTCTAAAACCTTCTCTTTGCTAGAACCTAGTGATTTGACAATCTGTGAAATTTTTCTATCTTGCTCCTGCGTATATTTTATAGCTGTGTCTCCTGAAACAAATTCCATCCTTACAACCCCATCCTGAATCCTTTCAGCTTTTGTTATCTTTATCAATCCAAGATCTCCTGTTTTCTTCACATGGGTTCCACCGCATGCTTCTACATCAAATCCGTCGATGTTTACAATTCTAACCGACTTTACTGGAACTACCCCGCCTTGGTATATTCTAAATCCGAATTTCTGCTCTGCCTCTCCTCTTTCATATTCATTTATAAAAATAGGTAAATTTTTTCTGATAGTGAGATTTGCTAAATCTTCTATTTTTGCAATATCTGTTTCGGTTAGGTTTGAATGATGGGTTATGTCAAGTCTACCATAATCTCTTTCCTTAAATGCAGAATGTTGCCATACCCATGAACCTAACGTGTTTCTTGCTGACGCATTTAGCACATGAGTGCTAGTATGATTTCTTGTTACGCCATAGCGACGTATGTAATCGATTCTACATTTTACTATCTCATTCTCTTTTGGTACGCCTCCCCTCAATTCATGTACAACTACGTTTCCATGTTTGTTTACATCTATTACTTCAAAATCTTCAATCTTTCCATGATCTGGTTCCTGACCTCCTCCTCTTGGATAAAATGATGTTTTATCCAAAACAACTAATTTTTTATTAAGCACTCTGAGCACTTTTGCTTCAAACTCAATAGGATCTTCCTTATAGTATAATGGCTCAGTTGCTGGGATTCCATCTATGTCAAGAACTTCTTCCTTTTTCACTTTTTCTGATTGATGCAATTCTGATAGTTTTTCATAAAACGTAGAAGGGATTTCTGAAATTATTTGTGTCTCTTTTAAAAAATCAGGAGTAATGCCATCTGATTCGTAGAGTCTAATCAGATCATCTACTGTCAATTTTTTATTTTGAGTCTTTATAGTGCTTGCAATACTTTTCATTCTGGTTTTTGATTCAGCATATCTTTCTCTTTCAATTCCAATAATTGTCTTTACTTCCTCACGAGTTTCATCCAGCTCAGGATAAGTTGATTTTAAATAATCAATATGCATGTCTGCCAATTCTTTTAGATCAAGATTCCACCCAAATCTGTCCATTGTAGCGACAGCTCTTCTCAAAAGCATCCTCAGGTTATATCCTCCACCTACATTGCTTGGAAGCGCCCCATCTGAAATTGCAAAAATCAAAGTTCTTAGATGATCCGCAATCAGGTAGATTCCCTCAAGAGGTGATATCATTTTATTTAATGTTGTTTCATCTATACCTGCTTTCTTTATTGCATTTTTTCTAACTTGGGTTAAATCACCGTGTGCTCCGAGTCCTTTTGATATTGCAATAAAATATGATGCTAAGATCTTAGGGTCTATGTCAATGCCAATTTTTTGTATAAGATTATTTGTTATGGGACCAAAACAACAATCGTATGCAGTAGGAGTTCCCATGGTTATCCATGCAAATCTCTCAAGACCAGCTCCCATGTCTATTATTTTTTGTTCTAAGACTGAATAGTTGTTCAATTCACCTTGAAATTCCGTGAAGACTGCATTTCCAAGCTCGAGTCCACGTACGAAATATTCTAGTGAAGATCCAAATGAACCTCCGCCAGCCCAAACATCTTCAACAAACACGATTTCTTTCTTATCAATGCCAAATTTTTCGGTCAAAAGTCTAAAATCTAATTCTACACACTTGTCTTTCCAATATCCTTGTGAGTTTGGTATACTATGTTGACCAATCATACAAAAACTAGAAAAATGTCTACCAGTAACACCAACATTTTCAATATCCTTGAATCTAAGACAAGTTTGTGGTACGATTAGGGGATTTGCTGGAAACTCAAAAACAACTTTGGAACCCATGACTCGTTGAAAGTCGACAATGGATGCTATTGTAAAATATAGATCATCACGCCATCTGCATACTACTGGGTATCTACTTACTGACTTGTGGCCATTTTGCACAAAAAACGATTCTACCTCTTTCCAAGCTTGAACATAATCAAATCTTTTTTTTGTAGGTGGATTTCCTATGAATGAATAATTATTTTCTGAATCTTCTGGGCAAAAATTCTGAGAATAATCAATTGTCCAGAAAAACTTTTTACATTTAACGCAGGATTTTCGTTGAAATCCTTCTTTCTCAAATAAGGATACTTTGTAATACCTTTCAGGATCAATCGAAAACTTTGCAAGAATCTGATCTTTATTCATCTTTGAGAGGTTTTTGCTTTGACTGATATTAAGTATTCTGAGGCAACACATTAAATATGATCATTTTTGAAAATTTGTTATGTTTGGTAAAAAGAGTTGGAAAGAGGGTGACTACGTGTTTGTAACACAACCAGACGGTGAATATACTAAGGTAATAATTGGTATAGTTACAGGAATAGAGGATTCCAAAATAGGAGTAAATGGAATAATAATAAATCCTGTTGGTTTGAAAAACAAAGTTTCACAAGGAAAAGCTGGCCCAAAATCTGAAGAAATTTTAAAAAATCCAAACTATGCAAATTATGTACTTGCTTTGATCTACAGAGTTGAGCATGAAAATTTTACTGGCATATTAGATGTAAATTCAGATCCTGTAGTAAAAATACACAAGAAAATACATGCGGTGATTGATGGTTGGGTTAGAGAATCGCTGCCTGAATTAATAAATAACGTACTTTCTCTTCCAGACGATTCTGAAAAAGAACAAGCAAAAAGAATTCTAAAACAAAGGATGGATACTTTATACGATAAAGATTTGAAAAAATATCTCTATTCAATATGTAGAAGTTTGAAGATTCTAAATTAATCTAATAGTGCTTTTCTAAAATTTTCTATTGTTCTACAGCATATTGTTCACATTATCTTCCATAGTTTTATATTATGCCTGTAGCAAAATTCGTTTACAATGGAATACGTATACGCTGCATTACTTTTACATAAGCAGAAAAAGGAGATAAACGAAGCTAATATTACAAACATAATCAAAGCTTCGGGAGCAGAGGTCAAAGAAGCCCAAGTGAAAGCACTTGTTGCTGCACTTGCTGATGTAAATATTGATGAGGCAATAAAATCTGCACCAGTGGCAGTTGCCGCAGCACCAGCCGCACCTATAGCCGGTGGAAAAGAAGAGAAGGCAAAAGAAGTTGAAACTCCATCTGCAAAGACAGAAGAACAGGCAATGGAAGGCCTATCTGCGTTGTTTGGCTAGAGAAAACATATTTTTTCAATCATCTTAAACTTCGATTTTCTAAACATTATTTACTATGTATAATAATAAGTGATGATTTGGAAGGGTTATCACTATCTATTGAAACTCTTGTTTACGGTTTAGATCTTTTTGGAACAATGGCATTTGCCGTAACGGGAGCATTCAAAGCCATAGAGCATAAAGCTGACATTGTAGGAATAATAATCCTTGCAACCATGACGGGTGTAGCAGGAGGAACACTTCGAGATGTTATTATCGGCCAGTTTCCACCACATTCTGTTTCTGATCCTTGGTATGTTGTTATTACCGCCTCTACAGGAATTGTGATTTTTTTCCTATATCCGAAAATGCAGAAACATTGGGATTTACTTCTAAAGTTTGACGCACTGGGTCTTGGTGTATTTACAATAATTGGAGCCACATTTGCATATCATGTATTTGGATTGAATTTTCTTGCTATAGCATTAGCTGGAATGCTTACTGCTGTTGGGGGTGGGATACTAAGAGATGTATTTGTGAATGAAATACCAATTGTATTTGTAAAAGAACTGTATGCTTCTGCAAGTTTCATTGGAATATTAGTTTTCTACATTCTTTTGAGTTTGGATATAAATTTCTATATTACTACAATAATAGGTATGATAGTCACTACATTACTTAGACTTGTAGCAATGCATTATAACTGGAATCTGCCAAAAGTTAAAGAAAAATCCTAATTAATTTTATAATTCTGATTTTCTATTCAGGAGAATAATTTTTTGCTTTTGAAGCAAGTGCTCTTGCTTGCGCATGAGCTTTTTGCAATATTTGTTCTTTTGTTTCATCTACAAAATATCCAGCTTCAATAGCAACAGATCTTGCTCCTTGAGCAGCTTTTACAAGTAATGAAGTTATGTTCTCTTTTGTAACATAACCAATCTCTATAGAAAGAGCTAATGCTTCTTGATATGCTTGAGCAAAGGCATTACGATACCTCTCTACATCTATTACCATCTCATCCTTGGAGTACGTGATTCCTTCAGCTACTGCAGAATCTAAGGAAATTCCAGCCTCAACAGGTTTGACATCAAGTTTACTCAATAAAGTAGCAAGCTTTGCAGTAATAACATCGCCTTTTTTAGCAGCTGTTGAATCTTTGGTGATCCAGATCGTTCCTTGATCAATCTTTGTTGCAACCCCTGCTTCTTTAAAATCAGTAAGAATAGGTCCTGGTGTTATACCCGTGTTGCCTGCCTTTATTATGACTTCTTTACTGGCTATGTCACCTCCACGAGCAGCCATCATTATCTTATTTTTTCCTAGTAGTATGTTTAGCTTGAATGGACTCATATTTGTAAACATCAAAACACACTGTCCAACAAGTTTCTCTGCCAGCTTTTCTATCCCTGGAATTCCTATTCCCGCCAAAGCCTTCTGGGCAACTTTGTCCTTTATGCTAATGATCTCAACTTCTCCTTTGAATTTCTTTCTCAAAGGCAATAATTGTGATGATCTGACTTTTTCCATTCTAACAAGTGCAATAACATTATACTTTTTTGGAACCTCCTGAATTTGTTGATACATCTGTACTTTCTTTTGTGGATATTTGGTTCTATTTTGGTGCATTTTACTTCTTTTCTCCTTGTGGTGGTTTCACAACCTTTCCCATTGTAGTCTTTATCATGATTCTTTTAATGTTCTTGTCTCCGCTTGGTAGTTTTTTTTCTACCAAGTTTATTACTGCATGAGCATTTGCTGCTAAATCTCCATCACTCATAGATTCATCACCAATCTTGCAAGCAAGAGAAAGAGAGTTCCTTAGTCTTACTCTTATTGAAGATCGAAATCTTTCTAAAATAGAATCAATTGGCGCATTAAAAGGTACAGGTGTTGGCATCTTTCCTCTTGGTCCCATAAATTGACCGAGAGTTTTTCCAACTGTAGCCATAAGTTGAGTGTCTGATAGGAAAAAGTCATAACCATTGATTAGCTTACGTGACGCACGCTTGTTTGCACCAACTTGGTTTATTTCAGCACCATCTACTACTCTGTCTGCATTTGCACTCTTTGCTTTCAAACCTAAATCTCCCGAAGCAACCACACATACAGAGGCTGGTTGGCTAAGCTTTTTCGGAAGTTGGACGGTTTCATTTATTGCAAAACCCTTCTTGATATCGATATCCTTGAAAACCATAATCAACTCAACTGATTGTTTGAACTTACGTTCTTTCTGACCAGTTTTGGCCTCCTTAACCATCTCTGCAATCTGGGTTTCATTAATCATTACGCAAACTTTTCTGAATTGCCTATTTAAAATCGTTTACAGGTCAAAACCGCGAAAATAATGGCTTTGTCTAAAATTTTCATGTTATTGAATTAATCTTGTAAGAACAAAATTATCTAAACTAGAAACTTACATTTATTAAATCGTAAGAAAACTAAATCGCAAAGCCTTGCACAAATTTGATGAACTTGACATGAAAATTCTTACCGAATTGACAAAGGATGGTAATGTTTCTGTTCCAAATCTTTCAAAAAAACTTGGAATTAATAGTTCTGTTCTGTATAGCAGAATAAAAAGGCTAATCAAAAAGAAACTCATTAAAAAATTCACCATAATGGTAGATGAATCACTTATAGGCATAGGTGTAAAAGCAACCATGGGGATAAATAGAGATCCAAAACTAAAAGATCAAATTCACAAAGCACTTTTGAAGACCCAAGAAGTATCTATGATATCTGAAGTAACCGGAAGATTCGATATCATAATTACAGTGCGTGCAAAAAACTTGGAAGAACTACACACTGTAGCAATAGAAAAAATAGGAAGAATTGAAGGAATCCAAAACACAGAAACTTTTGTAGAATTACAACGAACTGAAAAGGATCCCGTTTACATTTCTTCAGAATAAAATCTACTTTAGTTTTTCGTCCCACTTGCCTGCGTTAATCTCAGCAGTAATTTCTTTTGGATTCTTACCATCTATTTTAATGCCTAATGGCAGGCAAGTTCCAACAATTTCTTTTGCAGATGCTTTGATATCCTGAGCATAAGAAGAATCAATTTTTAATTTTGCAACCTTAACTATGGAATCAATACTGATTGTTCCAACCCATGTTGCACCTGATGTTCCAGAACCTTTCTGCAATCCGGCTTCTTTTAAAATAAGAGCTGCAGCAGATGGAATCCCAACCTCTACAGTCCATTGTTTTGTTCCCTTATCAACCGAAACTATGACAGGAACCTTCATACCCTCAAAGTCTTTTGTCTTATCGTTTATTGCAGTTACAATTTGTAAAATGTTAACCCCTAATGGACCAAGCGATGGACCCAGTGGTGGTCCTGCATTAGCTTGTCCACCAGTTACAAGTGCAGAAACTGTTTGAATGTCGGCCATGAATTTTCTCTACTTAAAACTATAAATTTAATCCTTGCTACGCGGAGAGCTTTAGGTAATTTGCGTCAACAGTTACTGGTAATTGATAAGGAGCATCAAGTAAAATCACAGTTGCTTCTTCTTTGTCATGATCAACTCTAGTAATCGTTGCTTTCATACCCTTAAATGGTCCGCCTATTATTTCCACAATCTTATCAACTGCGAGTTCTGATACAGTTGATTTTTTCACCAAATATCCTTCTATGTCTTTAAACTGTAATTCGCCCCTTAACTGACCGCGTATGTGTCTAATTCCTTGCATCGCATCAAAAGCAGCATTTGCATCAATTGCTTCAACTACGACATAACCCTTGAGATTTTCTAATAACAAAACCGATTGGATATTTATCTTTTTTAATTTGATTCTGTTTTCTAATAGTCCCATCACTATCTTTTCCTGTCCTCCTGTAGTTCTAACAGCAAAGAAATGAGATTTTTCTTGACTCAATGTCATCTATATCCCGTAAGTAATTACTGAAAACACAAACTGAATTATAAATCCAATTGTTCCAATTGCAGCAATCCCAAGAAGGACCAGCCTAAGGTGTTGTGTATAGTCATCTCTATCTGATTTTTTGGCAAGCTTCAAAGTGTTTGCCATGTCTCTTAACATCTGTCTTGGGTTGCCCATTGGAGGAAATTAATAAAGTGTACTTATATCTCTTATCACATGCAGTTGCTTGTTGCGTACAAATCAGATCCTGCAGGTTATAACATGGCCAGTTTTATTTCGCAAAACATGGAACAAGATAAAGAATTGTACCGTGGAAAAAATTTTGACCTACTTGTAATTTCAACGCCATCTATCTCAGCTGATTGGCTGGGGGAGAAGTACAACTATGATGGGTTCGTATTTTTATCAAAACATGCTGCTGAAACAGGAACTCTTGCGCTTACCTGTCATAATACTGGTAATTTCGCAGAAGCACATTTTGGTGGATTCAAAAAACAAGTCGCAATACCACACCCTCATTTACAGAAATCGTATCTGCAAACTCTATGGAAAAAAAGAAGTGATTTTGCAAAGTTTGAAATCACATTAGAAGCTACACATCATGGTCCCACTGCACTCGATAAACCTGTTTTATTTATTGAAGTGGGAACAACAGAAAAAGAGTGGAATGATAAAGAATTATGCAAAAATATTGCCAAGATTGTAGTCGATGTAATATCACATCCCACAGAAAAGCACGATGTAGCAATTTGCTTTGGTGGTACTCATTATCCTGAAAAGTTTACAAAGATATTATTAGATGGTGAATATGCCTTAGGAAGCATTATGCCAAAATACGCCTTGGAATTTTTAGATCAAAGCCTATTCTCTCATATTTTAAAACGAAATAACGAAGCTAAATTCGCACTTTTGGATTGGCGTGGTTTAGGAAAAAATAAACAGAAAGTAATAAACTTTATAGAATCTACAGATCTAGAAGTGATAAAGATTTGAAACTTGAAGAAAAAGTTTACAGAAAACTTCTAGAAGTTCCAAAAGGAAAAATAACTACATATGGAGAACTTGCCAAAGCGGTTGGCCTTAAAAATGGACAACGAACAATTGGAAAAATTATGAACAAAAACCCATATCCAGTTATAGTTCCATGTCATAGGGTCATAAAATCAGACGGTAAAATAGGTGGTTATGCTTGGGGCGAAAAAGTAAAAGCTAAGATGTTGTCAAATGAAGGAATAAAAATAAAAAACGGCAAAATATTGGATGTGAAAATATCTATTCACAGATTTTAGATATGTTTTCCTGAGCGAATTTCTTCTATTAAGCTTCTCAAGTGTGCCAAGTTTCTTACTTGGTTTCCGCCAACCTGCTTGTACAAATCCCAGTAATCTTTGTTTGTGATCTCTTTTCTTGATTTTGAAACTTTAATCTGATGTCTCATGGCGCGTATCTTTTTTACATATACTTCTTTTTTGCCTACCCGGGCACCTTTCCTGCCTTTTTTTGAACCTTGTTTTGCACCGCGTTTTCGTCTCTGATATTTTTTAAAATGTGCTCGACCACGAGAAGTTCCTTTTATTGATTTTATCTCAATTATCTTTGCAGTAACTAAACTTCGTATGTTGTCTCGTGTAATTGCATCTGCAATATCGTCAAGATGATCCGAATCAAATCTGACTCTATTTGCTCCTACTCCTAAAATTCTTGAGACTAGATGTCTCTTTGTTTTAAGATTTACTACCACTTGTTGACACCCGTGCGTTAAACATCTTGAAGTTTTTCTCCATTGCTTTAGATATGATCACAAGTCTTTTCTTTTTTCCAACACCGTGACCAAATCTCACTCCATCGGTTTTTGGATCAAGTTTCTCCAAGTCTCTCACATTGTAAACTAAATTATCAGTAAACCCAGATGGGTGTAATCCACGTGCAATTTTTGGTCCTCCAAACCCTGCTCTAACGATTTTTGGCCAACCTTTTTTCTGTTTCCTCTGATGATTATCAATACCCTTAGGTTTCCTCCATGTTTCTGCAAGTCTATCGTATCTCCAACTTTCTTGTCTGATAAAATCTGGTCTGCGTTCTGACGCCTTTCTTCGCAATTCCAAGATCTCTTTATTGATTGGCATGTAGAAGACTCTGTTCGAATTTTAAAATAAATACGTTTCTGGGAACAAAATTGATGATTTCTAGTGCAGTAAGAGATAATAAGGAAATGGAAGGCGGTGTTTTATCTCATGATTGAGGACTTTAAATCAACAAACACAGGTAAATTCATGTCTCAACTAGAAGAAATAGGAATTAGGGCAGGAAAGACACACCGAAACTTGCCTGTAAAAAATATGATAGATCTATCTGTACTTAAAAACGAAGGAATCCTTACCTCTACAGGCGCACTTTCTGTTAGAACAGGAAAATATACTGGAAGATCACCAGATGACCGTTACATAGTAGATGATAATGAAACTCATAACAAAGTAGATTGGGGTAAAGTCAATCATCCTTTTTCTGAAGAAAAGTTTGACAGAATATTTGAAAAAATGAAAAAACATTTGGAAGAAAAAGAAATATTTGTTTTTGATGGTTTTATCGGTGCAGACACTAATAATCAGCTACCAATACGTATCGTAAATGATCATATCTGGCAAAGTTTTTTTGCAAGACAAATGTTCATACGACCATCAGCTGCAGAACTAGAATCACTCAAACCAGAATTCACTCTAATTGCAATAAATGACTTTAAAGCCACTCCAGAGATTGACGGGACTCGTTCAGACGCATTTATTCTGATAAACTTTTCAAGAAAACTAGTATTGATTGGCGCTACAAGTTATGCTGGAGAAATAAAAAAGGCAATGTTTTCTGTAATGAATTACATTCTGCCAGATAGAGGAGTGTTTCCTATGCATTGCTCTGCTAATATCGGAAGAAACGGTGACACTGCCTTGTTTTTTGGACTTTCAGGAACTGGTAAAACTACTCTCTCAGCAGATCCAAATAGAATGTTAATAGGAGATGATGAACACGGTTGGTCTGATAAAGGTGTGTTTAATTTTGAGGGCGGATGTTATGCAAAGTGCATAAACCTCAATAGAGATGCAGAGCCACAAATATGGGACGCCATAAGATCTGGGGCCGTTCTAGAAAATGTTGTAATCGATAGAAACACAATGAAACCAGATTTTAAGGATGGAAGTTTAACTGAAAATACTAGGGTTGCCTATCCACTTGATTATATCCCTGGAGCCGTAATACCAAGTTTAGGTGGAAATCCAAAAGTGATTCTCTTTCTTACCGCTGACGCATTTGGTGTGATGCCGCCCATAGCTAGACTAACAAAAGATGGTGCAATGTATCATTTTATGTCAGGATATACAAGTAAGCTTGCTGGAACAGAAAGGGGAATCACAGAACCAAAGGCAACCTTTTCAGAGTGTTTTGGGGCTCCATTCATGTCACGCCATGCATCTGTATATGCAAAAATGCTTGGAGAAAAAATTACAACACACAATACAATTGTTTATCTCATAAACACCGGATGGTCTGGTGGCCCATATGGAATTGGTAAGAGAATAAACATAAAATATACAAGAAATATGGTTACTGCTGCACTTACGGGAAAACTAGAAACAGTAAATTATCGACATGATGACATATTCAATTTAGATGTGCCTAAATCATGTACTGATGTTCCATCGGAAATTCTAGATCCACGAAACACTTGGGTGGAAAAAGATTCATATGATTTCTCAGCTAGAAAACTTGCACGTATGTTCATAGAGAACTTTAAGAAATTTGGGGGGACACCACAAGAAATACGTGATGCCGGTCCACAAATTTCAGAATAAGTATATCTTATGGGCGTCTAATCTTTTGTCCTATTATAACAGATGTTAAAAGTATTCCAGAAATTATAAGAACTTGTTTTAATGGTATGTACATCTCTAGAAATTCGATATAGATTTTTTCTGATGATTTATCTACTGTGATTGTTCCATAGGCATCGTCAACCGTATTATTCGTAGTAATCTGTGCCCTTATCCAAAATTCACCCGTGTCGTATACTCTGAGTGAAGAATTCTTTAATGGTGTAATTGACGTAACTGTAGTTTCTTCAGTTTCTCTATTTATTAAGGAAATTTTTGCGTACGTCCAATCTTCTGGATATGCTAGATTAAAACTCAACAGTCCGTCTTTTTCAGTAGCATTGATTGTACCTTTTGTTATGTGTATAAGAATAGGAATATGATAAAGTGTTACATCATCATTGATTGTTAGAATTCCTTCAAAATCTCCTAGTTGTCGTTCCGTAATGGATGTCTTGACATAAAGACGATCATTTTCCATATGATGCTCAAATTTTATACTCTTTTCCTTCGAAGAAATTTCTACTTTTTTGGGAGATATTTTTCCGTGTAGACTATTCAACTGTAGTGATTTAATATCAGTTGGGTTTTCTAAAGAAAGATTGAAAACAAGACTGTGCGGGACTATAATAAGATCTGCAGAAAATGCTTTTGCGACATTTATTCTTCCACTACCAGCTATTTCTACAGGGAAAAGACCTCCATAAGGATTTGATACTGGATCCGATGTGGTGGCAAGCAATGAGGCAACTTCGGATGGTTCCAAATCAGGATCTCTCTCTAAAAGTATGGCAGCAGCACCAGACACATGTGGTGCAGCAAAACTTGTTCCGCTTGTAAGATTGTATCTATTTCCTATGGATGTGGAATTAACGAATACACCTGGTGCCACCAAGTCAGGCTTTATATAAAATTGTGAAACTGGTCCACGTGAACTAAACGGTGTTACAAAATCTGGATGATAAAAGACATTAAGATTCGCTATCGTTTCATTTTGTAATTTTTCTTTCAGGGCAAGTCCGTCATCTCTTGATATTGACAAGGCTGGTATGCTTGGTTTATAATTTACATTTGAATTTGGATGAACAAGCTCACCAAAAAATATTCCTGGTTCATTATTGTAAACTATTATTGCTTTGGCACCACTTTGGGCAGCATTATGTTCTTTTTCAGAAAAAAATACTTTTTCATCTTTAACATTACTACCTCTCTCTACAAGTAAAATAGAATTTTTTACATTTGTATTTATCAGATCACTTTCTCTACCGTAGTCACCAAAAACCACCTTTCCAATGATTGATTCAGACAATGGGGTGGTTCCACGCATTGGTATTACTTCATATTGTTTTTTTTCAATTTCCAATGTTGAAACAATGCTTGATGTTATGTTGTTATATGAAGCACCGACTGTTATTACATCAATATTTTCTGCAGGACTTCCAATTGTCTGAATCCCAGGTCCACTATTTCCTGCAGCTGTGACAACAACAATGCCATTCTTTACAGCTTTACTTACAGCTGTATCAAGTTCCTCATTTGTTTTGTTTATACCTAAGCTAATGTTTATGATGTCTGCTTTATCATTAATTGCACGATTTATTGCACTGACAATGAATTCTGATGAGACAGCTTCACCCGTTGCTGAAACCCTATAAGCAAGTAACTTTGCCTTTGGAGCAACACCCTTTAAGTTTCCATCCGCTGCAATTATGCCAGCCACTTCTGTTCCATGACCATTAGTATCCATCGGTTGTCCATCATTGTCCACAAAATCATATCCTCCAACTACCTTTCCGTCAGGACCAAAACCAAAAAGATCCTGATGTGTGTAATCTATCCCTGTATCTATTACTGCAATTTTAATTCCATTACCTTCAAAACCTTTACTTCTAGGAACATCAGCCCCTATCAGAGGAACACTTTTGTCAAGATATGTATTGCCAAACTCTCTAGTTTTAAAATTAGAAAAAATTAAGATAGCGCACAAAATAACAACCAAGCAAAATATGATTTTGTAATACATCCATTTCTTATCAAAATATCATCAGATAAAATTCATTATGTAACCAAAGCCATAAATTGTATATACTCGTGGGGTTTGTATGGCGAAATATGAACTACCAAAATTACCTTACGCATACAATGCGTTAGAACCACATATTGATGCGCAGACAATGGAAATACATCATACTAAGCATCACCAAGCATATACAAACGGCTTGAACACTGCTTTGGAAAGTCTTAGCGCTGAATTGCAAAACATGGAATTAACCAAGTTGTTATCCAGCATAGACAAGGTACCTGAAAATGTTAGAGGTGCCGTAAACTTCCACGGTGGAGGATATGATAACCATGCTATGTTCTGGAATAACATGAAGCCAAACGGAGGAGGAGAACCAGGAGGAAGCG
>JAHEYZ010000007.1:30065-33019 GCA_023251295.1 Nitrosotalea sp. | reverse complement strand
TCAATTAAAAGTTCTAAAATGCTATGAGCTTCAAACATTTCAAGCATTGATTATTACCACCTTTTTCATTCGAACACACCAAGTTCATGAAATTTATCCTTCTTTACACCCAAATCTTCCTGTAATTTTCTGATCTGTTTTGCTTTTATTACCGCATTTATCTTATCTCCACGTATGTAATAATACATTTTGTATGATCGCCATGCACGTTTCAAATCATTCCATATATCCATTACATTTCTTCCTGACTTTGTTGGTCTTGGTTCTACCCATTTGTATTTTGATTTATTTTTTATTGATTTTTTAGCCAAGGATGTTACTTACCATCTTCATTAAAAAAAGAGTTATCCCTGTGCAATACATTTCTATCATTAAAATTCCCAATAATGGTATTCCTTCAAACATAATTCATCAAAATAACATTGAAGTTATTCTTGATACCATTATCAATACTGCTGTTAAGCCAACTTCTAATAAAAATAAACCTGATAATGATATTTCCTGCATTTTAGATCCTAATGATTGGTGATACTTCCCTCAGTTTATCCTTTAGCATTCTATCCCTTGGCTTCATTCTCAACTGGTATCCACAGCATGGACAGAACGTTCCATCCCATTTCATGAACAGTTCGCAAATATTGCACCGTTTGAATCCCATCCTGTAATATCCAATGCGCTCTGATCGTTTTGCTTTGTATCTAGGGCATATTCCTCTACAACTCGCGCTCTTTGAAGTGGTTTTTTTACTCATGTCAACCTTCCCCCACTTCACTTTTTTCTCTCTATGATCTCTTTAATCTCAACTACCGTTGGTTTTGTCGATATTACCAACTTGATTATTGCATTTAATGTCGCTGATAATGATACAGACCTGTGTGATCTTGCCAGTAATTGTGCTTGAAGCATCCTAAGATATTTTAGATTATTCAATTCCATTGTTACTGTTATTCTACTTAGGTCTGACATTTTTTTAATCCCTCTTTGCAAATAAAATTACATTTGCTTTCATTGTTGCATACTGTTCTGGTGATAACTTTGCTCGATTTTCAGCAGTCCAATGATCAGGATTGCAACAATCGTCACAATATTCCTGATTTTTTTCTACATAAACTCTCCAAGCTCCAATAGATGATAGTACAGCTACAGTTCCAAATCCGATAAGATATGCCAATTCCATATTTATCATGATAGTATTACCCATGCAAAATAACTTAGCATTAACAAGCCACCCATTGCAATCAAAGTATATCTGACACGCCTGTTCTGCCACAAAGTCTGGTGTAAATGTGTCATTGTTTTTTCTCTGTTAAAATCTTTTTCAACTGTATCTAGTGACTTGTCATCTACTTCATCATGATTATTTCCATTATCCGACATAATTTCACACTTGATTATGGTAACATCAATAATGATATAAGCATTATGTTATTTGGTTAAATTAATTCTGATCGCTGTTATTTGGTTGCTTGAAGTATATCTATAATATCCTGCTTGAATTTATCTGTGGTCAGATATAGGGTAATTATATCCATGATCGTGTTCCAGTTTACAAAGATTACAATCAGTACCATTATTCCAAAAACGATTAAAATTATTCCAATCATTGGATGATCTATCAAGGGTTTTCTTGTGTTGGGATTGGGATTGTAATAAAAGGTGTGCCATCCTGACCTACTACCAATGGCAATGTTCCATCCCATTTCTGAATCTTAAGCCATTCAAAGTAGTGTGGATTTTCTGCAAGTGCTTTGTTAATTATGGATATTGCCTCTGCCTCACCTTTGGCTTTTGCAATGTTAGCATTTGCTGTACCAATAGCCTGTGCTTCTATTTGCTTTGCTTCAACTTGTATTCTTCTTAGATCATTTTCTGCTTGTAATGCTTTTTGTTCAGCTTCTACTTTATTTTCAATTGCAGATTCAAATAATGGTGAAAATTTAAAGTCTGTAATTGAAACTACCTCTGTTATTATATTGAATCTTGATAGTCTATCTCTGATATGAGTTTCAATATCAGTTTTTACCTGTGGTCTTTTTGTAATTAATGCCTCTGCATTATAGTTAGCTGTGACCTGTTTTACAGTTTCTTCTATCGCTGGGGTAATAATTCTATTCTGATAATCTAATCCGAGTTCCTTGTATAATTTATGAATTGTTTCTGAATCTGGGTGATAGTTAATTGTCACAGTAGTTGCCACTGTTTGAAGATCTTGTGATGCACTTGCTGTTTCCTTTGCGTAATTTTGTGTTCTTACCTCAATATTTACAACATGATCTTGGAAAGGAACTACAAAATGCAAGCCTTCTGTCAATGGTGGCTGTGATAAATCTACTGCATTCCAGTGTAATAATACACCTCTAAACCCTGCATCTACTATCTGAACAGATGCACCAGCAATTACTACAATAGCAACAATAACTAAAATTCCTGCGATGATTATTTTACCTCTGCCTATATTAAGCTCAAGCCTTGAATCGTAGTTACTCAATCTGAATTACACTCCACTCAAAAACATGATATAATCTTCCTTAAATCTCTTTTGTTTGTTTGTCAGATTAGTCAGATTTCTTTCTTTTATTATGCTGTTCACAATACTTTACATTCAGTCCTCTTCCTGCAAGCACCATTGCATATTCCTTAATTGATAGTGTAATCAGCTCATTACAATTTACCTGATAGCATTCTACCTGATCTACCTTGTGTTTTTTCTTTTCAATGTTTCTTATAAAGAGGTATTCTGCCCACACTTTTTTATACAGATCTGGTTCTTTCCATGTCCATTCTCCTGTTCCTGCCTTTAGATTAATCAGTTCACTTGCACGTCTGATAAATCCTGTATAGACTTCCTTCTTGATTTTTCCTTTGGTGTATATCTCATTTACTTCCTTAATGTGTTCTGCGATTGATCTTATTCCCCAAAATCTTTGATAGAAATCATGAACGTATGATTGAAA
>JAHEYZ010000007.1:0-29965 GCA_023251295.1 Nitrosotalea sp. | reverse complement strand
TTTTTTGTTCTTCTTTCCATTACTTTAACTCGTTGCCATAACTCCATTTTTTTTCTCCCTTATCTCTTGTACAATCTTATCCTTGATTTCGTTCATCTCTGTTATTCCACAGCAGTCATAACATACACACTCAGCTCCAAGATCACACGCGCCTTCTCCCAGAATTTCTTCATATAAAATATCTGTAAGACACTTCCAATCTTTTTTACATGTTGGGCAAAAATGTGGCACTAAAATATCACTGACAATCCTATCACTGTAACTACTGCTTTTAACGTCTTTCCTGCAATCATTAGTATCATATATTTTGTATAATTATATTTTCTAGCACCTGCTGAAATCAATATTAAATCTCCAACTATCAGAATAAATGGTGAGAAAAATATTGCAACCCATCCAAGTCGATGTAGCCACTTGTGTCCTTTTTCAGTCTGACTGTCAGATTTTTCTTTCTTGAATCTTCTGAACAGCTTTGTTCCACTGTAACCTAGAAAATAGTTTAATGTTCCACCAATAGAACTTCCTGTAACTAAGATTATTATAACCAGATATGGGTTTTCGCCACCTGCAAGCAATGAAGCTGTCAGAATTTCAGTCGGTAGTGGCAATGCTGTAGCTGATAATACTGCGTTAATCAGAAGACCAAGTACACCCCAATCTTGAAACACTTGTGTTTCTGTTAGAGTTTTAAAATAATTTATGTATGTTGAAATGTCAATCATGATTGTTTATCCTCTTCAACCTGTGCAAGTTGTAATCTTTTCTTTCTTCCTTCTATCTGAGCTTTAGTCCACTTTAATCTCTTCTTTGATTTTGGTGATAAATACATCTTTTCACTTCCGTACATTTTTGTTTTCTCCAAATAATTTTTTCAGGTCTATGTCCTTAATTCTATGTGGTTCATTTTTGAATTGTTTTAGCCACCATTTGTAACCATGTTCTGCAATTTTTTCCAAGTGACCTATTACAGTTTCATGTTGCATTCCTGTCCAATCTCCTTTTACAGCTTTGCTCATTTCATCTTCCATTTCTTTCAGACTCGGTGGTGTTACAAGTACACCGTGAATATGTACTTCTTCTCCTTTCTTTACTGGTATTTCCCCAAAGAAACTTGTATCTTCTAATACCTTAAAATTTAATTTATGAGAACCCTTGAACAAATCTTTTGGGTTATCTATCTTTGATAAGTATATGATTCCAGTCCATAATAATCTCTGACATGTATCTTCATAATATCCACCCATACCAGAAATTTCTATTGTTTTTGTCATCTTCCAATCCTCATTTCCATTCTAATCAATGTCAATGTCACCTTCATCATTCAACAAAGTTTTCTTTACATGTGATTCGTGTTTGCATATTTTACATTTGAAAAATACTGTGTGTTCAGTTGTACCAGTATCTTGTAATGTTTCTTTTTCACAATATGAACAGTATAATTTTATCATTTCATTACCTCAAAAACATGAAACACGCCCTTACCATGAAATATCTGAAATGTGTCAATAAATTTAATATTAGTTTCATGGATCTCATGTCCTGTTCCAACTATCATGATCATTCTTTTTTGGTTTTCTAATTCAGGATCTACTAATGCCCAAATATACAATTCTTCTTTTTCACCCTGAGTTTGAACTGTTAGAATTTCTGCATCTTTTGGCATCATAACGTATTGCAGGTCTGTTATATCTACTGGATATTTGAAAACTTTTTTCATTTTTTGTTTCAACTTTCCCACTTCCTCGGATTCTCTTTCATCCATTCCTCTACATAACAAAAATCTTTATACAAAAACATTCTTGCCTTACATTGTCTTTTACAGTAATTACATACCCCTGCGCCAGACTTTAGAATCTCTGCTATTCCTGTACCAAACTGTATTTTTATAAGAACTTCGTATAGATGAATACTACAAACATAAAGACATATTGTTTCTCTAGACAACTTTTTTTTCTCCATGTATCATTTTTTTGCTTTCCTTCTTTTGATAAAAAAATATATTTTTAATGATAGTGCCAATATTCCAATTCCTATAAAAAAGAATACTATTTCAATTGGTGCATTATGAAGTGGAATATATGGCATTATTTTACAAACTCCTTCTTCAATCTTTTTTCTTGGTTCTTGATTATGCTGTCATAGAAATGTTTTCGTTCCCTGTCCTTCAATTCAATGTCTGAGAAATTAGGAATAGTACCGTCAACAACACAGTTGCCCAATGCTTTCTTTATGTTTAATCTGTCTAACTTCATTCTCTGGTCATAGTCAAATCCATTGTAAATTGCCTTTATGATATGTACATGCACATCTCTTTTGGTCTGACCAGTTCTGACAAGCCTTCCAACTATCTGTTCCAATCTTGCATAAGTCCAAGGCAGTCCAACAAATATTATATTGTTACAGGCATATTGCAATCTGTCAACTCCCTCTGCAACTGGCATTGATGCAACTAAAACCTTGATGTCGCCATCAACAAACTTGTTTATAATTTCTTTTTTACCACCACGTTCTACTTTCATCTGCATTCCATCCTTGTCTTGTCCTGTAAAAAATCCAAAACTGATATGTTCTTTTGTCAGTGCATCTGCTATCTTGTCAGTGATTCCTTCTACAAAGTCTGTATATACAATAACTTTTCCCTCTGTGTTTTTAATCACTTCAAGCATCTTTGGGATTTTTGCTTCAATCATTATGTCTTCGTGATCTCTCCAATGGAATTTTCTTATCGCCTGTTCTGAATATTCCAATGGGATTGTCGAAATTACTTCATGATAGTGTTCAAGTTTTTCAATGTCATATTGTTCAATATATCTAATTGTAAATGGCTGAAATTCTGTATGAAGTGCTGTGGCTGAATCTACATTCATTATTGTCTTTAGGAATTTGTAATTTTCTCCTGTAATCATTTCAAGTAATGACTTTCCTTCCCTGACATTATTGATTACTGGTGTGGCTGACAATGCCAGTACCTTTAGCTTTGGATTTAGTTTTCTCAGTTCTTTTAATATTATATCAAGATTCTGTCGCCTTGTTGAGATTTCCCTGTTTCTGATTTTTACATTCTGTGCCTCATCAATAATTATAAAGTGGATCTTTCTGTTGTATTTTCTACCTTTCTCCACTAAGTTTTTAATTTGTTTTATTACTTCCTTTGATGACTTTGAGTGTGAGAGTTTATCGTAATTCATAATATGATAATTGAATCTTGAGCTAGACCAAAAGTCATCAAATATCTTGACTCCTTTTGTTATTGACTGTTCTTTGTAACATGCTTTGATTGAATCTTCCCATTGATCTACAATTGATAAAGGTGAAAATATCATTGTGAATTTTGAATATGTAGCCCTGCTTGCAATGATTGCTGAGTTTGTTTTGCCTGTTCCAGTCCTTGACATGTTGAATAAAGCGTTTAGTTTTTTTAGCTTGTACGCTGTGTACAACTGCATCAAGTTTGGCTTGTGGTGAAAGTCATAGTCATTGCCAATCTTTAATCCAACGACCTGATCATATTCATCTTGGAATGTTGTCAGAACCTTGTCATGAACCAGATTTCCATTAAGCTGTTCACTCTGAATCACGTCTAGCTCTCCCGTATTTCGTGGATCAAATATCCTCTTCCAGATCATTTTTACCGTAAAATCTACTATCAGTTTTATATAACGTGAGTCTGGAATCAGTAGCTTTACACCTCTGCAACTTTCAATTGTTTCCTGAACGCTCTTTGCTACTTCCTCATACATCAGCCCATACTTTTTTTGTTTGATTGTCTTTGTGTATCCACGTTTTAGATACTTTGTATTTGTTGTGGCATTTGTTATAACTGGTAGAACTGTGAAGTGTCCTTCCTGCATGTTGAATCTTGTCTTTGATAGATGTTCGTATAGTGTTTGTTTTGTCGCTGGATCGTGCCACATATCCATGAATGATGTTGCAAGTTCTCTAACTTTTGGATCTTTATGATTGAATAATCCTAGTGATCTGAGTGTATCTGTAATCATTCCGTCAGTCCATATACTATAATATTTCCAGTTTGCAACGAACTCTTGCCTAAACTCTTCCAGCCTTTCTGGTGTGAATGCTTTTGTATCACTTCTATAATCATAAATTCTTGCACTGAGATATGTTGCCCAATCCTTGAACTCTGGATATACCCTGTCTGGATTTTGTGGAATATCATCTGGGCAATCATCTGACTTGCAAAATATTTTGTACTCTGCCTTGCTTGTAATGTTGAACTTCTTTAGGAATGATACAGCCTGATAATAGTTTCGCCATACCTGTATTGGTTTTTTTGGTGGACTCATTTTCAATTGAACTGACTTTCCGTCAGATGTCTTGAAGTTTAAGACCCATCCATGCTTTTGTATGTAGGCAAATATCTCTTGGTGGTCGTCATTAAGATGCTGAATCCACGTTCTTAATACTGGACTTTCAAGTGTTGTGTGTACATTAACTTCACTTGATGGTATGCTTGTAAACATTCCAATACATGTCTGACAATCAGACATATCTTTTCTAGCTTGAATTGGAATTGATGGCTTGCGTGGTTCTCCATTAATGTATAAACAGTTACATTTTGCGCAGTAATCAAAGGAATCAATCTCATGTTTATCGAATTTATGCAAGATTTTCATTCCGTAATTTCCTACCATTACCTTCTTCTCATCATTTGAAATTTTCATATAGTGAACCTTGTTCAGATATTTTTTATAGTCTTCAACTTCTTCCTCTGGAAGTTTTTCTCCAACTAAATTATAGAACTCATCCAAGTCTGGTGATGGTGGTTGGAAGTTTATATCCAAATTAAAAATATCCTGTCCAGCTTCTTCCATTATCTTTTTTAGTTTAGGATGGAATTTTACAATATGATCCCCTGTATTTTTTTTAACTTCTTCTAATGAATTACCTTCAACAATCATATCTTGATTCCCTTTACAATTTGGACAGTCCTTATACTCTTGAATTTCATCACCTTGAAATAATCCGCTATCGGTGAAGTTCGAATAATACTTAATTTTTCTTGCTATGTTTGGTTGGTTACTTATTATTTTTTTAACTTCTTCTTGAATTAAATATCTTATTTTTTCTGGGTCATTTTTGGATTTCAAGTTCTTTATTATTAAATTTGCAAATAGCCTCAACTCATTCATTGCTTTTCCTTCTTTGAGATCCAGTTGTATTCTTTCCATAAAATCAATAAAGAAATTATCTCCGTCTTCATCTTTTAATGATGCAATTACCAGCTCTGTTATCGTTCTTGAATCATATTCTTCATCAACTTGTACAGCATCAAACTCTGCTGTTACCATGAATTTTGCATGACAAATACTGCAAAATCCATTAACTGTTTCATGTTTTGCTTCTTCATGCCATGACCTTAGTAATTTTAGGTCTTTGCCTTTTCCTGTTCCTATCCAATCTGCATGTACATCTTCTATTTTATCTGATGGTATAGCCAAGAATCTTCTGTCTTTAATTTCAATTTCTTTATTTATTACTTCAAATTTTTTCTTTGACAGTTTCTTTTCTAAGCAGTTTAAACATACATCAATATCTGTTCCAACTTTATCATGATGAAATAACATCAAGAATATCTTATTGCAATAACCACATGATGACTTCATAAGTCCATGTACTTCAATATCTTTTAATGCATCTTTCCCATTAAATGAACCAAGAGTTTTGTTAGATGTTGCAAGATCAATCTCCATTCTTAGTTTTTCAAGATCATCTTCTGTTAATTTTCTCCATCCTTTATCTGACTCTTTGAATGATCCTACTATCTTCTGTAGTTCATTTACACCAAATCTGTCGCCATAGCAATCATAACAAATCGTATAATTATTTGGGTTATCAGTAAAATTCTCTGGCAGATTAACTTCCTTTTCATCCATATAATCCCTAAAACTTTGAGATGCAATCAATGCGAGTCTTTTTGATTTACATCCAGAACATGTTAGAACTCTTGGTGGACTTATCTGACTTGATACAATTAACCAATCGCCTCTATCATTTGGCAAACTAGAATTTATTTTCACACTCATTGTAGATCAACCACTATAAAGAATAAAATCTTTAGGTTACAATCCCCCATTTTTCTTTGCTATTCCATCCACGAAGATAATATAAAACAGTATAGAGTGTCAATGTTATCAATGTGAATGGAATGTTAATTGTCAGATAGATATTTCCAATATTATTTTCTGTTAGCCATTTCCCACCATCTGAGTTGAATATTGTTACAGTTATAATTGCTAAAATAATTAATGGGATAAATGATAAAACCATAGATGTCCAAATATATCTCATCAATGGTTCAGCATGAAATCTTTTTGGATTCGTAAAATCATAGCCCATTTTTATCTTCCTTTCCCCTCTTCATGTTTTCTAAATATGAACTGACTTGACTTTGGGTTGAACCAATAATGCCTGAATCCAACATAGACTGTCATAATGAAATTAAATATTCTACTTATTACCGTCATCGTAAATCCCTCTTTTCTTCTACTAATTCTCCATCAACATAGACATCAACATAGCCATGATTTTCTGGCAGTACTAATTTTATTTCATCTGGTAGTTTTTTTAATTCATCCGTATCAAGTGAAAAACTATGCTCTAAAACAAAATACTGTACTGCTTCATTTACATAATATTCAATAATATCATTTGAATAGATTCCAGAATTACTATGTTTTAGATTCATTGACTTCATTAAATTGTCATGGATGTTTCCCATTTGTTTTTGTATATTTTCATATCGTTTTAACACCTGCTCTTTATCTATATCCAAGTTTAATGTAAATTTTAATGCTCTTTCCCCTCTTGATCTTGACCTAAGATAATTCAACAGTTGTTCTTTTGGGATATTGAATGTCTTAAATTCAAAATTGTTTTCTGGATCTGGAACTGTGATTAGTGTATTACCTTCTGCTCTTATTGGTTTTGGTACAAACTTTGATTCTAAATCTTCCTTGATTATTCTTATTTCATTTTTAATTTCATCTGCAACTACATCTGCATTTATTCCAGCCATACTTAGTCTGCTTTCACTTTTTTTAACAAAATCATTTATTGTAAATGTGAAATCATAATCAACTGTTCCTTTTTCTGGAATGTAATCAATTGATGGTAGTCTATGTGAAGTTGATTTCCATAATGAATCTCTTGAACTTTGCAAGTACTCATCCATCCATTCTACATCATTCCTTCTTTCTTGCTTGATTGCATACTTTGCATATAGATCCAAATAATCTATTATCAAATGTTTTTGTATATGGAACTCTCCAATTTTGTAACATACTTCATTAATCCATAATTCTCTTTGTCTGATTTCATTCTTGAATTTAATATCCTCTATTTCTGTGTATGTGATTTGTTCAAGTCCTTTACATTGCTCACAATCTTTTTGCTCACAGATTGATGAACCCTTAAGGATTGCTTCACCGTTTATTATCTTCATTACTTGTTCATCTGTAATACCGATCAGTCCATCTTTCAATAATCTTTTTGCGTTCTCTTCCCTGTCTTCATACCAATATAATGTTCTTGAATGGTCTTGAAGAAATTTTCCATCAATTATAAAATGAAGTGTCTGTATCTTTTGGTTATTTGTTTTCTTTAAATTATTGCTAGTCAAATTTACACTCCCTTTTTGACACTATTTCATTATCAATTTTGATTGTGTCATAGACACATTCGTTATATTGTATCTGTCTTATGGCTGTTAAAACTCCTTCCTGATTTCTAACTATTTCCCCTAATCTCATCAGACACTTTTCTTTCTGTGTTTCTGTATGTTTTAGAACATCCTTGCTACATGCTTCACATAATTGGTGGTTTGGACATTTATGACAATTCTTACAGTCTTGTAGATCATGTTCATAACAAATAACCATTCCTTCATGGGTTGTTCCATCCTCGCCTTTGTAGTAAAGTCTATTCCATATTTTTTTGCCTTTACATTTAGTCGTCAATTTTGGTCGCATTAAATATCAAAACCCCCCATAGGATCATCGTATTTTTTTGATTTACTTTTCACTGTTCTTTGACCAAAGCTTACTTGCGGTGTTCCTTTGAATACATTACCTTCATTGAATCCATAATCATTTGATTTTGGTTTTGCTTTTTTCTTGTCACTGAATCCAGTTTCATCTGACATATCTTGGAATGGTTTTGCTATTTCTCCCATTGAATCCTGTATGGTGTTTACCCAGCCTGAGAATTTTCTTGAATACTTTGTGATGTTTGGTGCTATGTTTTTCAAATGCATTGAGTTTTTCTTTGCCTTTAGTTTTGTAATTTCCCTCTGTGCAGTCTTGTATTCTTCAACTGATTTTGACTTTGCCAACTGTTCTTGCCAGTATGTCATCTCAGTAAACCACTTATCCTTTAGCTCTATCTTGCCTTCCTTATCTGGAACTTTATGATAGAATGTTTTTTCCTGTTCTATTTTTTTAACTTCTTGATCGAGCTTTGCAACCTCTTCTTCCATTTCATTTATGAATAATACTCTTGTATTGCTTTCCATTTTTTCCCTGATTATCTTTATCTTTGCGAGCAATTCCCAATTTCTTTTTATGATTAGGAATATTGGTTCTGCGATCATCAGTCCTTTCATTATTTTTATTTTATCTATCCCATTTTTTGCAATGAATTTTAGTATGTCTTCTTCACTCAGTCCTGTCTGCTTTGAAACATTGCTTATGGTTTCCATACATGCCAAGTACAGATCTGATTCGTACTTCTTAATCTTCTCCAACTTGGAAACTTCCTTTGGAGTTTTCTGCTTCCTTGGTTTTGATTTCTTTGATTTCTTTTTATTTTTTGCCATTCTTTTTCTCCTTCTTTTGTTTTGTTCTGAAATCTCTCATCCATTCTGTCTTTGATTTTCTTCTAGCTGGTTTTGATTCATATCTATCTATCGCCTCTTTTCCTTTCATTGATTTTCTATAACGATCATAATTATCCTTGATTTGATTTCTATGTGAAAAATAATACTCTCTAAAATAATCCTTGTTTTTCTTATACCATTTTCTTACCGCACTCTTATGTCTTTCTTTTATTCTTTTAATTTCGGTTTCCGATACTTTCTTGCGTAGGGTCAACTTCTGATTCATACCATATATTACGCGGTGTACGTATATAAAGGTTGTGTACTAATATAAACACAATCAGTTAGTTTGGACAATATCTGATCGGTCTGACAATGGTTTACTAATCTTAGATAGGCATGTAGTCAGAGCTTCGTTCAGATTTACTGCCTGCTCTTTTGTCAGATTAAGACTCATGGGGAAATTGAAATAGATGTTAAACATTGGTTCGCCATCTTCCGTATCCTTATCTACATCTATATTTACAAAGTCCGATTCATAATCCCATACAACATCAGTCATGGTTTTGTTTCCGTATAGTTATTCTCTGGTTGCTTGCCATACAGTTCATCGTAGTGTTGTTGTTCATCACTGATGTCCTGTATTGCTTTTTGTATTTGTTCGCCTTGTGCCTGTAGAATTTCCTTATTCCCTTCTGGTAATTTGTAATACTCGCAACCTAACTCATCCATTTTTTGTTTAAAAAAGTCTGAAATCTTCTGATTGTAAGACCATAATCCATCCAAGTTTCTTCCACCGCCAAAGTAGTAATACTGATACCACCATTCAGTGTCATTACAATTGGAAAACACACTTGATAGTCCACCTGTTGTAAACTGCTCTTTGACTTTGTTTACTTTTGCATCTGTTTCTTCCTTCAATATCTGTTCTGCTCTCATGGCTGTATCCACAGTCCAGCTATCAATATTCAATGGATCAAATGGTTGTGTCATTACTTCTTTTACTGTGAAATTTACACCAGCATCATTCGTAAATTCATCCACTGTTCTTGCAGGAAGTCCTGTGCCTTCGTCAATTTCTATTGGATTTTGTACAATCTGATTGTCAGATTCTTCTACCTGTGGTATTTCTTCTGCTGGTATTTGATCAGTTGTTGTCTTTATTTCTGTCGGATTTGCAAAATACGTATATGCTAGAATGCTTGGTATAACAATTATTGCCACCAAGACCAACCAATTCCGCAAAATTCTTTTCTCTACTATACCGTTTCACCGCCAGAATTGTTGCTTGGGAGTTCATCTTCATGATCAGACTTGGGATATTTGCATTGCAAGACCTGATCATTAACTATCAAATTAAAAGGAAAAGAAAGAACTTTCATCTTAGTTAACCCCCAAATATTTTTTTAATGCTTCAATTATAGCATCTGCTTCTCTACCCCTTCCGAAATAAAATGGGTATCTTAATCCTAAGAGATTTGCAATTCCTCTAAGTAAATCCAAATTATAAACACCTATTGCTACTGCTTTTGTTTCACCTTTATTATGTATTGTTCCCTTCAATGTTCCGTCACTCTGGTGTGTTTTTATGAACTGATCTACAAACTCTGGTGGCAATCCTAACTGATAATAATACTCTGGAAGATAAATTCCATGACCATCTGGTTCTAGGTTAAAGTCTGACTTTAGTGATTCTACAATCTGACTTTTCAATTCTTTATTCGTCATCATACACATCCTTTCGCTGTTTTTGTGCCTGTAATCTTTGTATTCTTTGCATATCATATCCTTTTCCAAGTGTCTTATTTGACTGTCCACTCTGGAATATTGGTGTAGTATTTGGTTTTGTTTGTAATGGATTTGTTATTTTTGTTAATCCCTTGAATGATTGTGGATTTGGATTTGCATATAGACTTCCTCGAACAAATGTACTTGTTAATGGTAATGCTGTGTTTGGTTTTGGAATGAATTGATTCCGTGCCTGTTTATTTAATATTCCTAATGGTTGCTGTCTTGCTAAAATTCGTTTTAATTTTTCCTGTTTATACTGAGATGGTGTTAGTAATCCATTTGGATCTAACAAATCTTCTTTTTGTTCATATTCCTTTTCAGCTTGCCAGTCAATATCTTCTACGGGTTTTCCTATTTTCTTTGTAATTTTTTCTTCAAGAATTTCTTGTCTTGTATTAATAAATTTGGTTGAACCACATGCACAGCTATCTACCTCATCAAAGAATGACTGACCACATTTCTTACAGTTCTTCATTTTTCTATCTCACCTGATTTTATCAATTTCGCTCTGTCCTTTTCCCATTGTTTTTTTGCAAAATACGGGAAATCTTTTGCATCCTGAAAATATGAACCGCTTGATTGGAACTTAACACAGATCTCATTTCTTATTATCTCATTCTTTTCTTTTAATGTTTTCTTTTTCCAATCCCTTTCATCTATCCAAAATGTTTTGTTTATTGCTCTTTGTATCCTAGTTAGCCCTATCTGTAATTCCTTCATCTTCTGTCTGTGTTGTTCACCCAACACTAACAAATGTTTGAGTGATTCCAATGTCTTACTAACTTTCTTTTCTGTGTATTTTACCATTGAAATTTACTCTCCAATAACTTCTTAAAATCATCTACTATTCTTGCGTATGGAAACAATTTATTTGATGCATCAACCAGTTTTTCCAATTGGTTTAACTTTACTTCATCTGATGGTGAGAACTTCATGTGTGTAAATCTACCTTCCTTTGTCATTCTTAATAGATTTCTCTCCTGTTCTGCATGAGTTCTATATGTATGATAATATTCAAACAATAGATCCATCTTCTCTTTTACCTCTTTATCCATTCTGAATCTCCTGTAATTTTTTCTTTAGTCTTTTGTTTTCACCTATTAAATTCTTGACAAACTCTAATCTCTTTTTGTATTGTTCTTCGGCTTTTTTAATTTTATAATCTCTATATTCTGGTCTATCTTTGTATTTTTTTCTAAGATATTCTAGTAATCTATTGTATCTGTCTTCCTTCCTTTGTGCTGACTCGTCATTGGTAAATAATTTCCATTTTCGTAGAATCTCATGAGGATTATTTTCGTTTATTTCATATCCATTCTTTCTTAATTCAATTGTCATTACCTTTATTCTTTTTTTCCAATATGAAACTCTTGATTGATCTTGTACACGTTGTCTATATGCTTCATTGTTTTTTCTTCTTTCTTTTCGATATTCTGCATGAGTTTTTAATTGCTCTGGTGATCTTTGGTATTGGATTTTTTTAGTCATCGTTATCATCTCCTTCCATTTCTTTTAGTTCTGATTGTCTATATTCCACTTGGAAAAGAATTGTATTAAGAACTTGAATCTCTTTTGTAATTGTTGCCTGTGCTAAAATTAATTCCCTCTTTCTATTTAATACGTCTGTGTAAACCTGCTTACAGTCTTCCTTATTCAAATGTCCTATGCCAAGGATATATTCAACCATTTAACTTTCTACTCCAAGTGTCTTACAACTCATTTCGTGAGGATGATACTGTGTCTTAGTAATATTGCATAAAGATTTTTGGTGTAATTTATGACCTTTATCACAATAACAGTATTTACCGTCAATATTTTCAGTCATTGATATTTTCAATCTCCTTTTCATCCTCAAAATCTTTTATTGTTCCTTTCTTTTTATCTATGTCAGCAAATTGGTTTTCACTAAATATTTTTCCTTTAATCATCTGATCTTCGTAGAGTTTTATTGTCTTGTCCTCTTTCTTTTTTATGTATTCTAAATGATCCTCTTTACTCATTTCTTTTTCTCCTTTCTTAATTTTTTATCTCTGATAAATTTGAGTATTTGTTTAGTTGAAACAAGCTCCCTTTCCCATCCAAAAGGTTCTCTGATACTTTGTACAAACACAACATCCCTGCTTCTTTTGTTCAGATGATTCCAAAAACTTTCGTATGATTCTTTTATATCAAGTATATTCTTGCATCCTTTGAACATCTTGTTTTCTTTAATATTGATTAGTTCTTCCCTTTGAGAACCAACTGGCTTGCCTGTTTCTCTATCGAATGCCTGTCCTAAAACAAAAAATAGATGGGATTTCAATTCAATCCCACCCCTTGGAATATGTTATATCCTTGACTGGTTGCCCATTGAATCAGTATGTGTTCAATGAATCCACCAGCTAAAAGAAGTCCTACCAAGATTCCTACATCTATTCCAAGATGCTTTGCTTCCAGTCTTGTGAACTGTCTTTTCAACAATCTATGTCCGACAATCAGACTTCGTGACATTGCAATTGAATATGCAATCAATTCCATTATTCCAAATGGACTGAGATAAAGTAGCCCAACTGCTGGCATGAAACTCATGCTTGGCTGTACTGTTATCAATGCACTATATGCAAGTCCTGTCTGACTGGCTGTTACAATTCCCCACAATGCACCACCGAATGGTACAAACATTAACAGTGCTATTCCTGTATTATGTAGGAATATTCCGATTGGATCTATTCCCTGTATTTCTGCTTGCAAGCTACTGATGAATGCTTTTGCCTCGACTGGATCTACTGGAAACATAGAACCAACTTGAAGTGCTACAGTGAATGCAACTAAACATGCAAGGAATAGTTTGGTTCTGAATCTGTTCTTTTTTGGTTTTAATTCTTTCTGTTCCACCTTTACCACTTTTTCTTCTACTTGTTTTTCGTTTCTACCTCTTAAGGTTATGGAATAGAATACGAACACTCCAAGTATCTCAACTTGTTCAACAAGGATCACCAAGCTGAAATGCTGAATGAATCCATTGCTCATGTCATTTACAAGTGCTTCTGTTATTGCCACTACCTTGAAGTCATCAAACACTGCCTTACCAAATGCTGGCATTCCTGCGATCACTGCATCGGGATTTATTGTTTCAGATACTTGCCCTACGTCATTAAAGCTTTCAAACTTTAGATGAAAGTGTGCAAATACTTTTGCCTTTATTGATTCTTTCTCTACAAAATATACGGTATTACCTATCTCAATTGCATATAGCATGAATCCAAATGCAATCAAGCTCATACCTATCATTGATAGAGCAAAGATTCTTTTCTTTCCCCTTGTAAGTCTGAACATCTGACGTTCAAACATCTGACCAAATCGACCTAGCTTTTTCTTTTTAACCAACACAACCATTAAGATTGAAATGGCTGAGATGATTCCAAACGAACCTAGGGTAGAACTGCTGACAAACTGTAAAAATAACAGTCTGACTGGTAGTAAGATCAAGGTCATTACTAATCCTACTATGGCAAATTCTTTGAAGTCTTGGCTGATAAAGCCTTTCTTCACGTTTGGTTGAGTTGTTAATTTGCTCATCGAAATATCTTCTCCCTAAATCTTAGTACTGCTTTGTCAAATGGTTTAGAACTTCTTTCCAAGTATTTTTTTGGAATCAAACCAATTATAATTGCAATTACAATACCCATGTAAATGAAAATCTCACCGTTGAAATTTCCGAACTGAGTCAAATGTGTCCTCTCCATGATGATTTATTTACTGTCTTACTTGCTGTTTTATTTTCTACGGTATAAGTTTTGATCAATAGTTTGCTTAGTATTTCATCATTGTTTATCTTATCTAATTCTGTCTGTCTTTTAATTACTTGTTCATGAATTGATTTAATTGTTTTTGTATTTTTTACAGGAATACAGTACTGTTCATCGATGATTTTGTTTTGATTATCTATTGAATAATTTACACAGTATTCTCCGTTTATAGAGTCTGAGATGTTTATTGCCCTATCGATTTTTTCATCTAATGATTCTTCTCTAGTAAGTAGAGTCATTGATAATAAAAATATTATAATAAAAACAAAAAATAATGCTACTGTATATCCATCAACCATTTATTTTACCTCTGTTTGACTGCATGATATTTTCCTTGTAATCTTCCAATAAGAAATCGCAACATCTGTTTATCAAAGTCAGATTTTTTTGGTAATCCCCTTTAACATCTTGTATTGGATTATTATGAATACCTGTTTCCAATTGAGTTTGTAGATCTAATGTCTGTTCAACTAACTGTTTAGCCTGATATAATATTTCTATCCTTCCTGACTTGCTCATTTTGTTATTACCTCATTCTCTTCTTTGAAATATTTGTCGTAGAAATATCTCAATCGTTCTTTCTTTTCTTTTAATTCTTTTAGTTCTAATTCCAGCTTGTCTATTCTATCAATCACAAATAGATGTTCTTTTTCCAGTTCTTCTTTGTTAATCATATTATTTTCTCCTTCAAAATATTCTGTAAGTTATCTTGGTATTCTTTCTCTGTTTCTGAGATAAATACAATTCGTTTTAATCTATTAATTTCAGTTTCTAGTTTTTTAATAACGTCTAATGCATCCTCAATTTTTCCTCTTAACAGTTTCTTTTCTTCGCGTTCTTCTGATGATAAATCATCAATGTCATGTTCTCCTGATGAAAATCTTTCCAATTGTAATAATCTTTCCAAGTCTTGATTCCTGTATTTTTTTGCCTCATCTTGTGCAAATTGTTCTGCTGTTCTTTCATTATATTTATCAATAACACTCTGCTTGTTTGTTCTAACAAATGTCTTACAATTGCATTTATCATCTAAACATGACTGATTAAATTTACTTTCTGACCAGTTATGTTCACCTCTTAAATGAGAACATTCGCATATCTGACTCATTGATTTATCAAATTCATGGTTTTCGTAACTATCCAATCTTAATCTCTCCTTTGCCTTTGCATGTCTTGCATTTTGGATTTGGTAATTTACCTGTGTTAAAAATTCTACCATACCCATTACATTTTTTACATTTTTTAAAAGCCAAGTGATGTTTAATACCTGATGTTATCTTTTTTACCAATAGCCAAGTGTTAAAGTATTCATCGTCTGTCCAATATTCTTTATGTTTTAGTTTTCTCATCCATTTTGTTTTTGTTCTTTCACTAAGATGATAAATTAAATATTCAGTCCATTTTCTGTTATCATAACTAAACTGTATTGTATATAGACTTCTTAGTTCATGAAGTCCTTCTTTATTTATTGAACCGTCTTTATTCAAATATTTCTGATAGTTTGATTCAAAATGAAGTATGCCTTCTATTAATCCAACCTCTACTTTTGCGCCACGTTTAAATGTCAATTCTTTTTACCTCTTGATTTTTTTAATTCTTTAATGTAATTCTCCCATGATTCTCCAAAGTACTGATTAGAAAAATGATGAGGCTGATTAGTCAAAGCTTGTTTCAACCTCATTTTTATCAAAGTCTGGATTGTTTTTTTTGATTGTTTTGTACATTTTTTCTTCCTCTAATTGCTTTGACTTTAATGATGTCAAGGCAAGAAGTGATATGAATGCGATCATTGTTGGAATCAGTGTTGCTATATTCGATGTCAGATAGAATGTATTGAAGAATCCTTCCATGATCATCTGACCAAATTGTACTATGCCAATTGTAAATAATGGTATGTACACGAAACTATTCTTCGCTGTTCTTGTAAGTTTTCTTGCTAGAACTGCACTCAGTAATCCAACACCTGATGCTAGAAATCCACCAGCTAATCTGAATGGAGTTGGATCAACAAATGAACCAGTACATGAAACTGATGCACCACCTAACAAACCTATGCTCATTGTATATGGCATATCATTTTTTGCACAAATGAATGCATGACCGTACTCATGAATAACTGAAAATACTGGCATCAAAACAATCCACAGAAGTATTGACAGTGAAACAATTCTCCAATTGAACATCGGAGAAGATCCATTCGCATTAGGATTTGGATTTAGACTCCAACTGAACTGTACCAATTGTTACACTCCTTCTGAATTTGTTGCTTGTAGGTCAACTTATTCATACCATATTATACGTGGCATTGGTATATAAAGGTTGTGTACTAATATCAATACAGCATGTTTATTATAAATCGCCACGAATTGGTTGCAGGAACTCACCCGCAGGGCGCAATTTTTTAACATGATTTTTCTACTTGTCTGACAAATATTGTCAGATTGTTTGTAAGATTTACGAACAAGTCTGATGGTCAGCTTGTTTAAAATTCTAAATTTTTTCTCAGCAGGACACGGTGTTAACTGGTGTTACCATCGGGGATAGTGTTGTAATTCCTCATGTGTCAATCCCTTTTCTACTATGTCTTTTGTCGGCACACGATGTTCAATTTTAGTTTCGGCATCAATTACTTTCTTGAATTTTCCAAAG
Organism: Nitrosotalea sp.; assembly: GCA_023251295.1. Classification (GTDB taxonomy): domain Archaea; phylum Thermoproteota; class Nitrososphaeria; order Nitrososphaerales; family Nitrosopumilaceae; genus UBA8516. Next base: position 12,904 of record JAHEYZ010000007.1, on the reverse strand, counting down.
TCTTTTTCCATTATGCTAATCAAATCATTATGACATTTATCTGAACATGTGTTTGTTAGTTTTGTCAGAACGTCAGAGTTACAACATCTACTCTTAATATCTAGGACAACATATTTTTCATCTGACTGGAACTTGTCTTGTCCTATTGGCATTATTTTACAAATCTGATTGCAAGACTTGCAGATGAAATAGCTAGCTTGCAACAACACTCCTGAGCAAATTACACATAGGTTTTTGGTTCTATTTTCCCAATTGATTGTCTGACTCAACTTTTATTCACCATGTATAGCCAGTGTTCCTTTGAACAGTATGGAAAACATTTGTCTTCTGGCTTTGATTCCTTACACTTTTTACACTTATCTATTTCACTCATGTCTTATCACTTTCTACTTTCAACTTTCCTTTTCTTATGCTGAAATTAATCTTAGGTTTTGATTCTTGTGCTATACTATAGTTTCCATCTACAAATGTAAAAATCCTATGAGAAAATCCCGCATGACTTATTAATTGAACAAACTTGAATTTGTTACTATCGGCTTTATGATTTCCCATCATTTCTTTATCCCCTTTTTTGAATATCTCAGCATTGTTTCTGATAGATTTTCCATAGCTTTAAGATATTCTTCTAGTGCATCTATCTCTCCTTCTATCCTTCCCTTCTCAATTAAATTTTCATCTCTGTCTTCTCTTAAGCTGTTTATTTTTTCTCTTGCCATGTTAAGATCTATCTTAATTGATTGTAATGGTGTTGAACAAAGTAGATGATCTTCTGCACCACAACTTGAACACTTGATTGTTTTTTCCTTTGCTTTTACTTTTTTATTTTTGCCCATAACTGCATCTCCTTTTCTTTTTTGTATCGTTCATTTCTTTTCTTTTTTAAAATATCTTTCGCCTTCTGATAGTAGTTTGCCCTGTTAACTATCAATGACTTGCTCTTACAATCAGAGCAATATTTTGTATTAGCTCTTGCTGATAAAGTCAGACATTCTATTTTTGTACCGCACCTTTTACATATCTTTAGGAATATCATTTTCGTGGTTTGCACTCCTTATAAATTTTAACCAGTTCATTATAATGTTCTGGTTCTGCATCAATTTCTTTTTTAGTCCATGCAGTTAACGTTGCAAGATTTTTTTTACAGTACTGCCATTGTATCCCACATTTACGACATCTTGCATTTCCAAACTGTTTGATTAATTCTTCATCCCAATCATGTTCTAGTATGGTTTTATTTTCACTCATTTGTTTGCCCTCTTATTTTTATTATGAATTTTTTTTACTTCTTCGTGCCATTCTTCCCATTCTGTTTTATTATTCCACTTCATTTGTTTGCCTCACAATTACATTTTATATTTATCCATACTCCATTATCATGTGCATACACAAGAAAAAATCCAATTGAAACTACTGATCCAATTGAACTTAGTAACCCAATGGTGAATCTATCAGTGTTATAATTATTCCACCAATTAAAATATAGTCCTATTGTTACTACAACCATTCCTACTGTTGCTAAAATCCATAGTGTTAATCCAATTATTTTTTTAATTTTATCACATGTTTCAGTTGATATTGGTAATGTAATAGTCTTTGTCATTATTTTTTCTCCTTTTGTAATTCGACAAATTCTTTTTCTGTCATTGTATATAATATCCTTCCAACATTTGCAAAGCCTTTGTCTGGTTCATGTAATAATTGTTCATGTAGTTTGTATTTATTACAGATATTATCAAAGAGTTTTCTGTTAAGCATTCATTTCACATTCCTTGGATACCTGAAAAGAAAACTTATTTCCGAGTTAAATGGTTTTTCTCTTTGTCTTGAATGAATGCTACTAAGTATCAGTCCATGATATTCTGCATCAAATATTTTGTTTGCTAAAATTACATTGTCGCGTGTATCAACATGGATGAATTTTTCATCGTTCGTTATCTGTGCTTTTTCATGTTCGCTATCAAAAACATTATGCAATGCCTTTATGTAATTTTCCAATGTATGTTCTTTTGGTTTACAATCACAGTGCCAATTTTTATCATAATATGATCTCATTTAATTTATCTCCTGTTTGATATTTTCCAGCTCTGTTTCTATTCTTTTCAGTTTCCTTTTGATATTATCTTCATGATATTTTTCTAATGCATCACTGCAATTTTTAATTCTTATCTCATGAAATTCAATCAATGATTTAACGAATTTGAATTTTATCTTTGGCAATGTTTGCAAGCCTGCAATTATTTCATGGGATCGTTTGATGTCATATTCGGCATTTCTAATCTGTATATCTTGATTATTTCTATTCAATTTAATATTACCTCTTTGCATTCTGCACAGTATTCACATGCACAGTTTGGACATTCGTTTGTATTTTCACTGCCACAGTTTGTACACTTTGTCATTTGTGCCACTCCTTATCTAAATTTGGACAGTCAACAAATCCACAGCCATCACATGTCGAACAGTTTTCTTGTGGGTCAAATCTACATTCATTACATTCTTTTGCCATGCCAGTATCACAGCATAGATCGCAAATCATTTTTGAACTCCTGAATATTTTACATGCGTTATGATTGTCTTATTGTCAGAAATTTGTACCTCATGATCTTTGTCGTCATAGGAATCAAACTCTTTTTCGCACCAACCACATTTTAATTTCATGCCTTATCCTCTAGCTCCTTCTTAATTGCCTCAACCTCTTTCTTAAAATCCTCTTTATCTTTATCTTGTGGTGGGATTGTCAGAGTCTTATTGTCAGATGTTTTATATTGTTTGTACAGTCTTCCGTATGCATTCTTCAAAAATTTTAATTCCAATTCCAATCTTTTTAATCTATTACTTTCAGCCAATTCATTCGCTATTGCCACCTCAGCTTTATTACTCCAAGTCGCACTTGACTCTTCTAGCTTGTCATATTTACCCAAGACCATTTACCTCTAACCATTCTTTCATAGTATGTTTTTTGATATAATGTTCATCACGTTCACCGCCATCTACAAACTGTTCACAACCGTTCAATCCACATTTAGATATGTCATTTGTATGTCCTAACGGTGTATGAATTTCAGTTTGAATAACATGATATTCCTTACCGTTGAAATGGAATACCCGTTCTTTCAAGGCTGATCATCCTTATGTCTTTTTTGAAATTCTTCATACGTCATAAGCTCCGCATTCTTATCAATTGATTTTTTTATCTGTTTAAAGTAATCAACAAATGATTCTGGCTTGTATGACTTATATTTTACTGGATATATCATTATGAAATTGCTATGTGCTGTGAAATGAAACATCGTGCCTAAATGTTTATCGTTAATGATCCCACTCATTCCACCATGAGATTCATAATAGCTCCAACAAGAAAATCTTCTGAATTTTGTCAGAGTACCAAACTTTGTTAGATCTATTCTGCAATCTATCATTGCATAGTTTGATGAACAGTTACCATCTTCCTCTGTGATTGTTTTCATCTTGTCCAATAATTCAGTCTGACTTTGCATTAATCTCTTAACCTCTGCTTTTGAATATGCCCACATTTTACACATGCATTGCCAACTGGTGTTATTCCTATCTCCTGATTCTGACAATCACAATCACATTTTGGGCTATAGATTTTCCTCTGTAGAAATATGTCAGATGGGTCACGACAGATCTTACTCATGACGGTAACTCCTTTTTCAATTCAATTAATGAAAGATCTTTAATTGATGTTACAAGTCTGACACATTCAGAATGCCATTCTTGTATTGAAGTAAATCCATCGATTATAACTTGTGATTTAATATTCTCAGATTGAAGTTCGAATATATCTTTTGTAATATTACAATGTGTGATTCCATCATGATAACCACTCCAAATGTTTCCTTCCATGATCTTGTATATCTTTTGTTTTAATTCTACAATTGATTGTTCATCATTTTGTTCTGACATATTTTTATCAACTAATAACATTACAACAACTATATTCATGATTGAAAGTATTATCAAAATTGCTAGTACTGGTTTATCCACCAATTAATTCACACTCTCATACTTGTTATTGTCATTAGTATTTATCATTTACCACACCTATTAACTATGAATGCTGTTAGCTTCATTACATATTTTAGCAATGTAAGATGCAACCAACTCATTGAAAACCAAAATGAAAGAAACAAAAATCCAGCCATACTTAGAATTATTACTGCATTTGGATCTTCTGTTGAGTCAGAATACTTTGTCATTTCTTTTGTGACTGGTATCATTATATAATTTATCCATCCTAATACTATTGTAGTTAGAATTATACCTTGAAAAATCCAAGCTATGATTTGGATCTTAGGTGTTTTTTTAACGCCAGATATGAAGTCAGATTTTATTTTATCCCAGAGTTTATTCATTAGTATCACCATAATAATCCAAAATGTAAGCGCCTGACTTGCCTGTCTGTATTGCTTTTTTTCTAATGTAATCAGTTGGAATATGCATTCCGTAATACTCATCTCCTATTCTTTCCTTCATTCCTTTTACTCTGATTATCAGAGTTGGATCAATTACCTGTCCAGCCTTTACAATCCATGAATGCTCTAAAGGTACTGGACAATTTGCCGATACTACATATCCCTCATAGTACTTGAATGTCCTTTGATTAATTGCCAATAGCCATGAATTAAGATAGCACTGTTTAATCTTACAATAATGCATTGCTGAATAAAGTTCTGACAGTTCCTTATTTACATCTGTGAACATCTCTGAGTTTTTTTTAAACCACTTGTGATATTCATATCCGTATGAATTTGTATCATTCTTGAACGCATTTATTAAATGATCTTGATATTTAACTAATGCCTGACTCATGGTATGATCCCTCTTATTTCGTACCACCACACTGAAAATAAAAAGACTACTGATAAAAAGATCGGTGATATACTTAGAAGTAATTTCCATAACGGTATTTTATCTACTACCTTTGAAGTCATTTCTTTATCTCCTTTAGTATCTGTTTTAATGTGAGTAGTATGTCAATTTCAATTTCTTTATGTGGGTACATTGCATGAAGATGATGGCGTTCTTGTTCTTCTGATATGTCTGACATTACTTACACTCCTTTTCTTTTGCATATAGCCACTCTGGTTTATTCAATTCCATGTCCAAGTTATAGCTTATTTCTTCCAATCCATTCTCTTCTGTCCACAGCCAAATTTTATAGAAATGGAAGTAAGATCCATAAGTTTGATATGATGAATGAAATACACTGCATGGTAATTCCTTTATCAATTCAATTCTTTGTTCACTTGTACTAGCATCTCTTATACCATATTCTGCAAATGTAGCTGGTAAATAATATCCAATAGTTACTGTTGCTAGAATAATTATTGTAGTGGCAACACATGCACCTATTAATTTACCTGAATCTCTTTTGTATTCTGTATCATAATTATGTTTTTCTGTACAATATTCTTTAAAGAGTATGGCTGATACATAACCGCATATTGCAATTACAATTGAAAGCCCGACATATCTTATTAGATCCCACACAATTAAAACATTAACATGATGATAGAAATCTAGGAATACAAACCCGACAATCAGTATTGTTATCACAGATAAAATTCCTATTGCATACCAAAGATTTCTACATTTTACACATTGAACAAGTGGGTTTCTTTCTTTCTTTTTTTCACTCATTTCTTTTCACACTCCAAGTATTTTGTTTCTAACCACTGGTTAGTTCCTAGACCGTCTGTGTAGATCAGTTCAAACTTTTCATCTTTCTCTGTAACTGAATCCCAATAAATTATCTCATAGCTGTAATTTCTAGTCTGTATTCCAAACTTCCCAGAGCTTAAGTAAACATTATTTACAAATGATTTACAGTCTAAATCCATCACTGCTTGTACTCTTGCATCTTGATCTAGGGTTGCTATATTATTTTCAGCCAGTGTAATTGGTAGATAATAAACAATTGCTGTAATTGCAATCACACAAAAAAATGCACTTGCACATCCAATTATGAGATTAAATATATCTGGTCGTTCCTTCTCCTTACAATACTCTTTTATCAAATATCGTGATACAAGTCCGAAGAATATTAATGACACAAATGCCAGTCCATAAATAAAATACTGGAAGAAAATTTCCGCACTTAATTTTGGAAATTCAAATGCTAGAAATGCGAATCCAATAACTAAAAATGACAGTAATACCAATATTGAAATTGCGATCCAGAAAGTCTTACATCTTATACATCTGATCTTATTTTCTGTACTCATAGTCTAATCACCATATTATTACTTTCATTTAATGATATAATCATGTTTATAACTACTGTCATTGTCTTACAGTCCTCATTATAATCAGCCCAACGCTTGAAAAAAATGCCCAGCTAAAAGCCATGATTTCTAATTGCAAGTCTGACTCTCCTTATGATAGTTTTCTATGACAAAGAATACCAGACATTCCTTGCCACAGAAAACATACCCACCGCCATTACCGTCTGACAATTCTAAACCAAGTGTGATAGCATAATCTGCTTCTGACATATCAGACATGCAACTTGTACAGCATACGTTAGTCATTTTATGATCTCCTTTCTCAATTGATCCCTGAGTTTAGATTGAAAGTTGCTTTCAATTTCATTCCATCTACAGTTCTTTATGTTTCGCATGTGACCAAGTTCTGCATTCTTTGCATGTCTTTCTTTTTCATCCACAGTTAATTTATCCCAGATCTTTTTGAACTTTGAATGCTCTGACCAATTATAATTATCGTTGTTACTACTCATCTGAAAAACACTCCTTGCTTATTTCTGGATATTTTTCTTTAAGTAATATCAACCCTTTGTTTAATTTCTCAAAGTCTTTCCTGTCTAAATATACTGGATCTGCTTTAGTCAGTTCTCCCTTGTCGTTCATTCGCAATATGATAGAATCTGATTCTATGTCATTGTCAGACTCATCATCAAATTCATCTTCGTATTCTTCATCGCTCATTTTATTAACCTCGCATCAACTATAATCATACAAGTCAGACCTGTGAATGCCATTATAGCTAGTCCAACTGCACCGATTAACTCGTTCATTTTAGTTTCAACCTCGTTTCTATTTCATTCATTAGTTCATCTTTTCCTTTTAATTTACCTGTAATGTAGCCAAGAATAAACCCACAGATTGAAACTGCTGGCGGTGTAATTATCAAGATAAAAGATTCTGTTTCATTAAATATCTCAGTCATTTATTATCAGACCTCACATCAATCCATTCGACTTTGCCGATAATATTATTTCCACCACCAGATTCCCTTGAAGAAAAGTTCTTTCCTCTTGAATGTTTTTGTTCATGTCTGACTTTTCTTTTCTCAATTTCTGGATCATATTTAGGAAACTCCTGACTACATTGAGAACATCTGACTTTCAGATTAAGGTAAAATTCAGCATCTAATCTGTTCTCCTTCTCCACATCTCCTGCTGGTACGATTCCAATTTTCATTGTGCATCATGCCTCGTATAGAAATGAAAGTCATATTGATCTTTACAGTAGAATGTTTCAGTGCAGATGTCACAGTAAAGCGGTTTCTTTAATTTACATATCTTACAAAGCAATTCTTGATCTTTAGATGCAACTTGTACAGATTGTAATGTCTTCATTAGTTAACCCTCACTATGATATATTTGGGCTTTTTCTTTTTCTTTTCCTTTGGTTCTATCAGTATAGATCCGAATGTATCTATCATATCTTTAGCCCAATTCATTTTACATCCACCTTTTGTTTTGTAAAAGTCTTCGAACCACATGAACATTGATCGGCTTCATCGAAGAATGACTGACCACATTTCCTACAATTTTTCAATTCTCAATCTCCCTAAAGTCTTCCGTAGTTATAATGAACTCGTAATTATCTGAGTTTTTTTCTGAATGCCTCATCATATTTTTTGCGTGTGCAATAATCTGATCGTCAGTTGGATCAATCAATGAACCTTCAATATGTTTGAATTTTCCATGACCCTTCGGCTTGCGTACACTAGATCCACAAATATGAATATAGCCTTGTGGAACTTGTACAAAGTCAAACCACTCTACACCTGATATTTTACCAAGTCTTAGTATCTTAATTTGTTCCTTAGTCATTTCATTATACTCCATATCTGTCTGTAGAAGATTGGTATCACACCTAGTAATGTTGCCAATACTATCAATAATGGAACTAGATTTACAAAGTCTGATTTGATTTCCTGTTCTCCTTTATTGAAATTTATCTTACAATTATGACAGTCAGACCCTTCATAATTTACAATACAATTTGTACTATCACAACTTTCTTTTAGCTGAACTATTGAATCTAGTATGACTATTCCTAATGCTAACATCAATGCTAATCCAAAAAATATTAACATCAGTTGAACTGGCATTATCATTATCCATACGCCTCAAAGTCTGCATGTTCACTACTGCAATCACCGCAAAATGTTTCATCACATATTCCACATTTTGAAACTGACAATCCATGTTCTTCTAAAGTCAATGGGTCTTGCTTTAATGTTTTGAAATGAAATTCAATGTCAGACTTGCCACAATCTGAGCATTTTACGATTGGATATACTCTATCGTTATTACATCTCTGACACTTTTGTTTGACTGTTTGTTCACTGCTCATGGAATTATGCACCTCGTTTTACCCATTTGATCATACCATAGATCAAACAAATCATATCTATCAAAGAATAGATATGTTCTATTGTCACCGTCTAACCAATAATTATATCTGATATGTGCTTTAGTTAATTCCTTACAGTCCATATTCGGTATCTGATTTTTCAGATTTTCCCATTCAGTTTGTTCAGAATATACAACCCATATTAGTAATAATATTGCTATAGTAACTACTATAGGTACACTAACAATTATTGGATCATGATAAAATTTGTAATCCTCACTGTTAGAACTCATTTGTTTAACTGCCTCATTGCTTCTAATAGTTGTGCTTGTTGTGTTGTTGTAAAGTCAGACCAATAGCTATGATCATAAAATGAAATCAAACTGTCAGACAAACCAACGCCTGAATCATAGCCAGCCTTTGAAATTACTTCCCTATGGTTTAATTTTTCCCATAGTCTTTTACCTTCTTGATAGTCAGATTCCGTTAACATTCTAGTCACCAAACTCCATAATTATTGGTAATGCCAAGTCAGTGTTAGATACATCTTGACCCTTTTGGATCTCCATGATTAGTTTTAATTCTCTCATTGGCTTGTGTTCTTTATTGCAATCGTTACAGTATAACCATCCTTCATACCAAAAACAATAGTCTAAAGCTATGAACTGACTATCAGATAATTGCTTATTGCATACATCGCAAACGATGCAATCCTTTGGAATAACTGTTCTGGTCATTTGAAATAATCCCTCACGAACTTGACAGCTTGTACAACTTGTTTTGCTGAATCCAAATCAATATTCTTTTCTTGTGTTCTATAAATCAATTCACTTGGGATAAAATGTCTATTAATATTTGTAATTACAAGGTATTTTTTATCGTGTAAGCCTTTAAATTTCTGCCATTCATCATCATCAAACTCTTTATTTATTCCGTAAAACATTCTAAGTCTGTCTGAATTTCTATGCTCTGCAAACACTATAACCCTAAAGTCGCCATGCTGTTTTGTATCATATTCAGATTTTACTAATGCGAATCCCTTTTCTCTTCCATTAACATAAGGATAAATTTCAAAGTCTGACTTGCCTTCGCTTCGATCTTCATTCATTAATGATGGATATTTCTTTTGTAAGACATTCAAAAAGTCGATGGCTAAACGCATGTCGCTCATTTTTAAGTTATCTCCTTTTTAATTTCTTCATAGAAGAATCTTTTTTTACCTTCGATGTAAGTTGGTTTTCTTACCAAGTCAATACCTGCATTTTTTCTAGCTTGGATTAATGTAATCTTCTTTTTTACTTCTCTAATGTTCGCGCTTATGTTGGGCAACATGTAACATTTTTTCATAGCATCAGTTTCATTTGCTTGGTAAGTTCTTGGTTCTTGTTTTAATGATTTCCAATATTTGTGCTGTATAAGAAGCTCTTCAAGTTTAGTTTGAAGCTTGTTTATTGCCTCTGGATCATCTTGAAATATTCTTTCAGTCAAATAAAATCCCTCGTTAAAGGACTTTCATCCTTGATAAAGTCTGACTGTTCATGAATTAACTCTACTGCTTTCTTAACTTGATCTGCTCTTCCTTCTATTCCAATATATGATGCATAGTCTTTATCATTTTCTCTGCGGTTAATCTGCGCATACTCGCCTGAGATTGGATTGTTAACAGTTACAATTTTAATATTCTGACCATGCCATACAAAAGATCTTCTGTACTGTACACCGTTAAGATCATTCCTAAACTCTTCTGTCAGACTATCCTCTGTAATTCCTAACTGTTTTAATGTCTGTTGGAATCCATTTGGTTTAAAATTAGTCAAATCAAATCCCCATTTGATTATAAGACTTGAATTTTCGATAGTCATTGCTTCAAACACTCCTTGTAAGAGTCTAAACGGTACATGGTCTTAAGTAAAAAGTCTTTTTTCTTGATACTAGCTAACGTTTCTGTAATTTCCCAGCCCGTTATCATTGTTTTATAGTCGTCAAAGACTTCTTGAAGGTGTCTGCGCTGTAATTCTACCAGATATTGACCCTCATCTTGTATTTCTCTCACCAAACTCTTAACTAACTGGTGATTTTTGTCAGATGTGCTTAGATTTTCGCTTAATCTGTTAGACATTTCGTTTCTTCTCCCCTTTCTGTGCTGAAACTAAGACAAACTGATTAATCATTTCAATATCAGAGTCTAATTCGTTGGATTGTACGTTGATCATCTTGTCCAAGTTATCTATACTGAATATCTGACCACTCATCAGATCTCAAAGCTCCTTTTGATGTATCCAACTGCTCTCGGTCTTATCGAACGCGTTTGTTTAGCTTTTACTTGCATACATATATTACGTGGTGTACTTATATAAACATTGTGTACTAATATCAATATACTATATAAACAAATCTTGTTTAATGTCATCTTGTACAACATATCTTTAGGACATACATGATCGATTGATTGAAGTAATGTGAAGACAAGGGCGTTAAATTTTAACTGGTTTTTATCTGCTCTGATTGTAAGACTTTTCAATACGTCTTTATCTTTCTGGGTTGGGCTGTGATCCTTTAGCATCTTTTTACTTTGTTGTTTGTATATAGAATTAATTAAAGTCTTCATTTTATGATCTCCTAAAGTCTAACACTGATCTTTTAATTCCTGATAAGATGTTTTGAATTAATCTTACAGAGTCAGACTTTATTATTATTGTATTAAATCGGCTGTGCAAAGTGGACAGACTGCGCTTTATAACATGACTGTTTGAAATTTTTTTAATGCCTTCATTGCTTTTTGTTTTAGATCTAAATACTTTTAACCCAGCATAGAATAAAAAGAGCATCCAAAAAACCATAAACAAATTTGTTAAAGTCATCTTATAATTAACCCCTGATAAATTCCAACACAGATTTTTTAAAGATTGTTACCAATGTTTTATTAGCTTCGTTCATGTCTGCGCACTGTGCGAAGTTATGGCCGAAGGCTTTAGCCATTGCTTCGAACCCGTACCCAATACAGATCCCAAACGATCCGCAATTTCTAAGCTTCAAGTTTTCTAATTGGTATTTGATATAGTTGTTAATATCTCCGCGTAATAAATTAGAGTTAGGTTGGCCATCTGTGATTAAACAAAGTATCTTTTTTCCTGATGTCAGTTTAATCTCTTCGCTTAATGCTGTTATAGCTTCGGCTGTAGGCGTTGATCCTAAAGCGTTATTTAATTTACCCACTTGATTTAATTTATCTATGCGAACGAATCCAACACTAGATCCACCATAAGAATAATTAATAGGTGATGTATAACCGATCACTTTTAATTTAATGTCTTTTACTTTCTCTAATGATTTAAAGAGTGTCGCGCTTAAGTCTGTAGCTAATTGTATATTATCTCCGCTCATTGATCCGCTTTGATCTACTAATAAGAAAACAGTTAAACCAGTTTCATTTTTTTTCTTATCAAAGATTTTTAAATTACCTGAATATTTAGACTGAATGAATTTATTAATTCTAATCTTAGAACCTGATTTTTTTAACTGGCTTAATCGTTTGGCTTTAGCTTCTAAGAATACCCTAGATAATTTATTTGCTAATGATGAATTGATATTATAATTATTTGTTTGTACTTCGTTTTTAATTGGTGTAATTTTCTTTAAGTAAGCTTCGATCGTTTTCATATTTTTATTAGCTGGCTTTACTAATTTAGATAATTGCTCTTTGAGTTTTCTTAATTCTTTTGTCTGTGTGTCTTCGGATTTTTTTAAAGCATCCTCGATCTTTTTACTGCTTGAATTAAAATCTATTTTCTTTATCCTGTCTTCTTTAAATGATTCGTGATCTTTATTATCTATTTGATCCATGATCTCTTCTATATCTTTTAATTTTGTGTCCTCGTCTTTAGCTTGAATATCTCTTTTGTTTATCTCTTCAAATATTTTATCCATTGCTTCTTTAATTTCTGACTCTGTTAAATCTGGATTATTATTTATTAGCATTCGTTTTAATTTTGTTCGCTGTAGATCTTTTAAATTCTGTTTGTGTGTGTCGCTGATCTCCATGTTATCGATCTGTTTATCTGATGATAGTTTTCTTAAGTCAATACCATTAGTATTAATTTTAATGTCGCTGTCTTTATTGTTGGCTTCATTATTCAAATTATCTTTGTCGCTGTCTGACTCTGAATCCTTAGAGTCATCACTGTCTGAGTCATCACTGTCTGAGTCATCACTGTCTGAGTCATCACTGTCTGAGTCTGAATCCTTAGAGTCATCACTGTCTGAGTCATCACTGTCTG
>JAHEYZ010000035.1 GCA_023251295.1 Nitrosotalea sp. | reverse complement strand
ATCTCTGCAACTTTTGAGCTTATTGTAGATAAACAAAAGGTAGAGATACCAGCAAATGTTGGAATTTCTGAAGGGTGTAAAAAATCACTTTACACACTTTTAAACGATGGCGTAATCTATGCAGAATGGGATAAAAAATACGACTTTGAAATAGGGCAATTCCTGTGGATATACAAATTTCCTTTACGCGATATGGATGAATCCAAATCAAGGATCTTAGTAAATGGTTTAGAATCGCCAGACTTTATTCATGCCAAGATCCAAGACGGATATCATTACAGAGGAGAATTTGTCACCAAGGATGCGGACACTTCAAAAGAACATGACTTTCTGCCACCAGAGACTTAGGGCAGAATAATTTACGATTTAAAATTATCAAAAATAAAGATGCAAGTGAAAAATAAGGAAAAAGATTTTTGGATGTTTACCAATATTTACCGTTGTCTGGTATTAGACCTATACCTTCTTTTTCGAAGTGTTTGTCAAGTTCAGAAACCCATCTTTCTCGTGTGTCCCCACCCAAACCGTGTACTCTCAACCAGAATGCAATGATTCCAAGAATGAATACTGCAAACATGATGGTTCCAAATATGTATACCATCACGTCATAGAAGAGTGGGTCATAAGCTGGACCTATCTGGCCTGCAAAGTTGGGCAGAATTCCTACGAGCAAACTGAATATGGCGCTCATCATGTATGAAAACATTTTACGTATGATATATACATTTCTGTTTCAATCACACATGATATTTAAAATTAAGACTTAAAAATAATAAAAGGGAGAATTTATTTTGCTTTTGCGAATCTGCCACTTCTGCTTTTCATAACAAAGGCAATTGCAATTCCGCCAAATACTGCGCCTACGATTACAGAACCACCAACGACACCGGTTGCGTCAAGGTAAGGCGTGCCAGAACCTGTTGCTGGATTGTCTGCGGCTGCTTTTACTTTCGCTTTTGCAAGCGCTAACTGTTCCTCCAAGTTGACTTTTCCTCCTCCGCCAACTCCTGCATATTGAGCAGCTGCCATTGGAAGGAAGGTAGATGCAACAAAGAGTGCCAGTATAGTTACGCTAATTACTAGAGGTTTATTCATATCATGCACCTAGACACTGAGTGACTTGCTTTGATATTTAACTTTTTTGTCAATTATCAAAATTTTTTGAGAATTGAAGTAACGTTTATGTTTTGCCCTTAGACCATGCGACCTATGGGCAGGCTCCATTCGCACAGACACGGTCAATCTCATTCGATTAGACCTATTACGCCTAGTTCTGCAACGTGGGTAAAACAAAATGCCCAAGAAATCGAGGAAATTATTTTGAAATATGCCAAGGATGGTCTTACAACAAGTGAGATAGGAGTAAAACTTCGGGATCAATATGCAGTTCCATTAGTTAGATTAATAACAAAAAAATCCATAACTGAGATTCTTGAACAGAAAGGAATCAAACAAGAGATGCCAGAAGACTTGAACAATATTGTTAAAAAAGCACTTGGCTTACAAAAGCATCTTAAAACGCACACCTCTGACAGAAGAAATGTACGTTCCCTTGAATTGTTAGAAGCTAAAGTGCACCGATTATCATCATACTATAAGAAAATTGGTCGCATACCCAAAACTTGGAAATATAAGTCTGTCATTGCTCAACTTGAGTAATGACAAATAATTTGGATAGTGCATTATCATATTTTCATGATAAAGTTTCAGATTGCATAAAAGCAGGAAAGAATATTTCTGTAATAACGCACTTAGATTGTGATGGAATTACATCTGGGAGTATTGTTACAAAATCTCTCATAAGATCTGGAGCTAAGTGTACAGTACGTACAGTAAATGAATGTAGCAAAAATTTGATTGAGAAGCTCAAAAATGATTCTCGTGATCTTCACATCATAACAGATCTTGGTGGAGGATTTGCAAAAGATCTTGACGCAACATTAGATGATAATTGGATTGTTGTTGATCATCATCAAATCCCAAAAGAGGAATTCGATAATGAAAAGGTGATCAACGCGTGGAAGTATAACATAGATGGAGGTCGTGAAGTTTCTGCAGGAGGAATGTGTTATCTAGTTTCTAAAGCTTTACACAAAGAAAATACAGATCTTGCATGGATTGCGGTAGTTTCGGCATTAGGTGACAGACAAGATCAGGGTGAAAAAAAGTCATTCACAGGAATTAATTTAGATATTGCTTCAACTGCCAAGAAAAACGGCCAAGTAGAAATTGATCTTGACATACTTCTAGTAGGCAGAGAAACCCGATCTCTTCCTGATGCATTAGCATTTACATCACATCCGTTTATTGAAGGCCTCACGTGGAATCGTGATACCTGTCTTTCTTTATTGAATTCATCTGGAATAAAATTAAAAGATGGCAGCAGATGGCGTGTGCCCGCTGAACTCACCGAAGATGAAAAAAGAAATTTGCTTGAAGTCATTTCGAAATTTATATCAACTAAAAACGCAACTGAGATAATGGATGAACTTGTTGGATATACTTACACACTTTCTGGCGAAGATAAACGTAGCTTCTTGCGAGATGCAAGAGAATTTTCTACAATGCTAAATTCTTGTGGCAGGATTCGTAAGGCCGGAGTTGGAATTTCTATTTGTATGGGAGATAGAACAAAGATGCTTGAGGAGGGAGAAAACATATTGTTAGAATATCGCACATTGTTAAGAACATACATGAACACACTTGCAAGTGAACGTTGGAGAGTTGTTGACAATGGCCAATATGTTATGGTAAATGGTGAGGGGTTAGTTCCAGAAAACATGACGGGAGCTGTGTCTTCATTGTTAGGCGGTTCACAGAAAAACACTGGTAAAATAATCATACTTAGAACAAACGGGGAGGAAGGAACAATCAAGTTTTCATCGAGAAAATCCACTGGGTGCAAATCAGAAGTCAATCTTGGTTTGTTGATGAGATCATGTGCTGCCAAAGTTTCTGGAGTTGGTGGAGGCCATGATGCTGCTGCAGGAGCAAGAATAACTAAAGACAAATTAGACGAGTTTTTAGATTGTTTGGAAGAAAATGTCACTACAGTGCAAGGTAAAGATCATTCTAAGTAATCTATCATCGCAAAAAGTTAATTCTATTAGAAAAGCGTTAGAACCAGATAATGTTGATTTCCCAGAGAGCCTTTCATTTCAGATTGAAACTATTGACAACTCACTTGTCTTTACTTTTCAAGGTAAGGGAAATATACGAAGTTTGATCTCTACTATTGATGAAGTCCTTGAACAAACCCAAGTCGTACTTAGAGTGACCAGTTAATGCTTGATCCAAAAATTCTTCGAGAAAATCCAGAAATAATAAGAAAGATGCTCAAAGACAGAGCTGTTAATTTTTCACTTGAAGACTTGATAAGATTAGATAAGGAAAGAAGGGAACTAATCTTAAAGACAGATGAATTACGTAAGAAAAAAAACGAGATCGCTCTAGAAATTGCACAGAGAAAAAAATCAGCCAAAGACGCAATACCACTCATCGAACAGATGAGACAGGTTTCTGAAATGCTCTCAGGACTAGAAGCCATTCAAAACAAGACAGAATTAGAGTATGCCAAACTTGCCCTCACATTACCTAATCTCCTTCATGAATCGGTTCCAATTGGAAAAGACGAGACAAACAACAAGGAAGTACGAAAATGGGGGAGAATACCTCAGTTTGATTTTAAAGTAAAAGATCACATAGACATATCACAAAATCTTGATCTTATTGATTTGGAAAGAGCTGCAAAAGTAGCTGGTGCCAGATTTTATTATTTGAAAAATGATCTTGTCAAGCTAAATCAAGCCCTAATACACTATGCCTTGGATTTTCTTTCCGAGAGAAATTATACTCCTATTCAGACACCTTATATGATAAATCGTAGTTCAATGGAAGGAGCTATTATTGCAAATGATTTTGAAGATGTAATTTACAAAATCGAAGGCGATGACCTATATCTGATTGGAACATCAGAACATGCGGTAGCATCAATGCACTCCGACGAAATTTTGGAGGGAAAGAATTTACCAATAAAATATGCAGGTGTGAGCCCATGTTTTAGAAAAGAAGCTGGAGCTCATGGTAGAGATCAGAAAGGAATTTTTCGAGTTCATCAGTTTGAAAAGGTTGAACAGTTTGTTTTTTCGAGGCCAGAAGAATCTTGGAAAGAACACGAACAAATGTTAGCCGTAGTAGAAGAATTTTATCAAAAGCTTGAGATCCCCTACAGGATAATGATCTTATCAAGTGGTGACCTTGGAAAAATTTCTGCAAAGACTTATGATCTTGAAGCATGGATGGCAGGACAGAATAACTATCGCGAGATTGTTTCATGCTCTAATTGTCTTGATTTTCAAGCCAGAAGACTTAAGATTAGATTTCGTGATCGAACGAATGATCAACCACGGTATCTTCACACATTAAACAGTACGTTAGTAGCAACGTCTAGAACTCTAGTTTCCATCTTGGAAAATTTTCAAACAAAAGATGGACATGTTGAGGTTCCAAAGATTTTGCAGAAATATGTTGGTAAGGCTACAATCTAAAAGTCGTACAACTTATATTTTGGCTACAAACGTCAATCATAGTTGGCACGTCAAAAGACTGCAAGAATAAAAGACAAATGGAGAGAGAAAAAATGGGTGACAGTACTTGCTCCTTCTGCCTTTAACAATGTTCCCGTAGCTTACATTCCAATTACTAACGATGCAAGTGCAATAGGCCGTGTAATTGAAGTTACATTATTTGATATCATAAAAGGGGATCCTTCACAACATCAATACAAATTATATTTCCAAATAAACAAGGTTGAAGGAGATACTGCTACAACCATTTTCAAGAGATATGAATATGCAAAAGAATTTCTGCGAAGTCTTGTAAGGCGTGGTTCTTCTCTGATTAATTTCATAGGAGATTATAAGACAAAAGATGGCTATATTTTCAGAATTAAAATTATCGCACTTACACAAAAGAAACTTAACACATCCCGCAAACATGCACTAAGATTAATCGCTCGAGATGTAATGTCAAAAACAATTCCAGAAATGACAATAGAGCAATTTGTACAAGCTACTGCATTTGGAAAGATCAATTCTGACATAATGGCAGCAGTTAAAAAAATAATTCATGTGAGACACATAGGTGTTGAAAAAGCAAAGATAATCAGAACAGCTGAAGCTGAGATTGCGCTATTACAAGCCTAATAGATTTATTATTTCATAAAGATTCTGAATGTCATGGTCAATCGCCTTGAAATTACTGTTGAAGTCATAATACATACTACCGAGGATAGGAAAAAGATCTTAGATTCAATATCGGAAATGTTTGAAGTAAATGAAGATGAGTTTACTGAAGAAAAACTTGTAGGCCATTTTGGAAATCCAATTTTTTTGTTAAAAACAAAACTAACAAAAAAAAGGGCACATGAGTTTGTTCACAAAGTTATTTCGAAAATTTCAAAAATTCAGATGGATGATTTTTTTAATAATCTTAACATGCATTTTGAGGGATCATCGTTATTTTTACGAATTAGTAAACAAGATGTAATAAGAAAAACTGTTAATATTCAACAAAATGATGCCCTGAAAATAAAAATTACCATGCCTGTGTTTAAAAAAAGTGATCTATCTAAGAATTACGTGGAACTTTTAAAATCTTGAAACAGAAAAAAAGATACATTCTTCTAAGATTAGGTAAAGCAGATATTGAAAAAATTTCTAACATTAAGTTAATCTCAAATCAAGATGGTTATGTCATAGTTTCATGTAAACTTGTTAATCTTTCTCAGGTGATATCAGAGATTAAAAACGAATGTAAAATAATCACAGTATCTGGAACCCTAAAATCTTTACGAAGGAGCGTTTAATAGTATTTCAAGCCCAAAAACATTGGGGATGAGGGTTTGCCGCTCCAGTCTGAGCATCTGCTGTGAAGAAGCCGCGACGAACTGACCCAAAAAATTATGTTATGTAATCACACGGTTCTTTTAAATAGAGTAGATCCTGTTTTTTCGCTGTGAAAACAGATTACGATATAATAGTTGCTGGAGGAGGACTTGCTGGTATGATTGCAGCTCAGTCTGCTTCATTTTATTCCAAACAGAAATTATCGATTCTTGTAATTGATAGAAATCCAGAACCGATGGTTGGAAAAAAGACAGTCAGTGGTTGGATCTGCGGAGATGCAGTTGGTAAAAATACAGTTGACTATATGACAGAGAGAATCAAGATATCATGGGGAAATCCAGAGATTGAACATCCTGTAAAAGGAGTCATGGCTTTTTCACCAAACAGAGAAACTTCAATCCCTTTTGACGGAGACGGATTTATGCTTAACAGACAAGAACTTCCAAAGCGTCAACTTCGTGATTCAAAACAGATGGGAATCAATTTACAATTCTCTGTAGCTCTGAGGAATTTACTTTATGAAAATGATGCAGTTGTAGGCGTAGAAGGAACAGACCTAATAAAAAATACACCCTATAAGAAGACTGCACAGATAGTAATTGATGCAACTGGTGTAGCCTCAATGTTACGAAATGGTTTGGCCATCAAATCAAAAATAGAGAGGAAGATTGATCGTGACGATTTAGAAGCTACTGGAAGACATATAATGAAGTTTGAAACTGGCGTCGAAGACAAGACAGATTTTGATCCTGATTATTGTATCATACATCTAGATCAAGACATTGCACCAGGTGGATATGCGTGGGTGTTTCCAAAAGGTAAGAATAAGGTAAACATAGGTTTGGGTGTTCAACAAAAGGAATTACAGAGGAGAAATGAAAGACTAGGTAAGAAAGATGATGTGGTGAAACTGATAAATGATTACGTTAAGCTCAATAAGGCAATCAAAAACCCACGACTCTCAGATGATCAAAGTGATTCTGTTAACACCACAGGCACATGGCAGGTTTCAGTTAGGAGGCAAAATGATTGTCTTGTGGCAAGTGGATACATGCTTGTGGGTGACTCTGCATGGATGCCAAAACCACTTGATGCAGGAGGAATTGGTCCTGCAATTGTTGCTGCTACAATAATTGGAAGAGATGCGGTAGCTGCAATTGAAGCAAACGATGTAACTGAAAAGGGACTATGGCAATACAATATTGATTTCATAAATGATTATGGATACAAAACTGCAGGGCTTGAAGTCTTTAGAAGATTATTGCAGACATTAACTAATGATCAGATAGATTATGGAATGAAGCACTTTTTGTCAAAGATGGACGTGGAATCGATAAGCAAGGGTGAACACCCAGACTTTGGTACAGTCAGCAAGATTGGCATGCTAATAAGAGGCGCACTAAACAAAGAACTTGCAGAAGGTCTTAGATTTACTGCACAACAAAACAAGATTTTGACAGAGCATTACTACAATTTCCCAAAGACTCCAGACGGTTACGATGGATGGCATCATACTCTACATAAAATATTAGACGAGTCATTTGCAAAAATCAAAAACTAGTTTATTCCCAACGGTATAGAACCACTGCCCCAAGATTCTTTTATCTTAAACGAATAATCTTTTGCTGGATCATAATCCAATCCCTTGTAGAAGCTCCATTCCACTACTTTGGGAGAA
>JAHEYZ010000056.1 GCA_023251295.1 Nitrosotalea sp. | reverse complement strand
TAGCAAGATTTCTTAGAACATATGCCATATACCTTAACGATCACATAACAAAAGAAGAAAAATTTTTTGAGACTGCACAAAAAGAGATTCTTTCAGCTGAAGAAGAAAAGATGATGTATGATGAATTTAGATCAGTAACTGCAGTAACTACAAAAATTGAGGACATGGTAAAATCAATTGCTTCACTTGAAGAAAAATCCTGGATGAAAACATGAGCAAGATATTTCTAGCATCACTATTACTTTTTTCATTATTATTTTCTGTAGCAAGTGCAGAACCAATACCTAACTATTACAAACCATACGCCCCTATTACTACCGACAAACAGGTCTACAGTTGGACTGACAAAGTTAAGATTATAATAAACGCACCAAGCTGGAATGAAAATAAAAACGGAATTGATTCAATTGGAGATGATCAAGGATATTTCATAAAATTATCAACGCATGGACACGATCTTGAACCATACAAGCTTGTAGAGACTTCACAAAACAGCGGAGTTTTCACAGGTGAAGTAACACTGACTGGATTTTCGCATGATGCAGATGGGGACGGCAAGATAGACACACAACCAAGAACTCTAGGTTCAGGCCCAACAAGCGGGTTTCTAGAAGCAGACAGAGACGATGGAATTACAGTATCTTTTGAATTTGCAGACGGCGTGGTTCTCACAAAAAGTGCACAGATACGCTGGAATGAAGGTATAATCAGCTTTGACAAGCCATCATATCTTCCCAATGAGACAGCAAGAATCCAAATCATTGATCTGGACATGAATCTAAATCCAGAATCAAGTGATACCGTTACAGTTGAGATATCATCAGATTCTGATATTGCAGGAATAAAGATCGATGCAACAGAAACGGATGAAGATTCTGGAGTCTTTACAGCAAACCTCTCATTTACATCACGTGATAAATCCAGTGGAAACAGATTACATGCTATCTTTGATGACAAACTTTTTGCAAAATATACAGATCACACTCTACCGTCTCCATTTGGAATAGCTGACAATATAGAAATAACAGCAGAATCGGTCCTTTCATCTAATTCGCCTTCAGCTGACAAAGTCACACTTGAAAATGTAATGTTAACAGATAGTTCAGGAAAGCTTGTAGAAAAACCAGTCATAGGACAACAACTGCATATCGCTGCAGAAATCAAAAACACACAAGACTATGAACAACCATTTGTTTATCTTGTTCAAGTAACGGATTCTTCCGGAATTGTAGAAGCTCTTTCGTGGTCAAAGGGATCTATTGCAGTAAATCAAAAACTTGGCGTATCACAATCTTGGTCTCCAAACAAACCTGATACATATAATGTAGAAACTTTTGTCTGGAAATCAATTGATAACACACTTCCCCTTACGTCATCAACAAAATCTACATACAAGATCACAGAATAGAATTTTTTGAATTATTCTTTTACTTCAAAGATTGATTTGATTGCAGGAAATACTCGGGTCGCGATTTCCTTTTCTAGCTTGCAAACCGCTTTCATGTTCTAGTATGAAACTGCAGAATTATTATATATCATGAGATTAGTATGCAAACTATACATACCATGATTACTAGTCTAGCAAATTTACGCGTACATGTTGCTCCCGTTGGCTTTGAGATAGATAGAATTGTCCTATCAGCTAAAAAAATGAAGGCAGACAAGGTTTGGCTCTTGATGCATGACGACCCTTCGAAAGACAAGGCACGTGGATATATGGAAAAGATCAAAACCGAATTGAAAAAGGAAAAGATTGATGTTCAAATAATCTATTCTGACAGGTTTGATCCATTCAAGATCTTAAAATCAGTAAAAGAGATAGTTCAAAAAGAAAAAGACAACGACATTTTCGTAAACGTTTCTTCAGGATCAAAGATTCAGGCAATTGCATGCATGATGGCATGTATGATGTTTAAAGGAAAAAACAAACTGACACCATACTATGCAGAGCCTGAAAGTTATGCTACTGTTAAAGGTGCACAATTATCTTCTGGTCTAAAAACACTTGTTCAGTTACCTGCATACGAAATTCATACTCCAAAATATGTGCTCGTTCAAGCCCTAAAAATAATCAAAGAATATGGAGGCAAGATAACAAAAAAAGAGATGGCAAAGCTAGCTTATGAAAATGGACTCTTAATAGTAAATGCAAGAGAAGAGAATTTCCAACAAGCAAGATTTGCTAGTCTTGATAAAAATATAATCCAGCCTCTCTTACGTGATTGGAAGTTTGTAGAGATTGAACAAATAGGAAGAAACAGATGGATAAAAATTACGCCAGAAGGACTTGGAGCAGAAGAATTTCTTACATGAAAATTGTTTTGTAGACGCTTTTCCAGCACAACAGCTGCCATCCACAATTATTTCGGGGAGTTTCATGAAATCGATATCTTTTGTTACTTTATTATTTTAGAGTTTTATTCCAAACGTTAAGCGTCGATTTAATATAAAATTCACTGAGGACGCAATCAAAA
>JAHEYZ010000055.1 GCA_023251295.1 Nitrosotalea sp. | reverse complement strand
TGTTATCTTTTCAGGTTATCGAGTTTTATCGATCGCTATTTTTTACTTTTAATCTGATAACCTTTCTGTGTTATGTTTTTTGACCCTTCACGACCTACGCCAAAAGTCTTAATCATATTTTCAAAATTATCTGATTCTTTTTTGTTGTAGGACCAAAAAGCTACTATTACCCCATGATAATGCATACCGTCTGAATCAACAAAATCACCAGCACGCATATTCAGATAGTTTGGTTTACTGACATCCTCACCCTTGATTTCTTTTTCTTTCCATGTCGCTGAAGCTAGGTCTAGAAAGGTTCTCAAATCTTCTTTTTTCATTGCATGTTTTATACACTATAAAGGATAAATCATTTTACTGGAAGGTATGATTTGTTGAAGAATGGTATGTCAAGAATATGCCTACGAGAGATTCGAGTTAGATTTTAGAGAAATATCCACCCGGTCTAAAATGAAGTTCAGAAACAGAGACAGTGGTTTTTTTATCCAATGTTTTGCATTCCATTCCAAAACCAGCTCATGGTAGAATTTCCATTCATTTTCGTCTTTTTCAAGGTGTGATACCATCATTTTTTCAAATTCTTGTGTATCCCATTCGACAGGACATAGTTTATCACTCATCTGGATTAACTTTCCATCCTCAATCTGAAATGGATATGATTTACACACTCCGGGTTTGAAATCGTTTACAGTACAACGAAAGAAGTCCCCAGATTCTACAAGAAAGGTGCACGCGGTATTTTTTTGTTTTAATGCAAGATCAACCAATCCTTCCTTTACCTTTATGCCGAGATCAAAGTCCTTTGCACCATGAATCTCAAGAAAGTCCTCAGGCTCTATCCCAAGCCCCTTTGAAAGTCGGTATATATCATGAGCATTAACAAATATCGTGTATTCTTTGCAGCAATTAGTATGGCAAGAAATACATGGATAATCCTTGGTATCTCCAGAATCAGTAGTCAAGCTTTATTTTATTTTCTAATGTGTTTTATTCCTATGTCTTTTCATTTGCCTCATAGGTGTAAATTTCACCTGTATCAGATTTACACTATGTTTCATATTCTATTCGAATATTGTTTCAGATAATATACTTAAAGGATTCTCAACTACTGGATTGCATTAATTTCACATCATAATTCTAGTAATGACGGATTTTTTACTCGTAAACATGTGATTCCCTTTTTATCGACAAAGAGTAAAAAAATGATTTACCCCCTTTCTAAGCCAAAAACATACTGTATGTCGTAAAACTTAAGGTCTAGTATCTGGTTTTGGAGCTTCTTCTTGCTTTGGAATTTCCTTCTTCGGTGCTTCTTCCTTTTGAGCTTCCTTTGGTTTGGGAGAATCTTCTCCAATTACTTCAGCGGTAGCAAATCGTCCACCGACTTGGGTGATCTTTATTTTTGCATCCTGACCTATTTTTCCGTTTTTAACAAATATCACAAAGCCTTCTACTCTTGCAATACCGTCTCCTTGTCTGCTAATTTCCGTTATGGAAACGTTATATTCTTTTCCGGTTTCTACTGGTTTTGGTCGATCATCAAATCTTCCGTAATTACCGTGTCCTCTATCTCTACCGCTGTATCCTCGATTCGATCTTCCGTAACCGCCATCGTTATAACTCATCGTTGTATCTCCAAGTTCTGATTTACCGATAGATCATGTCCCAATAAGAATTGATGTAATATTTGCTTTCGATGCTGTAATAGAAAAAACCGCATACATTTACAGAAAAGCACTAGACAAAGGCCTTGTAAGAGGCAGATCAATTCCTGGACTAGTTGCTGCTGCACTTTATGCAGCATGTAGAGATACTGAAACTCCAAGAACTCTAACTGATGTTGCAAATGGAATTAACATAAAAAGAAAAGACGTGGCAAGATGCTATAGGTTACTTTTAAGAGAACTCGATCTTAAGATGCCAGTAGTAGATCCGATAAAATGTGTAGCGAGAATTGCAAGCAGGGCAGGTTTGAGTGAAAAGACGAAACGGAGAACACTCTTAATTCTAAAGGATGCTATAGAAATGGAAATCTCTGCCGGTAAAGGTCCAATGGGACTTGCAGCGGCAGCATTGTATCTTTCTTGTGTGATGAATGGCGAAAACAAGACACAAAAAGATGTCGCACAAGCAGCAGGAGTAACAGAAGTTACCATAAGAAACAGGTGCAAGGGACTCAAAGAATCACTAAATATAATTGAAAATTATGGGACAGATTCAAGCTAGAACAGGAAAGATCCCAACGCTTGATGATGCATTGAAGGAACTTTGAAAATTACAAGAAGAAAGTTAAAAGCTAGTTATGTTGAATGTAAAACTAAGATTCACGTTTGATTGTAATAGCAATGCGAATTTTCTTAGAAGCAGACTGACTATCATCTACCTTTATATCTTCTATTTTTCCTGTTTCTCGTAATGAATTGTAGTGAGAATCTTCAATATCAAAATGTACTGAATCACCTATGTGTAAAGACTGTATAATCTGATCTGCTGTACTCCATTGTTGTTGGTTATTT
>JAHEYZ010000054.1 GCA_023251295.1 Nitrosotalea sp. | reverse complement strand
ATGTGGGTTGACAATTCTGGAAAGATTTTGTCTTTGCAAGAAAGTGCACATCATAATGCAAAAACATTTTTGCAATCTCTTTTGAAAAAAAATCTTTTAACTTCTGGCATACCAAGTGGTCTAGTCAAAGACATCAAGCGCAACCTTAAGATATTAAATGGGAGACAGACAACAAGCAAATCCATTAAAAAGGCTCTATTGGAGCTTATCACTACAGATGGACTTGTCTTTGGTTCCCCTTAGCAAACTTGTGAAGGAACCATATTCTACAATACTTGGATATCCAAAGGCAACAAAACGTGAGCTTACAAGTAGAGTTGTAGAGCTTAGAAAACTTGGTATCAAAGGCATCTCATTTACAGGCCAAGCCATGCTCAACTCCCTCGGTATATTAGGAAAGGGATACGTCGGAGTTGTGGTTCTGT
This sequence comes from Nitrosotalea sp., assembly GCA_023251295.1. GTDB lineage: Archaea > Thermoproteota > Nitrososphaeria > Nitrososphaerales > Nitrosopumilaceae > UBA8516. The sequence continues at coordinate 2,134 of JAHEYZ010000054.1, read as the reverse complement.
CAAAGTACAAAACAAAAGAAGTTGCTTTGAAGATACGCAGAATTGATTCTAGCAGAGCTGAAATGGATAGCGAAGCACGACTTTTAAGACTTGCAAACGAAGTAGGGGTAGGTCCGAAGATAATAGCTAACAGCAAAAATTTCATGATAATGGAATATCTTGAGGGAAAAAAAATAGTTGATTGGATTGGAGAGTTAAAAGGCAAAGGAAGCGCTGCCAAACTTAAATCCGTGGTAAAAAAAGTGCTTGAGGATTGTTATAATTTAGATAAGATTCGTCTTGATCATGGTGAGCTTAGTCACATACACAAACATGTGATTATTGGAAAGTCAATTTCCATATTAGATTTTGAAAGTGCCAGTGTTAACAGAAGAGTCTCAAATGTTACATCAGCAACTCAAAGCATCTTCATAGGATCTGGGATTTCCAAACTTGTGAAAAAAATAATTAAAGAACCACAAAGAGGAAAATTGATCACTTCTTTAAGAAAATACAAGGAAGATCAGTCACGCAAAAACTTTGAAGCAATTCTTCAAGTATTGGGGTTAGAGAAGGCATGAGTTTACAAAATCTGAAAACTCGTACTCTAACAATTTCTCTTGTTTTAATAATTTCTGCATTCGTAGTTGAGCTTACTGTAGGAGTATACTCTAACAGTCTTGCATTAATTACAGATAGCATTCATGCAGTCTTGGACTCTTTTGTTACTGCAATTTTACTTCTTGCAGCAAGATGGGCAATAAAACCACCAGATCTTGAGCATACGTATGGCCATGGTAAGATAGAAACCATGGGCGGGTTTATTGGAGGCATAGTAATTCTTTTCATTGCAGCCTTTTTCATATACGAGTCTATTGAGAGATTCCAAAATCCTCCCCAGGTTTTGCCTGGTATCGTTGCTGTGTGGGCTGCAGTATACACACTTGGTACGGATGGAGTAAGAATCACGATTCTAGGTAGAGCATTGAAAAAAGTCGAAGGCTCTACTACTTTACGAGCAGATCTCTATCACGCATTTATGGATATGGGTTCTACAATGGTTGCAATAATTGGAATTTTGCTTGTAGCTATTGGGTTTAACCAAGGAGATATTATTGCAGCGTTAGTCTTAGGATCACTACTTGTTATTTTATCTCTAAAACTAATCCACAAAACTGCACTAGAGCTTACAGATGCAATCCCCCAAAGCATGGTTAAAAGAGTCAAAGGTATCGTTAGCAACACGGAAGGAGTAATGAATACTGAATCAATTCAGATGCGTAGATCTGGCCATGAAATTTTTGCTGATGTTACTATACTGTTAAGTGGTGCTGCAAGTTTTGATGAAGCACATAAAATTAGTAGTAATGTGGAAAAAAATATTATCAATTCAATTTCAAATGCCAAAGTAACTGTTCATTTTGAACCAACGTGGAAAGATGCGCCACTTGATGCAAAAATAAACAATATTGCTTCTTCCGTAAAAGGAGTAGAAGGTGTTCATAATATCAATTCATCTACATCAAAAGAGGGTTTCTTCATTAGCTTACATGTATTAGTAGATAAAAACATGTCACTTGAAGAAGCTCACAAGATTTCAGATGATATTGAGAAACAGATTCGAAGTGAAATATCTAACATAAACCACATTACAGTGCATTTGGAGCCTTATGTCTCAATACCAAAAACTCTTCCTATAGAAGATCTTACTATCGAAGAACAAATTGCAAAAACAATCAAAGAATATCCTTCAGTTAAAAAAATTGGTCGAGTTATCACTTTACAACTTCAAGATGTTTTCAAGATCGACATAGATTGTTCCTTTGAGGGTAATCTTCCAATTGAAAGAGTTCACGATATTACTACAGAAATTGAATATAAAATTAGAAGTCAGATTAAAAATGCAATAGTAACAATACACCCAGAGCCAAATTAGAGAATGAATTCAAAAGCAATTACCATGATATTTAGATTATTGTAATGGGGCCGGCCGGACTTGAACCGGCGACCTCTAGCACCCCAGGCTAGCATCATGACCAAGCTAGACTACGGCCCCTCAAGTTGCTGGTAATAGTGAAATTATTAAATCGTAGGATCAAAACTAGAATGATTAAAATCAAGTCACTTGTTGTTTAAAGTAATGAAGATCTGTTCT
>JAHEYZ010000034.1 GCA_023251295.1 Nitrosotalea sp. | reverse complement strand
CAGATTCGGGTTCCGAGAGACCAGGAAGAAGGTGGTGATGTATAGCTACTGGCACTTTCCATTTCATTTTGGGAAAAATCTCCCTCACTAACATATGGATCTTTCTTTGATCCATTCCAGAATGAACAATATCCAGATCCATCGCATGGATGTCTACTGCTTGCATAGGAGCATAAAGCATTTGAGCCAAGTCGAGTTTGTCTTTTTCTGATCTACCCATGATCGTAAGTGTTCTCATAGCACGGGAAAGTGAAATGTGCTTTGCAAACTGAATTAATTCAGTCCAGTATTCTTTTCTTGATTCATAGAGCTTAGAACCTTGAAGTATCTCTATACCTGGACATAAAAGACGGAAGGCATTAGCATAGTACTCGGAAACTTTTTTAATAGTTTCTAGATTTCCACCCAGCTTGTCATTGATATATGTATGCCAGTCTGCCAAAAAAACAGAGCATTTTACACCAGCTTTGATAAAATCATTAATCTTAAATCCAGTCAATATGAGACTGCCAAGATGCAAAAAACCAGAAATTTCTAAACCTATGTAATGTTTTGGATGCGTATTAGTGTTGAAAAGATTAACCAGTTCCTCACTTGTTACAACTTCTTCAGTAGGATCTTTTGTTACAAGTGCAATTTTTTCTGTAACATCCAAATCGAATCAGATTTTCTTTTGTAAACCTATAAAGTTACGCATTAAGTTCGTGTTCTTGTTTTCTGGGTCTTGTACTCAGATAAAGTGCATGTGAACTTATGATAAGTGCAGCAAGAAACATCTTTGTGGCAAATATTAGATTCCATGGTCTTGTTGGATCAGGATATGCAATTGTTAAAGAATCAATATCTGGAACTTTTCCATCTAAAATTCCTGCAGTTATTTGTGCATTAAGAATCATAAAATTATACATGACTTCATAAAGACAAATGGCAGAAAATCCGGCAAGCATTAGCTGTAAAAGGGACATTCTCCATGATGGTATCTGTACAGTTTTTTTCCATCCAATCCTAGTTACACAATACCATCCTATTATGGAAGAAAAGAATAACCAGGTTGTTAACTTGGCAAAATGGTTGTAAGGAAATTCAGTTTTTACCAATACTTCGCCCATGACATAAGTCCCTTTTTCTAACCATTCTTGAGACATCGCATAAATTCCAAATACGGTAATTGAAGTCATAATCACTGCACAGGCATAGAAAATATACAGAAATATTCTGTAACCGGTTTCATGTTCATGTAAGTGTACTTTCATTTACTTTGGTTCACTGACTCCAAAATATAAAAATTGGTTTTCACAAAATTGAAGAGGTTTATTATAGTATTTACAAACATAATTCTAGTAATTGAAAATTCCAATAAATGTTCCAATTATAGGTAAAGAAGAAATCAACGAAGTACATTCTGTACTTAAAGAAAAATCTCTTACATCTTCAGCAAATTCAGGTGGTAAACGTGTACAAGAATTTGAGCAGTTGTTATCATCATTTGTAAAATCCAAATTTGCAATTGCCGTAAATTCTGGAACGGCTGCATTACAAGCTGCTCTCTATGCAATGGATATCAAAGAAGGCGATGAGGTTCTTCTTCCATCGTTTACTTTTGTTGCAACTGCAAATGCAGTTGTATCTGTGGGAGCAAAACCAGTATTTGTTGATATTGTAAAAGAAAACTATACTATGGATCCCGATGTTCTTAAAAAGAAAATTACAAAAAAATCCAAGGCAGTAATACCGGTTCATCTCTATGGGAATGTAGCGTATATAGACGAGATTATAGAAATTGCCAACAAACATGACTTGGGAGTCATAGAAGACGCAGCTCAATCTCTAGGATCAATGTACAAAGGAAGACACACAGGAACCTTTTCCAAACTTGGCTGTTTTAGTATGTACGCTGCCAAGGTAATGACATCTGGAGAAGGAGGTGCTGTTGTAACAAATGATAAGAAATTGTTTGAAAAACTCAAACAGATAAGAAACCATGGAATGTTGCGTGGTTATGATACCAGAATTCTTGGTCTAAACTTGCGACTTCCAGAAATCAACGCAGCTATAGCAAAAGTACAGATAAAAAAATTGAGAAAATTTATAATTCAAAGGCGAGCTAACGCAAAAATTCTTACTAATCTTTTATCAGATCTAAACATTACTATTCCATATGAGAGAAAAGGCGAGAAAGTCAATTGGTATTTGTACACAATAGCTACCAAAAATAGAGGCAGTCTGATGAAAAAGTTAAACTCAGAAGGAATAGGGGCCTCTGTTTATTATTCACAGCCTGTACATAAAACACCATTTTATAATAACAAACTCAAACTACCAGTAACAGAGTGGGCAGCTTCCCATGTTCTTAGCTTACCAGTGCATCCTCTTGTGAACAAACATAATCTACATCAAATTTCAAAGATCATACATAAGGTCGTCAAATGAATCTCATTGAAAATATTTTAGGAGAAATATGCAAAATCGCTCTTCCAATTAACGATGAGAAATTTTTAGGAAATTCAAATTCCTCGATTGCAGTATGTACACTTTCTAGTATGAAATTACTTAAAGAGATTTCAAATTCTCCTCTAATGTCTGAAATTGCTCTAGTCGGCAGATTACTTTCAGAAAATAAAGGAATAGATTCGCTTATCAGATATGTTATATCGCAAAAAAATATTAAGATAATTTTAGTTTGTGGCGAAGATACGATTGGTCACAGACCTGGTCACTCTCTTCTTAAACTCTATGAGAATGGAGTGGATTCTAATAGTAGAATAATTGATTCATCAAGCCCTGATCCTGTACTAACTATTACAAAACACCAAATTCAAATTTTCCACAAACAAATTACGATCATCAATAATATAGGAAAGACGGACATTTTAGAAATCAAACAATCTATTAATTCTCTACTTAGAACTTAATAGCCATTTTTTTGCCTTTCTTGATTTATCTTATTTTTCTTTTGATATTCTCTTAGAATATCTGCCGGTGTCATATTCAATTCAAGTGAAGCTTGAACAACAAAATGCCATATGTCAATAAGCTCTTCCCTGGCTGCTGTCTCATCAAAGGTTACTGGAGTTTTCCACCACTTCCAATTTGTAACACGTTGAAGCTCAACTGCTTCATGAATCATAGCCGTACATAAAGCGGAAATTTTTCCTTCTACATCTTTTGGATATCTATCTAACCTCATCATTTTCTCAAGGCTTTTTTGCATCTTAAAAATTGATTCGAGTTTGTCATCTTCCATGAATTTGTTTTTTATCTGATATCTATAACCTTTTTTAGAAGCGAACCATTTTCTTATATTGATTAAACCTTTTTTGAATTTGCGACTTTTTTAGTTTAGATAATCCATCCGTACCATATTTTTCTACAGCAAATGATCCCATTATGTTTCCATATACAGCTGCTTCTCTAATGGTAGAAATCTTTGTACTATTTTTACTTGCCATGTACCCAATCATTCCACCAGCAAATGAATCACCAGCTCCTGTAGGATCCACTATGTTTTCCATAGAAAAAGCAGGAGAGGGAAAAACGACGTCTTCATAAAAAAGAAGCGAACCATGCTCGCCTTTTTTTATAATTACATATTCTGCACCCCATTCCATTATTTTTTTTGCACATTTTATCAAATTCTGCGTTTTTGTTAGTAATTTTATCTCTTCGTCATTTATTACTACAGCGTTGACCAATCTCATCATTTTAATGACATCTTCTCTCCTTGTCGAAATCCAGAAATCAATCGTATCACACATTGAAAATTTGACCCCGTCAAATTCTTTAATTATCTTTGTATTTTGTATGGGGTCATTATTAGCTAGATAAACAAAGTTTGATTTTTTATATTCATCTGGAACTATTGGATAGAAATCACTTAAAACATTGAGCTCTGTTTTGTTTGTGGTCCTATGACTAAGGGTTTCATCATAACTTCCATCATATCTGAACGTTTTTCCATTATCACGCTCAAGTCCTCTCAAATCAAGAAACTTGTTTAGAATATTGTGATATTTTTTTGGAAAGTCTTGTCCTATCACTGCTATCAGGCCAGGTTTTACAAAAAAACTTGCTGATAAAGCTGCAAAAGTGGCCGCGCCACCAAGAACATCTTTTAGAACTTTTGTAGGTGTTCTTATAGTATCTAATGCAACAGATCCAAAAACAGTGAGCATTATTTTGCTGGACTTACTGACCGTGTATAAATTCTCTGGCTTCCTCTTGCGTTGGATAATATGTAAACGGAATCTTTAGTGTGGTAAACAATAGATTGTATGCTATCGTTCCATCAAGTCTTAACGATGGTGATCTTTCTTTCTGCTCATATTTATCAAGAACTGTATTATCTGCAAGAAATGGTGTTTCAACTATGCTTTTACCGTTAGCAGGTATGATAGTGGGTTCTAATATTCCTGCACCGAGATTTTCTCCCTCAATTGATATGATAAAGTCGGTTCTTCCCACATTCAGAATCATAAATGATGGATTCTCAAATTCAAGATTTATACTATAGAGAGTTCCATCACCAGTTCTTTCCATAATCTTACTACTTTTCATAGATACATGGAGTTGTGTTGCTGAAGCATATTGTAAGTAACCAAATATGGCAAGAACCGCTATTATTGAAATTATAATTATTGATACTTTGGATTTGCGTTTCATAATATGCTTGATTTCTAATGGCTTTTTAGTATACATAGGAAAAAAACCATATTTTTATGTGTAAAAGTTTTGATCTATTTTCTAAGTAGCTTAGAGCTAGTAGAATAAATGAAAATATACAAAGGAGTATTGTAAAATGGCCAGAATCAGACTAAAATTAGGCGCAAACGAGATAGAAGTTGACTCTAAAGACTTCTACGTAGACAATCAAAGTGTAGATGAAGTAATTAGCAATCTATCAAGATATGTAGCAGCTGAAACTAAGGTAGAAAATACAGAACCCGCTGTTAATTATCTGGACTCTCTTGAAGACGCAGAAATTCATGAACCAGAATTCACCGCACCAATACCAATTGATTCGAGTCAGATTAGGAGCAAAATAAACATACTCGTAAGAGATTCATTTTTTGAACAACTAAGAACAGTTTCCGAGGTTGTTGCACAACTTTATGAATATGGTTGGGCTGCCAGACCTCTAGATGTATCAAAAGTACTTGTAAACATGGCTTCAAACAGAGAACTACAAAAAGAATCTCAAGAAAAACGTAATTACTATAGCAATATACTAGCACAAGTCAGATAGATTTGTAATTACAAATCTTACAAGACTCAAGAACATCCCCTTCCAAGTGGTCAAAATGTATATTGCATTTTTTACAGGTATGATGCATATCAAAGTACCCGTCGCTTTCTGCTTTTCCAGTCTGATTTGTTACTAGATCGGTGCTTCCACACTTTATACAATGGCAACCACATTGCATGAAACCCATAAAAATAATGCCACTAATAATCTAGTGGAAATTAAATTTATTTCTAAATTGTAGTATTAGAACTATGGTGATTCCTATTACAAGTGGAATAAATAAAGGAAATTCTGGTACGACCGTAGTTCCTATGATGTCTATTGTGCCTGACGTATCTGGCCTAAACCCAAGCCAAGCATATGTTCCGTTATTATAAAACTCAGAATTTTCAGTCTGGTTACCATTTACATACACGTCATAAGGTTGCCATAACAATTCTAATGGAATTATTGCTGTAACTAGTGAATTGTTTTTTGGGATATCAAATGAAATTCTTTTTTCTTGTTGATTAAACTCAAATCCGACAATATCTGTTAAAGTTTTAATCCCTACTCGAAATTTCTCATTTTCCCATGTTACTTCTTTTGAAATTGTGGATTGGGCTGGTACATATTCTAATGTCATCGCGCCACCATGTTGTCGTATGCCTTTTTCTCCAATGTAAATAGGATTATCATTAACCCATATCATATCAACATTCTTAGGAAAGTAAAAATTCGTTGGCTCAATACCAACCCAATTCCACGTCCATATACCATTTTTCAAAACAATGACATCACTAAGATCGTATCTTATGAAAATGATGTCATTATTTGAAGGAGTTAATACTATGGCTACAGGATCCTTCTCTAAAGTTAGATGCTGTACGTCATTTCCATTCTTATCTACCACAGAAAAATTTGACATTTTTCCCACAATTGTTTCAACTTGTTGTGTGGATTTTGCACTTCCTACTACCTGATGTGTTACATGAGCTATTCCGTTTTCATCAATTATGATGTTAATGGTTTGTTGAGGTTTTTCACCAAAAGTTAATTGACCAAATGCTTCTGACATGGAAAAAAACAAACCAATAATTACCAGGATACCAAGAATTTTTTTCAAATTTACACCTAATCAGATATTGTCACATGAAGCATTTTTGCTTCTTGATTGGGGCAGTCATTTTTATCCCTTGGTAGATTTACTATTTTGTCGGCAACGTCCATTCCTTGTATTACTTGACCAAAAACTGTATACTGTCTGTCAAGAAAAGTACTATCAGTCGTAACTATAAAAAACTGTGAACCGGCACTGTTTGGATCCGTTGCCCGAGCCATCGAAACTATTCCACGAAGATGTGACTTGGAATTAAATTCTGCCTTTATATTATATCCTGGCCCCCCAGTGCCCCACTTATTTTTGTCGGGTTTTTTTGTATTAGGATCTCCTCCCTGAATCATAAATCCAGGAATAACTCTGTGAAATAATACACCATCATAAAACGAAGTCTTTGCAAGCTTTACAAAACTTCGGACTGTTTCAGGGGCTAGATTTGGTAAAAGTTCAATGACTATTTTCCCAAAATTTGTTTCTATTGTAGCCTTTGACATTTTCTCAAACTAGTCACTTTTATCATAAGAGTCTTACTATCCTAACGTCCATTCTAGAAAAAACTTCTTTACAAAAAGACAGATGTACTCAAACTATAGAATTTCTATTAAACTGTACAAAAATTGTAAAAATTCAGACAAAAAACCCAAAGGCCTGTTATCAACTATATGTAATTAGGCACAAAAAGCCCTACATGTTTTCGTTTTTTCAATGTAATGGTTTTAAAATGTTTGGGAAGAATATTCAACCAAATTATTTATCAGACAATTTTTAATTATTAAATATATAATAATTTAACATTACAGTAACAGTCTTATATAGAAGATCTGAAAATTACAAATCGTGAATCGCTCTACTCAAAGCACAAATATTAAAGAGGCAATCAACGCGTTACTTGACAAAGGACTTACAGACAAACAAGATATCTATACTAAAGTAGTAGAAGATCTTGGAGTTCCAAGACCTACTGTAAGAAGAGTTGCGCGAGATTTACGAAATGAACTTTTACAAAAAATTCAGATTTTGCAATCTGAGGTTCCGCGACCTGGATATTTTGGCAATAAAGATGCTGAAAGCGTTACTGCCTAGCAAAATCTTTTCTTTTTATCCATAAATCCAAGTCTAGTATTTTTCATTACTATTATAAGCAAGAAAACTGGTGAGGTGAAATATGGGACACATTCCGACGGCTACGGTTGGTATCCTTGCAGCAGTTCTTACAGGCCTATACTTCGTGCTTCCTGATGCAGTGCACTTTACTGTATTGGTGTTTATAATTGCCGCATGGTTTTTAACCATAATATGCTGGCTTGCACAAAAAAGTGCAGATTATATGCATAAATATGGCTCACACAGCGAAATAAAAAAAAAGCTAACTGAGAATAAGCCTATTCAAATGAATCAGATAAGTGCAGAAGATTTAGAGCAAACTAAAATCCAATTCTCTACTGATCTTGAAGAGCTAAAAGACAGTGTAAAAATTAAAGATAATGAGATAGAAAAATTGAAGAAAGAAATTACTAACCTTAAAACCCTAGTAGAAATAGAATCTCTCAGGACAGAGCTTGCACATCTAAAAATGTTAGCTGCACGAGAAAATACAAAACGTAAAAAGAAAAAATAGAACTAACAGTGTTCACATTGATGAGTTCCATGATTCTGTTTACAACCGGGGCAGCTTATAGCCCCGCCAAAATGACAATTACAACGACATCCGTCGTTTAGCTTTTCTTCTGGCATATACTGATGAATTAATTATCAGTCAACTTAATATGTAACTTTAATGGTGAAATTTTGTGAAATCCTCAATTGGTTTTGGGTTAGCAGCTTTAGCAGCATTATTCGTAATGCTTCCAAATTCTACCTCATCTATATCAGAAGAATTTCCTTCTATTCCAACACTTGTATCGGGAGATAACTCGGTTATTTTACAACAAAAAATCATATCGATGCATATTCCAGAAGATAATACTCTTCCATGGGCTTTTGTTGAAGGTAAGGTAATTAATCCTGCTGAAGGATATCCAGTAATAATCCAGATATACAAAAATGGTGAACCAGTACACTTTGCACAAACTGACGTTAGAGAAGATGGTTCTTACGAATACAAATTTCGTGCTAGAAATGTAGATGGCGAT
>JAHEYZ010000006.1:1654-41307 GCA_023251295.1 Nitrosotalea sp. | reverse complement strand
AATGGTGGACCAGGGGGGATTTGAACCCCCGACATCCGCGTTGCGAACGCGGCATCACTACCACTAGACTACTGGCCCTTTTCATACCAAGAATCCTCTCTGTTTTTATTCATTTACTTAAAGAATAATACTAGGTTTCTGAGAAAAACACTAGTGACTTTTGACACTGTTATTATTGATTCACATGTAGTACTGCCCACAGGAATCGTTGAAAAAAATATTGTAATTGACGAGGGAAAAATTGTTAATCTGACAAGTGAAATTCCTCAATGCAGTGTAAAAATTAATGCGAGAGGATTAGTCTCAATTCCTGGAGTAATAGATCCGCATGTACATTATGGTGTTTATTCTGCTATTGAAAAAGCTGCAGTGACTGAATCAAGAGTTGCAGCAATAGGCGGTGTTACAACAATGATGAGAATGCTTAGACTAGGTGGTTCTTACAAAAAACTTCTCGACTCGCATCTTGCCGAAAGCTCAAAATCTCATTATATCGATTACACGATACATGCATCAATTCTGAAAAAAGATCAAATCAACGAAATGGAATACTGTACAAAAAAAGGAATTACTTCATTCAAACTCTACATGAATCTTGGTGAAGATGTGGGGCATGTTTACACAGACATGGAACCAAGAACAAATTCACTAAATGAAGAAAAAGTTGAAATTAATTCTGAAATGGTTGAAAAAATAGTTTCAACTGCAGCATCACTTGCCTGTCCTGTTTTGGTTCATGCGGAGGATTACCAGATGTGTTCTTGTGGAATAAGGGAAGCCAAGGAAAAAAACAAAGATGGTCTAGGTGCTTGGTCTGAAAGCAGATCTGTCGCCTCTGAGGTAAAAGCCATAAAAACTGTTTCGAAGATAGCAAAAAAAGTTGGTTGCACTCTATACTTTGTTCATATTGGATCGCAGGGAGCCATGAACGCAATACGTGAAGAAAAAAAAACTGGCACAAAAATCTATGTTGAAACATGTCCACATTATCTCACATTGTCATATGAATCTCAAAAAGGATATCTTGCAAAAGTAATGCCACCTATAAGAAGTTCAAAGGATGTTGACGGAATATGGAACGAAGTCAGGTCTGGAACAATTGATTCAATAGGAACAGATCATGTTGCAAATCAACTCAAACTAAAGCTGGGTGGAAATGATGTCTGGGGAGCACTTGCAGGTTTTCCAGGCATAGGAACCATGTTGCCTTTATTGATCAGTGAGGGAATAAACAAGGGCAGAATTACGCTATCACAACTAGCAGAACTAACTAGTCTAAAGGCATCTAGGATATTTGGAATGTTTCCCAAAAAGGGCATTATACAAAAAGATTCTGATGCTGACATTGTTCTAGTGGATCTAAAAAAAGAAAACAAGGTATCAAGCGATCTTCTTGACGGGTTTTCAGATTATACCGTATATGATGGATGGAATCTAAAAGGCTGGCCTGTTAAGACACTTGTAAGAGGTGAAATAGTAGCAGAAGATTTCAAAGTGATGGGCAAACAAGGATATGGAAAATTTATTGCAAGATCTGTTTAGCTCAACACATCGAATTTGCCATTTTCTTTTACTTTGTAAAGAATGTCTGGCTTTCTTGTAAAGATGCCAACTTCAATGACTCCTGGAATTCGAATAATCTTTTCAGCTAGTTCTTCTGGGTTTAATATCTCACCAAAATCACTGTCTAAAATTATGTTTCCATTTTCTGTAACAAATGGATAACCACGATCTATGGTGCGAAGAAGAGGTTTGCCGCCGCATTTTTGTATCTGTTTTGCAGCTATGTTTCTAGCAAATGGATGTACTTCAATTGGTACGCTATGATTTAGTTTTTTTACAAATTTAGATTCATCAGCAATAATGACTACTTTTTTTGCTACGTTTATGAGAATTTTTTCTCGCAAAAGTGCTCCACCGCCACCTTTTATCATATTTCTTTTTTCATCTATTTGATCTGCTCCATCAAAAACAATATCGACGTGCTCTATTTGATCTGCCTCAATTATGGAGATGCCGCATTTTTCAGCCTCTAATTTAATTTGTAATGAAGTAGGCACTGCTTTTACTGTGATGTTTTTTTCCTTCAGATGTGATGAAAGGTACCTGACTAGTGCAGTTGCAGCCCTTCCGCTTCCAAGTCCTAAAACATAATTATCATTCACAAGTTTTAGTATATCACTTGACAATGCCTTTATGGCATCATCCACAGTCAACTATTCTACCTCTACTTGCTCAAGTTTAGAGAGGGCCTTCATTATCTCGTTTTTTATCTTATCAATATCTTTGTCATCATCTTCTAATTTTTCATCTTCTGGGATCTTTACTGCTGATGGAATTTGGATCTTCTTTTCAGCAGGAGGTTGAACTGGTTCAGGTTTTAGTATTTCTATAATTTGTTCAACTTCTCTATTTCTTGGTTTTTCTATGTCGATGTGACGTTCTGCAATTATTTCCTCCTTGATCTGTTTTGGTGTAACAATAAGAGATGATTTTACAAACTCTAGAGGGAATTCTGGCATCTTGTTTGGAATTTCTGTAAGTGTGATAAGCTCCACTGATTTATGATGTTCAGTAACTGGAATTTCAACGGGTGGTAGTGTAGCATAATTCTTTTCCTTTGATGGCTCAATCTTTGTTTCTATTTTCTTTATCTCAGGTTTTTCTATAATGACTTCTTTGATTGGCTCCTGCTGCTTTATCTGAGGTAAAATAGCTGCTACTGATATTTTGGAAGATATTTCATATAATTTTTTATCTAACTCAGAAAGCTTTTGATCCATTAATGTAACCAAACCATCGCCTAATGGCCCAATGTCAGGATGCTTACTTGCAGCTTCAAGTTTTTCAATTTTTGCTATAACAAGTCCAAGCTGGTTTTGGTATCTGAGTAAAAGCTTATCACGCTGAATTTTTGAAAGTTCTGATTCGTTTTGATATAATCTAGATATGGTTTTTGTAAGAATGTCCTTTTCTATCTCCAGTGACTGAATTTGATTTTTTATTATTGGGTTTGCTCTTAAAACAAACTTATCCGTTTTACGTTTGGGGATCTTATCTATTGCAACCGCTGTACATGCCCCTGCAACTGAACCAAGAACAAGTACAAGTTCTTGCATTTAGGTATACCATTTGATCCATGTATATTTTCTAATCCTAGAATCTGGATACCCACAACTAGCACAGCGTTTATGTCGTGCATGGAATGAATTTTTTCCACATCTTCTGCATCTAATATGAGGATGTTTTTTTGTATAGCCACCCATTGAAGTTGTGCCTTTAGTCATGAACTATCACTTTGGTGGTGGAGATATGATTACCACATTGTCTCCACGGACAACTATGGTTCCAAGACTCTTTGTTTCGCCCTCAGAAGGGATCTCTTCTGATGAGTCGAGTAGCAGATTCATGTGTTGGTCAAAACCATGTAAGTTACCTCTGATTACTTTACCGCCCTTTAGTTTGATAAGGACGACTTTGTTGAGGCTCTCATCAAGTACTTTTACTGCCATATCTACTGACATTTATTTCACTTATTACCCCCTGTATAGAGGGTATATATTAAAATTTCATTGGTGTAATTTTGGGGTTTTGTCAGTAAGGCAAGTTTGACTCTTTTAGAAAAGATTGTACAATTTCTGACAAGATTTTACTACCTTCTTTTGCAGTGGCATTTCTAGGATCTCCCCACACTCCATTTCTTGCTACAGAAATGAAAGATTTTGAAGCAAGTTTGTTTGCTTGCAATTTTTGTTTTTTAGAGAGTCCATTAGTAGTAAAACCTTTCAAAGCTTTTTTCATCTTTACTTTTTTTGATATTGCAAGCATCAGTGATGTCTCTACAAATCCTGCATGATCAAAATCTCTTTTCATAAAGTGCCAGTACGAAAATACAGAGACCTTCACCTTTCCTTTTGAAAGAAGATGTATTTTTTTGGGAATGTTGTGTAAAGCATTTTGGTTTCCATGATGTCCATTAAGAATTATTATAGTCTCAACTTTATTTTTCCATAATGAAATACATAATTCTATAAGAATTCTTTGTAGTGTTGTTCTTGTAACACTAATATTAAAAAAGGGAAAATGTTCAGATGAAACTCCATAGTTTATTGTAGGCAGCATCAAAAAATCTGTTTTTTTTGAAATTCTTCGTGCTATCTCTGACACTATATCAGAATCTGTGGAAATTGGTAAATGAGGACCATGCTGTTCAATAGAACCTATCGGAATGATTGCAGTTTGTTTTTTAGTTTTTATCAGTTTCCTAAGATAAGGATCCTGTAGATGAACTATATCTATCATCTAGATCGCTTAGATTTGACGTGAACCTTTCCCCAATACACCTCAAGTCGTCCCTCAAGATGCATCCGTACTGCTTCCAACAAAGTTTTCGCCTCAATTCTCTGACCTTTCTTTTTTAATGATTCCACTGTCTCATTGGTATCAATTGCAAAAGCGTCCTGAAAGATTATTGGTCCTTGATCCAAATCTTCAGTAACATAATGAGCCGTGCATCCAACTATCTTGGCACCGCGTTCATACGCTTGCATATATGCAAACGCGCCTGGAAATGCTGGTAACAATGAAGGATGTATGTTAATAATTCTATTTGGATATCTCCAAACAAAATTTGGAGACAAAATACGCATGTATCTTGCTAGAACAATCAAGTCTGTATTGTATCGTTTTACTATAGAAAGGATCTTTTCTTCCGCCTTTGATTGATCTAAGTCATTTACTAACACAAATGGAATTTTTGATTTTCTTGCAAATGGAGAAAGGGTGTTTTCTGTGCCTATTATGACACTAACCTCACCTCTTAATTGATTTTTTGATTTGGCATCTAAAATGGCTTCAAGACAATGAGATTCTTTTGTTACCAATACTGCGACTTTTTTTCTAAGAACAGCTTCATGATGTGTATTTACTTCCATCTTCAAGCGTTTTGCTAATTCTTCCACTTCGCGATCAAATTTTTTTATATCAATTTTTTGAATAAAGGACGCTTCAAGATACATTCCAAATAATCCTCTAACCACATTTTGGTTTATTTTCTCAATGTTTCCGCCCCTTTGAAATATGAAATTAGTAAAACCAGCAACTACTCCTTCATGATCCCTTCCTACTACAGTAATCTCTACTGTTGTTTTGTTCATTCTAAATTTGTTTGAAGATCGTACTTTATTAATGCTTAAATAACCATTTAGAATACCCCGTACTTAGATAATGTGTGTATACAATATACAATCAAATCCTATAATGCGTGAGTGAATGAAGAATCTGAATTTTTCAATTTTAAACTATGTGAGGAAAAATAATGGATAGAACAAAGGGTTCAAACAAAAATCGTAACAGAGGTAATAGTTATGATCATAATAATCCTGTGAGGATATGTTCTGTATGTTCCACAATTGGAGGCTGGCACTGTTATGAATGTTTAAAGGACTTTTGCAATATTCATTTTGCTAATCACAAAGAACAACAGCTCTGCATTATAAAATAAGTGCGGAAGGTGGGATTTGAACCCACGAACTCCTAAAAGACAGGGTCCTAAGCCCTGCGCCTTTGGCCAGGCTTGGCAACTCCCGCATGCACCATGACTTTTAAGACAAATTTATCTATTGTTGATAGACTAGCAAGATGGCAAAACTATTTGGAACTAACGGAATTAGAGGAGTTTTTGGAGAAACCCTTACACTGGATTTTATTTCGGAAATCGCTCTATCTCTTGCAACTTATTTTAGAAAGGGGCAAATCCTTGTTGGATTTGATGGACGAGATTCAAGTATTATTATTTCAAAAATAGTTTGTTCTGCATTAAATTCAGCAGGTCTTGATTGTGCAATAGCAGGATTGATTCCCACTCCTTGTTTGCAATATTCAACAAAAAATCTTGGGTACCAAGGGGGAATAATGATCACCGCATCGCATAACCCTCCACAGTACAACGGAATTAAACCAACTGCAAAAGATGGGGTCGAAATCTCCAGGGATGATGAACTAAAAGTTGAGGAAATTTACTTTAAAAAAAAATGGAAAATAACCCCACAAAATTTAGGAATCACTAAAAAGACAGAAAACACAGTTGAAACATATCTTAAAGGAATAAAATCTCAAGTTAATGCACAGAAAATAAAATCAAGAAAATTCAGAATAGTGTTGGATCTAGGTAACGGTGCCCAAGCAGTTGCAGCACCTAGACTATGTAAAGAACTTGGGTGTATAGTGATAAAAGTTAATGAAAATATAGATGGTTCATTTTCAGGAAGAGGTTCCGAACCAACTCCGCAGAACTTACAGATCCTTTCCAAAACTGTTATTGATTCAAAAGCAGATCTTGGGGTTGCATTTGATGGTGATGGGGATAGAAGCATCTTCTGTGATAACACAGGAGAAATTTTGACTGGGGATTGTTCTGCATTACTTCTCTCACAATTTCTTTTAGAAAAAAACCCAAAATCCAAAATTGTAACTACGATGAATTCTACATCGCGAATTGAAGATATTGCTGCAAGAACAAAATCTAAAGTGATCAGAACAAAAGTAGGCAGTGTTGAAGTTTCACGTGAAATGGTTTTTTCAAAAGCATTGATAGGGTTTGAAGAAAACGGTGGATTCATGTATGCTAAACATAATCAAGTTCGTGACGGTGCTATGACTATGGCAATTGCACTTGATTTACTTGCAGCTTCTAAGAAATCAATATCTGATGAACTAGCTCTTTTACCGTCTTCTTTTACAACAAAAGGTAAAGTAGAGTGTACTAAAGGTGAGGCCACAAAGATAATTCAAATGCTAAATAAAGAGAATTATAAAAAAGACACAACTGATGGCATCAAAATCATATTTGACAAATTAAATTGGGTGATGGTGCGACCAAGTGGAACGGAGCCAATAGTGAGAATTTATGCAGAATCCGACTCGCAACAAAATCTTGAGGCTTTGTTTACAAAATATATGGAAAAAATAAAATCAATTCTTGCCAGATAACACTTTTAAAACCAATTGGGACCACTCTAGGGATGGAAATGATCCCTTTGGGTGATACATGTGGCTAAGGCCTATTATGTAAAATTTCAAGTACCTGAGGACTTGGTAAGCCCAATCTATGAAGCACTTAGAGTGTCTCATCAGAGTGGTAAAGTAAAGAAAGGTACCAACGAAGTTACGAAGGCAATAGAACGTGGCATAAGCAAACTTGTGATAATTGCTGAGGATGTGGAACCCCCAGAAGTAGTTGCTCATCTTCCAATAATATGCGAGGAACATGGTGCAGCATATGCATTTGTACCAAGTAGACAAGAGCTAGGCAAAGCACTTGGAATAGACGTAACTTCTGCAGCAGCTGCAATATTGGATGCGGGGGATGCACAACACATCGTTGACCAAATAATAGCATCACTTTCAGACCTTAAAGGCGGTAAAGCTAGCAAATGAGTACTCGTGAAATAGTAATTCCCGCAGAAGTTATTCAAATTGTAGGTAGAACTGGGATCGCAGGAGAAGTAATTCAAGTAAGAGTGAAAATTATGGATGGAAAAGACAAAGGAAGAATTCTAACGAGAAATGTAAAAGGTTCTGTAAGAATGTCTGATATCTTGATGTTAAGAGAAACAGAACGAGAAGCAAGAAAAATAAAGTGATTATAGATTGAGCGTATTAGTAAAGCCATGCAGTTTTTGTAATCGTCCAGTAGCAAAAGGCTCGGGTACAATGCTGGTCAAAAATGATGGAACTGTTTTCTGGTTTTGTTCTTCCAAATGCAAAAAAAACATGCTTGTACTCAAACGTGATCCAAGAAGGCTCAAGTGGACAAACAAATACGTTAAAGGCGGAATAAAGGTCAAAAAGTAAAATGACGGAGCAATCGCTTTTCATAGTAAAGCCTGATGGTGTAGAGAGAAAACTAATTGGTCAGATTTTAACTAGATTTGAGAATAAAGGGTTCAAGCTAGTCAAATTAAAGATGTTTACATTCACTAAAGAAATGGCAGAAGAATTTTATTCTGTACACAATTCAAGGCCATTTTTTAAAGAACTCGTATCTTTCATAACATCTGGAAGGGTTGTAGCTGCTGTTATTGAAGGTACAAATGCTGTAGCGACCACACGATTAATGATTGGTTCCACCAAATCCTTTGAAGCAATTCCTGGATCTATACGAGGAGACTTCGGCCTTGGGCTTACTGATAACATAATCCATGCATCAGATTCTAAGGAAAGTTTTGAAAAGGAAGTAGCTGTAGTATTCAAGTGAAAAAGGTTGCAAATACGACAACCAATTGTAGCAGTTCTAGGACATGTGGATTCTGGTAAGACTTCACTACTTGACAAAATACGTGGAACTGGAGTTCAAGGTAGGGAAGCTGGTGGAATAACACAGCACATAGGTGCAAGCTTTCTCCCATCAGACACAATCAAAAATGTCTGTGGACCACTTTTTTCAAAACTAATTGGAGAACAAAGTGAGATTCCAGGTCTACTAGTAATTGATACGCCAGGTCACGAGATATTTACAAATCTTAGAGCACGTGGTGGTTCAGCAGCTGACATTGCAATTTTGGTGGTGGATGTAAATCGAGGATTTCAACCTCAGACAAATGAAAGTTTGAAAATATTACAGAGTAGAAAAGTTCCATTTGTAATAGCATTAAACAAGATAGACATGATAAAAGGTTGGAAGAAACCAAAAACATTGTTTGCGTCACAATCAATAAAAGAACAAGATCCATACGTACAAACCGCCCTTGACGAACTGCTATACAATGTCGTAGGAACTCTCTCCATACTTGGTTATAACTCGGAAGCGTTTTACAGGGTAAAAGATTTTACAAAAGAAATATCAATAGTTCCAGTAAGTGCCAGAAGTGGAGAAGGGATTCCAGAATTACTTGCAGTATTAGTTGGTTTGACTCAACAATACATGCAAAAAAAACTTGAACAAAAAGAGAAATCAACTCGTGGCATAGTACTTGAAGTAAAAGATGAGGTTGGATTAGGAGTAACTGCAAACATCATCCTAATTGACGGTATGCTCAAAAAAGGAGATACCATAGTGGTTGCCAAACGCGACTCAGTAATAACTACTAAAGCCAAGGCCTTGCTTTTACCAAAACCCCTTGACGAGATGCGAGATCCACGAGACAAATTCAGACCTGTTAATGAGGTAATTGCTGCAGCTGGCATCAAAATCGTGTCCCCTGATCTTGATGGGGTTTTACCCGGTAGCCCAGTATATGCAACAACTAATGAAACTGAAATTGAAGATCTCAAAAAAATGATCGAGTCTGAGATGAAATCAGTGTTTATCAAAAACGACACAAAAGGGGTAATTCTTAAATGTGATACTATAGGCTCGCTTGAAGCATTAACTGACATGCTAAAACGTCAAAACATTCCTATTGCAATGGCTGACATCGGTTCTGTTACACGGCGTGACGTTGTTGAAGCTCTCGCTATTAAAGAAAAAGACAGACATCTTGGTATTGTCATCTCCTTTAATGTCAAAATCCTTGACGATGCACAGGAAGAAGCTGATACAAACCATGTAAGAATTTTTCATGATCAAGTCATTTACAGTTTGGTTGATAATTATACGCAGTGGGTAGAAGAAGACACAGCAAACGAAGAGAACGCAATTCTTGAAGAGCTAACACCTGTTTGTAAGTTTACATTTCTAAAGGGTTATGTATTTAGAAAAAATAACCCTGCGGTTTTTGGAGTCAAAATTAATGTTGGTACATTAAGACAAAAAGTTCCTATAATGAATGCAGAAGGTAAAAAAATTGGAATATTACATCAAATTCAAGATAATGGGAAAAGTGTCAATATTGCAAAAAAAGATCAGGAGGTAGCTATTTCGATTCAAAACATAACAATTGGTAGACAAATTTCAGAAGAGGAAATTTTGTATTCTTTTCCACCTGCACCTGAAGCAAAACTTCTTCTCAAAAGATTTTCACATAAACTAAGTTCCGAAGAATTCCAAGTGTTACAAGAAATAACAACAATACAAAGAAAACTAAACCCGATGTACGGCTACTAGGAATATTTCTGGACAAGCATATTTAGACCTGGTTCGCCAACTGCCCCTACGGCCTTATCTATTACCTGACCATTTTTGAACATGAGAAATGTAGGTATTGCATAAACTCCATATCTTGCAGCAATACTTTGAGCATCATCAACATTTACACGAGCGAATTTGATAGTTTTGTATTTCTTTGCTAGTCTACTAAATATTGGAAGCATAAACTGACATGGTCCACACCAGGTTGCCCAAAAATCTACTAGGATTGGTGTATCGCCATAAACCATATCATCAAAATTTACATCTGTTAACTCCTGAATTTCTGATTCATTATGGCTAGTCATTTCTGACAATTTCTTTTTCATTATATCATCAATTTCTTTATCTTCCATGCGGAGATAAAGTGTAGATATAATTCATATTTAATAATTTAGTTATAAATCAAGCAGGAATCTCATTATTACCTGTTTACCTTGTTTTATTTCCATAAGATGGAATGTTGGTGCCTTGATCTCCACCTTAAAATGATGTTTTTCAACATCAATTTCTTCGCCCTTTAATATTGCGACCAGTTTGTAACCATTATTTTTTTCCAAATTAACAAAAAACCTCTTTGTTACAAAGCCTTCTGTTATTGTAATTATGATTACTTCTTCAAGCCAACTATAAAGTAAATTATTCAGATCTTTTCCACTTACTTCTATTTTCTTTTCAATCTTTTCTTCGACTGATCTGATATCAAGAATTGTATCTACGACTGAAATGCCTGCATTCTCAAAAGCTTCTTCAAGAGTGTTTGCTGTAACTTCAATGAACGCATCTGTCATATGTTCAAGATATCGGTATGCCATTGAATTGATGTAAAATCATCTTTTATTAATTCATTGTAAATTATTTCATATGGAAGTATCAATAACTGTGAAGATAGTAAGGTCTAAATGCATTGGAGCTAGAGTGATTTTTGAATTTGGAACTACCACGTGGAATGAGAGATATTGAATTTGATGAGGCCTCAAAAATAGAATACATCAGACAGAAATTTGTTGAAACCTCGAATCTTTTTGGGTTTCGATTCATGGAACCTTCCCCAATAGAATTACTTTCAGTAATTGAAACAAAAAGTGGCCCATCAATAAAAAACGAAATTTATTATTTTAAAGACAAAGGAGATCGTGAAGTCGCACTCAGATTTGATTTTACAATTGGTTTAACTAGATACGCGGTATCGCAAAAATCTATGAGACTACCTGTAAAATTAGCATCATTTGGAGGTGTATGGAGATATGACGAACCACAAAAAGGAAGATACAGATTCTTTCATCAGTGGGATATGGAGATTTATGGTCAAACTAACTTAGAGTTTGATGCTGAAATAATTGAATTCACATCAAAATTTTTCTCCAACCTGCAATTACAAAATATTATCATAGATATTTGTGATCGTGGGCTTATCGAAACATATGTACAACAAGTTTTCAAATCTAGCTCACCTGAACTTGTAGGTGATATACTAAGAGCAGTGGATAAAATTCAAAAAAAGAAAAAACAAGAAATCATGAGAGAATACGAGGAAAAAGGCTATTCTTCTTCAAATTTAGAAAAAATACTAGAGTTTTCTCAAATTAAGGGGACACCAGAAGAAATAGAAAAAAAAATTGACGTAAAACAACTAAAAAACTGGGATAAGCTATGTCAATTATTTACCTCGATAAAAAATAGACAAATTGAAAATGTAAGAATAAACTTTGGAATTGTAAGAGGCCTTGATTATTATTCTGGTATTGTTTTTGAAGTCTTTGATAGTGGTTCTGATCTTGGAGCACTTGCAGGTGGTGGAAGATACGATGCTCTTACCAAGGCCTTGGGACGATCTGATCTTGGTGCAACTGGGGTTGCTGGTGGTGTAGAACGAATTGCATTTTCTTTAGAAAAACAAGGTATAGACATTGGCAAAAAACCACTGCAAATTTGGGTTGCATTTGTTAATGATGAAATGCAAAAAATCGCATTAAATGTGGTTTCTAAACTAAGGCAGAAAGGAATACGCGTTGAAACTGATCTTAGTAGCAAACCCTTAAAAAAACAGATGGAAATGGCTTCAAACTCGCAATTCACGATTATCATTGCTCCAAAAGAATATTCCTTAAAATCTGTACTGCTTCGAAACATGAAAAATGGAACAGAAAAACAAATTCTTCTTGAATCTTTATTAAATGATCCACTCTCTAATCTTCAATTTTAAATGCTCTAGTTAGCATAACAAACTCTGGTCCATTTGTTAACGTGCCTACTACAAGAGATTTGTTGTTTGCCAAAATCCCAGATGCAACAAATGGTATCCCTCCATTTATTGTTGCAGCTTCAAGTTCTACCCCTAAAACTTCTGACATTATTTTAATGTCATTCTCTTCTGTATCGGGATGAACGATCCCACCATGTGACGTAGCAACTGCCATTGCCCCTGCTTGATGGTATTTGGCTATTCTTCTCTGCACTATCTCTATTCCCAACACATCTTCGATTTTTTTTACAAATTCAGTCGGGATCATAGGTGACATTATTCCTCCTTTGTCATTAACGCATATCAAATTTCCAAGTGCATTATGTTTTGTATCTAAAATGCCAACATTAAGTCCAGTAGATTTTTTTAAATATGAAACTTCTTCGTCAAGGGCGGTACGCGGCAACATTATTCCATTGTTGTTAATTACCATAAGGGGTCCGAGTAATCTTGTGTTTGCAACAGAAGTGAAAATATAATCTGTTTTGAGAAACTCAGCAAGATTTTTTGCCTTTGTTGTTGCAAAACCGTTTGGAATAAAGACAAAACTATCGTTAGCTTTGCTGTAAATTCCTATGTTAGGACTCCGATAAATATCATATTTGAAAATCCCCATTAAATAAAACAAAGACGGTGAAGATATGAATTTATCTTAAATACACATTAATTGATCAACTAAAAGGTGAATTACAAATGCCAATAGATCCAGACTTTCCAAAAAATCATGCTGTAATAGGTAAATCCAAGGATCCACTAAGCGATAATTATCATATCATCTGGGGTCCTGGAAAGTTAGCAGAAGCTGCTTTTGATGAAAATGTAAAAGCGGACTATGTCGCAAGAAACGAGGAAATCAAACCCATGGGAATTCATGGGACTTTTGTTGCAGTGGACTGGGATTCCTGCATTGCAGATGGTATTTGTCTTATGAGCTGCCCTGTTAAGGTATTTGAATGGTACAAAAACCCTGGGAAGGTGTTAAGAAGAGATCGTGCAGATTATACTGATAAAGCAAATCCAGTTAAAGAAGCTGATTGCATTTGGTGCATGGCATGTGTTGAAGTTTGTCCTACCAAAGCAATCAAAGTAGATCAGGCAAATGTAGAAATTCATGAAAAAGAGATCGCCAGTTTTAATTAGTCTGAACTAACTTTGTCTAAGTTTAAATAACATATTATGTGATAAATTTTCATGCCAATAGCAGAAGATTTTCCAAAAGGCCTTCACGTAATTGGGAAAATAAAACATTCAGATGGTGAACACTTTCACTATGTATGGGGTCCTGGTAGAATGGCAGAAGCAGCAGAAGATCCTGCATGTATAGCCGCATACGAGGCCCACGGTGAAAAAATAGAACCACTTGGTGTTAGTGGAACAATGGTAGCAGTAGACTGGGATGCTTGTGTAGGGGACGGTGCATGTATTGAAGCTTGTCCAGTGCAAGTCTTTCAATGGTACAGAACAGAAAAAGATATTCCTGCAATACAGGCAATTAATGAAACGTTTGATGGAACTGGTAAGACTGTAAAAGAAGAAAAATTAGATCGTTCAGACAAGGCTGATCCAATTCGAGAACATGACTGCATTTGGTGCATGGCATGTGTTTCTGTTTGTCCTCCATTAGCGATAAAAGTTGACCAGTCAAATCTCGAAGCTCATGAAAAAGCTTCAGGAACGTACCAGCAACTAGGCAGTGGTACTGCTAATCCACACGCACATCACTAAAACTCTTCTTATTTTCTTTATTTTTAATTCAATTCTCTAGCGGGTTATTTGCCTTTTTAAAATCTAATATGAGCACCTTTTTTGGTAGATTTATTGTAAGCATTTTTTCTTGTGGCAGTTCAAACTGTAGAACATGAATTAGTATTGAGGATTCTTCTTCAATTCGTGGATTCATTTTCTTTGTAATTTTTTTTTGTTCGATAGAAATTTTGGGTTTGAACAGCACGTCAAAGCTATGATAATATGAATTTCCAAAAATTCTAAAAGAATACTCAACTTTGAAATATGGAATATGTAAAATCGGATATTTCATCTTAGAAGAAGAATGAAGTAAGTCTTGTAAAAAATAGACTTTGTGATGATAATCATCAAGAAAATGCGTCTTAGCATATACTGATGATCTCTGACCTTTTCTTGCAAGAATTGAAGAAAATTGCATGAATACCTCATCAGGCATTCCTGATGGACCATATTTCCTATCATCATAAATCTGGACCCTTCTGTTTACCACGAATCTGGATTCAGAATCTAAAAGACGACTAATGTTTTCTATAAACTGAGTTTCATTGCACTCAAACGAAGGCATCCAAGTCTCCTAAAATAGTCTTAATCGTACGTGGTAAACAGCATATTGAGATTACAGGATCCTTTGGCCAATAATCCCCAAGCTCCTCTGATACTGAAACCACTTCCTCATCCTTAACATAGAGCATCTTCTTCCAAAACTTGCCATCACTTGAAGTAATTACATCATCCATTTGCACAAATCCGATTTTTTCCAAGCTTGCACACACTACTTCTTCTGGTATAAACACCGAAATTGATCTGATTTTTTTTTCAGACACCACCTAAATTTCCATTTTAATGATATAAACATTAGTGGTCTGAAAACCAATAAATAATCATAGTTGTGTCATCTCTCGCATTGAAAAAAGTTGTATTCTTTTTGTCAATACTATTAATTTCTGGAACTTTGGTACCTTCATTTGCACAAATGGAAAATAAAGATGTTCATGTTCATCCGGCCACACTTGGAGATAGAAAACCAGTGATGAATTTTATTCTGCCAGAAAAAATCGATGAAAAACAAGATTTCACTTTAAAAATGATACTATATGATGAAACCACTAAGAAAAATTTTCAACATGTGACAATAAAACTGGCTATACGAAATGATACTAAAACTCCCCTCATAAATTCCCTCTTTTATGACAAAGGTGGTCAAATCGAAATTGATTTCAAATATCAATCATTTGATAAACCAAGAATAGTAGTTCAAGCTCCTCAAGAAACATACCTAGGAGGATATATGAGTGAATTCGGCAGTAAAATTACTGCTAGACAGAATGTTTTAGAAAATGGATCGTATGATCTAGAAGCTACCGTAATATCGATTGATTCACCAGCACAATTTATTGATAAAGAGATCGTTTTCAATAAACAAATTCACATAGGTGAACAGCAACAAATCCATGACGAAATAGACATTCCACTTTGGGTCCGAAACAACGCAAAATGGTGGTCTGATGGCGAAATTGATGATAAGTCTTTTGCGAGCGGCATTCAATTTATGATCAAAGAAGGAATCATCAAAATTCCAACAACAGAAAAGAAAGAAACAAACAAAGATGTTAGAATTCCTGAATGGATCAAGAACAACGCAAAATGGTGGTCTAATGGTGAAATTGATGATAAGACTTTTGCGAACGGAATTCAATACCTAGTAGAAGTTGGTATAATAAGTACTTGAATTCTGGTTTCTCTATAAATTCCTCTCTGCAAAAAAAACCAAAATCTTAAACAAATTTTAACTAGTTTTTATGAATCAAATTCGCAGAGGTCGCCTAGCCCGGCATGGCGTGGGCCTTGAGAGCCTATGTGCGCAAGCACGCGGGGGTTCAAATCCCTCTCTCTGCGTTATTATTTTCCTATTCGCCCAAGTTCTGCTAAAAGCGCAGAGAGCTGTATTTCGGGATTTGCACCAATAATTAACCTGTAATCATATTTTGCAATTGTCTCTAAAATCTCATCCAATTTTCCAGCCTTTATCTTGTAAGATTCTTCAGTTAAATATTTTAGAAAGTCTGATTCTGACATGCCATATACTTTAATCATCTCTATCATCTTGTTTCTGGCTTCAGATAATTTCCCTGCGATCGCTAGTTTAAGAATACCACCAACATCACTTACTCTTGAAAGACCAGCTGATATTTTTACATTGGATTCATTTACTATTCCAAGACTTGCTACTGCCTGAAGTATGTTTATGGCGTGACGCATATCGCCCTCTGAATAACTATAAATTGTTTCAAGTCCTTTTTGTTCGAACTTTACTTTTTCTTTTTTGCAGATTTCTTCAAGATACGAAATCACTTCATCTTCTGAAATCCGTGTGAACTTGAATATGGCACATCTGCTCTGTAGCGGTTCTATTATCTTGGATATATTGTTTGCAATTAAAACAAATCTACAATATTTTGCTGTGTCTTCTATAATTCTACGTAAGGCTGTTTGGGCATCAGAAGTCATCTCATCAGCTTCATCTAAAATTATTATTTTAAATGGAATTTTTATATCCAATCCTGAAAATCGCGCAAATTTCTTGACCCTTTCCCTTACCATGTTTATACCACGTTCATCAGACGCATTAAGTTCAAGAGTATGGTCTTTCCAATGCTCTCCTAGGATTTCATGTGCAAGACACATGGCAGCTGTAGTTTTTCCAACTCCAGCTGAGCCAGAAAACATTAGATGTGGTATTTCCGAGGTATTTTTTAAAAGGCCTTTTAGACTACCTATGACCTCTTTTTGATTTATTATTGAAGAAAGCTTCGCAGGGCGATATTTTTCTACCCACATCATAGTCTCAGTCATACGCTGTTACCTTTCTCTCTCACTAATAAAATTACGTCTAAGATCAAATGATCAAAGCTAGTTGTTAACGGAATTGATCGATCGATCCCATTAAATCCTAGGATAGAGTTTCTTGCACAATGGAGATATCAGAACTTATCCAAGTACATACTTTAGGATATGGATTACAAGATGTCAAAGTTACCTTCAATCATGATATCAAGGTTGATGCGTCAGAGGTTTCTATTGATGCCAAACATGGAGAAATTATCAGTATACCTCGTTGGGTAGCTGATATACTGGCATCTGAGAAACTTGTAGATGTACAGGATACTGATATGATTGTGGCCCTAAAGCAAGCACTAGTAAAGGAAAATGTGCAAGGTGACTTTGATCTTTCTACTGTGGAAATTGATTTTTACATAAAAGTAAGAGAATACATGAAAAGACTAGCGCAACAAGATAGAGATAAGGTACAGAGTATGTTAAACACGCTCATGAGAAAAAGACAGGGAAAAATAATCGGATTGGCCAACTCATCAAAAATGACCTCAGATCTTGCGAAAAAATTGTCCATAGAAGAACGAACACTATTTAACTCAATACACACACAAAGTGTAGATTTTCAAAAACAGATCTTAGGTGACAAGAAATGACGCTAGTTTCAGAATCGGTATCATCTGAAGGAAGACGTCTGGATCAAATAAAAGAATTTTTGAATCAATTCAAGGATAAATCAGGTGCTTACAAATATGTAGAAGAAATAGATCAGATGATGGCGAAGAAGGTACAATATCTCGTTGTTGATTATAATGATTTGGTATCTTATCCTGAAATAGAATCCATTTTTAACACAAAACCAGATGAAATGCTAAATGTATTTGCAAGCGCAATAAAAGACATTCTTAAAGAGAGATTCCCACAGTATGCAGAAAAGATTCAACATGAAATCAGAGTAAGAATAGCAAACTATCCTGCTCAACGCAGTTTGCGTGAGATAAACGCAGAAATCATCGGAAAGATGACAAGCGTATCCGGAATGGTAGTCAGATCATCTGAAATAAAACCGCTAGCAAAAGAGCTTGTCTATATTTGTCCTGAAGGTCATAGAACAAAGAAAGTACAAGAAAAAGGACTGGAATTTAACGAGCCATTAAAATGTGATAATGGAAAGTGTACTCATAAAGATTTAGAACTTAGTCCAGAAGAAAGTAGATTCATTGATTTTCAAATGGTTAGACTACAGGAATTGCCAGAAGACTTGCCTCCAGGTCAACTACCGCACTATGTTGATGTTACAGTGTTACAGGACTTAGTTGATAATGCAAGACCAGGTGACCGTGTAATACTTACAGGTATAGTACGAATTGAACAAGAACACATACCATCCATGCGTGGCAAAAGTGGAATTTACAGATTAAGAATTCAAGGGAACAACATTGAATTCCTTGGTGGCAGAGGACCAAAAACTTCTAGAAGTATAGAACGAGAAGAAATATCTCCCGAAGAAGAAAAAATTATCAAATCACTTGGAAAGAATGCTGATATTTATGACAGATTAATTTCATCATTTGCTCCCCATATTAGCGGACAGGACATCATAAAAGAAGCAATTTTACTTTTGATTGTGGGTTCGACACAGAGAATCCTTGCAGATGGTGCAAAAATTCGTGGTGATATCAACATATTCCTTGTTGGAGATCCTGGTACTGCAAAAAGTGAGATGTTAAAATTTTGTGCACGAATTGCACCCAGAGGACTGTATACATCTGGTAGAGGTTCTACAGCAGCAGGACTTACTGCAGCTGTAGTTCGAGACAAAATAGGTATAATGATGTTAGAAGCGGGGGCCGTTGTTCTTGGAGATCAAGGTTTAGTTTGTATTGATGAATTTGATAAAATGAAACCTGAAGACAGAAGCGCATTACACGAAGTAATGGAACAGCAATCTGCAAGCATTGCAAAAGGAGGTATTGTAGCTACACTAAATGCAAGAACATCAATTTTGGCAGCAGCTAACCCTATGTATGGAAAATATGATCCGTTCAAAAATATTACAGAAAACGTAAACCTGCCAATTCCATTGCTTACAAGATTTGATCTTATTTTTGTAGTTAGAGACGTTCCATCCAAAGAAAAGGACACCAGAATAGCAAAACACATATTAAATCTTCATCGAAGCTCACCCACTGATACTAAATCACTAATTGATGTAGACATACTTACAAAATATCTATCTTATGCCAAAAAAATAGAACCTGTTTTAACAAAAGAAGCTGAGGATAAAATTCTAGAATATTACATGAAAATGAGAAATGTTGAATCTGAAGGAATGATAACTGTGACCCCAAGACAGCTTGAGGGATTGATTAGATTGTCTACTGCTAGGGCAAGGTTGCTTATGAAAGATCAGGTAGATGCTGAAGACGCAGAACGTGCTATTTTTCTAATAGAAAGTATGTTACAAGATGCTGGAGTAGATGTTAACACTGGTCAGGTTGATTTAGGAGTACTACAAGGAAAACCCCACAGTGAAATTTCTAAAATGCAGCTATTCATGGATGTTATGAAATCACTTGAAGGTGACGAAAAAAGACCAGTTGAAGAAAAAACATTTGTTAAGGAACTAGTCAAAACAGGTAAATTTACAGAAGAGGAAGCACGTAAATATATTAAAAAACTTCAACGTGAGTCAGCTATTTATGAATCAAAACCCGGTCATTATAACCGGGTATGAAAGTATCAGAACTCAACTTACCAAAACCAGCAATTGAATTTTTACACCAAATTGGATATGGAGAACTTTATCCGACTCAGGAGGATAGTGTAAAGGCAGGTATTCTAGAAGGAAAAAGCTTACTAGTATCTGCACCTACCGCAAGTGGAAAAACGCTAATCGCAATGCTTGCAATGATTAATCATCTTTTTAAGAAAAAAGGAAAAATAGTGTATCTTAATCCACTTCGTGCATTATCTGCAGAAAAGTTTTCAGAATTTCGAAAATTAGAATCCGTAGATTTTGGAAGAAAAATAAGGATCCAAATATCAACAGGTGAATTAGATAATACTGATAAAAATCTTGAAAAAAATGACATAATTGTACTTACAAACGAGAAAATGGATTCACTCATTAGACATGGGGCAGAATGGATTGATGACATAAGCCTTGTTATTGTTGATGAAGTACATCTTCTTGGTGATCAAGATAGAGGTCCAACTCTTGAAATCATTCTAACTAAACTAAAATTAATGCAGCAGAAACCTCAGATTCTCGCATTAAGTGCTACTGTCACAAATGCAGCAGAGATCTCATCCTGGATAGGATGTGATTTGGTCGAAAACAACTGGAGACCAGTTCCATTATGGGAAGGTGTCTATGATGGTGGTATAGTTAGAATGCAGAATGGGGAAAAATTTGAAGTCGAGACCAGCATGAGAGGACCTTCGGTAGATCTTGGAATAGATTCTATAAAAAACGGAGGCCAGACAATTCTATTTGCTGAAACAAGGGCGCGCTCAGTAACACTTGCAGGTAAAGCAGCAGATGTTATAAGTAAAAATCTTAACGAACATGAAAAAAATGAACTAAACAAAATATCACAAGAAATACTCAACCTCAATGAACAAACCGAACTTGTCAAAAATCTTGCCACACTTGTTAAAAAAGGAGTAGCATTTCATCACGCAGGTCTTAATCAGAAATGTCGTGAAACAGTAGAATCCGAATTTAGAAATGGAAAAATAAAGTTACTAGCATCTACCCCAACTCTTGCAGCAGGAGTAAATCTACCTGCACGTCGTGTGATTATATCGAATATTAATAGATATGATGCAAAGATTGGTGTAAACAAACCCATTAGTGTCCTTGAATACAAACAGCTTTGTGGTAGAGCAGGAAGACCGCAGTATGATAAATTTGGAGAAGCGATAATTATTGGAAATTCTAATAGTGATGATCTACTTGATTATTATGTAAATGGAACCCCAGAGCCTATATTATCAAAACTTACTGATGACAGAGCACTAAGAACACATGTTTTGAGTTTAATATCCTCTAGTCCTGGTATCAAAAAAGATGAAATGCTCAATTTTTTTGCAGAAACTCTTGCAGGCTCTCAAATAAGAAAACCTACAATAAAATTCAAGATACAAATTACCTTAGATTATCTTGAATTGGAAGATCTAATAAAAGAAAAGGGAGGTAGGTTTGTAGCAACTGAATTTGGTAAAAAAACTTCAATGCTTTACATTGATCCGCTCACAGCAGTTTCTTTCAGGAAATCTTTACAAAAAATTTCAAAGCATAAAAATCACACTTTTGGATTTCTTCATCTTATTACAAATTGTGAAGATTTTTTTCCAAAATTTTCTTTACGTAACAAAGATTATCAAACCATAGGTACATTGCTTGAAAATAATCTATCCGAATTAATCGAACTGATCTCAGAGTATGAATGTTCAAGGAGTCTTTTGGCAATGCATGCATGGATAAATGAATCAAGCGAGATTTTCCTTTCAGATAATCTGGGAATAGAATCAGGTGATATGCATAGAATGGCAGAAACTTGTGATTGGCTTGTATATTCATTATATGAACTTGCTAAACTTGAATCACGAGCTGATATTCTAGACGAATTGAATGTTCTTAGGCAAAGGATTTCTTACGGAATAAAAGAAGAGCTCATCGATTTGGTTAAGATACGCGGTATAGGTAGGATACGATCACGTATATTATACAAGAATGGAATCAAAAACCTTCAAGACCTATCAAAAATTCCAATTAAAGACTTGGCGAAAATAGACAAGATAGGTTCAACTCTAGCAGAAAATATCAAAGATCAACTACAAAAGGTATCTTAATGTTTGATCTAATAGTTCCAGCAATACTGGTTTCAATTGTGTCATTTTTTTCAGTTTATGCAATAACTCCATTCTTGATACATGCACTAGAAAAAAGGAATCTCACGGTAAAAGACTATCACAGAAAGGGGGGAGATATGATACCAAGGCCTGGTGGTCCATCTATCTTAATTGGGATCATCGCTTCAGAGGTTACATTATTCGCATTCTTTCCAACTACTGCAATAATTACGATTATCGTTACTACTTCACTGGCTTTTGTGGTGGGAATAATTGATGACAGAAAGGCTCTTGGGGGATGGTTCAAACCTATAGCCCTTGCTGCCTCTGCCATTCCAATTATCTTGTTAGGCTCATATGATACAAATCTAGCGTTTCCACTTTTTGGTTCATTTAAAATCCCCGCACTTTATCTTGCATTAATCATATTCATAATTCCAATAACTGGTAACACTATCAACTCAATTGATGTCTTAAATGGGGTTGTAAGTGGTTTCATGGCTATTGCAAGTTTTTCATTAAGTGCATCTCTCTTCGTTATGCAAAATTACGAAATTGCAATAGCAAGCCTTCCACTTGGATTTGTTTCATTAGCTTTTTACAAATATCATAAATTTCCTAGTAGGATATTTCCAGGGGATTCAGGCGCCTTGACACTTGGTGCAATGTATGGTGTTATAGCAATACTTGGTCATGTAGAAATTGTTGCAGCCATTGCACTTTTGCCAGCTGTGATGAATTCTTTTTTATTTTTATCTAGTGTTAAACGCATAGTAGAGCACAGACAGATAAAAAACCCTACTATTGTTACTTCTGATTTTAAACTTATGGCTACCGAAGATAAAGATGCGCCAATCACACTTCTACGACTGATACTTGCAACAGGTCCAATGACTGAAAAACAAATTGTATCCGTTATTTTCAAAATGGCATTTTTTTCTGCATTACTTGCAATTATCACTGCATTTATGATGGGAATTAAAATATGATGAACTACACTATCTTCTCATTTATTCTTATAATGTGGATTTTAATCATAATTGGTGGTGGGTTCTTAGTTGTACTCACATCCATGATATCACTAGAGGGATATGTTAAAATTGGTTTTTTAGAACTGTATTATGCTTCTATTGCTAAAGCCGTGATTGCAATAATTTTAATAATTATATGGATTTATATCCTCACAAAGATAAAGAACTGGATATTTTATAAAAAAATAAAAACCTAACTGTTTTCCCATCTCTTCTTTTTCTTTTCATACTCTTGGCGTGTGTATTTAATTTTCGCAGGTACGCCAACTACTACCATATTGGGAGGAACATCTTTTGTAACAACTGCCCCCATTGCTATTACGCTGTTTTTTCCAATAGTTAAGCCTGCTTTAATAACGGCTCGTGAACCGATGATGACATCGTCTTCAATTGTAATACCTATGAGTTTTTTGCTTGTAGGATAAGGATCATTCGTTAAAGCTGCGGCTGGTCCAATGAAGACATTTTTTCCTATTCGAGAAAGAGGCGGGATGTAAACTAATCCTTCAATCATAGTGTTTTCTCCTATCTTTACATTATAATCAATATGTGCAAGTGAACCAATTTTTACATTATCACCTATCTCAGTATTATCACCAACATATGCAAAGTGCCATATGCGAACATTCTTTCCCACCCTTGCTTTTTCTGAGATAAAATTTGTTACCAAATTCATCACAAATGCCAAGGAAATGCATGTTTAGTTATTTTTTCTGGCAACAAGGATTGGTTTCTTTTTAAAAATTCAATGTCTTTATTTTTGTCTCTTAGTTCATCTGGCAACATTATGGGAATCTCCTCGATGATGGGATAAAATCTAGAACATTTTGTACAATATATTGCTCCTTCAAAAATTACTTCATTTTCTGAATTCGATTCAAAAATTTCAAGTGGGAAATGTTTGTCTATTGGACATGCAAGGATCTCTAGCATTTTTTTATTCATTTTAGATCTAGATAAATCGGAGTTCCTTTTTGACTAGATAAAAGTGCTGCTTCTGCTATTTTTGTGGTGTTTACTGCCTGTTCTGGTTTTACCAATAGTTCTTCTTTACCTTCACATGCCGCCAGGAAATTCTTTATCTCTAAAAGTAATGGTTCTTCAATTTCCTTCTTAGGAATCTCTATTCCATTTTCTGTTATAATCTTCACTTCCTGTGAAATAAAATCAGAAGATATTATTGCATCTCCACAAACTGCCTCAAATTTTCTTATTCTGGTGGGAGTTATCCAGTTAGATGAAATGATTGCTATTTTATTATCTTTGAAGCCAAGAACTATTGTTGCAAAATCTTCATGATCATGTCTTATTTTTCCAGATCTTGCAAAAACAACTTCTGGGGTATCATCAAAAAGCCACATCGCAGTATCGATATCATGAACTGACGTATCATAAATTATTCCAACATCCTTTATGTGTAACGGCATTCGGTTTTCTCTATGAAATTCTAACATAATGAGCTCACCAAATCTTTTGGATTTAACATATTCTTTTACCAAACCAACCGCGGGGTTGAACCTTTCAACATATCCACATGTTAGCACCACTTTATTTTTATGTGCAACATTCCTCAAATGTTCCCCCTCGTGAGAAAGATATGTCATTGGTTTTTCCACAAAAACATTTTTCTTTTGTTGTAAAAGATTCGTTGCAATGGAGAAATGAGTAGAAGTTGGAGTACAAACAATTGCAGCGTCAAATTTCTCTGATTCTAAAAGTAAATCTAAAGATGAATAATGATTTACTGAATATTTTGTTCCAACTTCTTTAGCTTTATTTGAATCTACATCACAAATGGCAGTTAAAACTCCTATCTGTGAAAGAATTCGTGCATGGTTTTTACCCCACCCTCCAACTCCTATCTGAACTACTTTCACATCTAGTACACTGCCGTTAACCAGTGAGCATACTTTTTATTCTTGCCCATTACTATGTCTGAATAAGTAGATCTGATCTGTTTAGTTAATTTTCCTGGTATTCCATTTCCGATCTTTTTTCCATCAACGAACGTAACTGGAGTTATTTCTGCCGCAGTTCCAGTTAGGAAAATCTCATCTGCAAGATAAAGTTCGGTGCGCAGAATTTCCCTTTCTATAATTTTATATCCTTGATTTCGAACTATTTCTATTACAGACTCCCTTGTTATTCCTTCTAATGCAGATGAGCTAGATGGTGGAGTTATGATCTCCCCGTTTCTTAGAATGAAGATATTTTCGCCTGGCGCTTCACTTACATTTCCTAAATGATCAAGTAGTATGGATTCATCATACCCATTCCGTTTTGCTTCTTGAGTCGCTAAAATTGAATTAAGATAATTGCCTCCCATCTTGGCAAGAGGAGGTGTTGAAATCTCATGAATTCGTCTCCATGATGAAATTCCTGCCTTTATTCCATTTTTATTAAATAAATCACCAAACTCAAACATTACTATGGCAGTATGTGTGGGAGCTTTTTCTGTTACATTCAAATTTATTCCATATTCTCCCACAAAATAAAATGGTCTTATATAACATGAACGTCTTACACTATTTCTTTTACAGAGTTGAATTATAGCATTGGAAATTTCTTTATTTGTAAATCTCAAATTAATGGAATATATTTTTCCAGAATTCCTGAATCTTTTAATGTGATCATCTAACCTAAAAATATTCAAATTTTTTGAATTCCAATAACCACGTAACCCTTCAAAAACTGATGTTCCATAATGAATGGCATGTGTCATTACAGGAACTTTTGCTTCCTCTGATTTCACAAATTTACCATCAAACCAAACAAGTTTTGTGCTAAAGGATTTCATATTAAACAACGAAATTAGTCTATAATTAATCTATTTCTACCAAAATCCATCCTTTGGAAATTTCATTCCAAGTAATCTATATGTAAAATCTTCTGCAGATGAGTATTTTTTAACGATGTCCCAGTTTTCGTGTATTATTTTTACAACTTCTATAGGTACATACCTTTCCCAATCAGATTCTTTCCCAAGTGCAGCATCGAACATCTTTTCTTTTACAAGAGATGCAGAGACTGTTTTTCTTACACCTATTTTTGGTTTTAATCCATATAACCTAAGTACGAAACCTTCGGCTTTGTCGCCTGTATATGTGAAATAATCGTCTGAAATACCATCTAGAATCTGCTTTTTTATGTTCCATGAAAATGGCGAGATCAATGGTGGCATGTATTTGATGAATGGTGAAGAAAAGGAATAATTTGAAAGAACGGAGATTGATTCACCAAAAATAGACTGAAGCATTTTTTTTCGTAATTCAAAATTGAAAGGAAAACTTCTACTGTTAATTTCGGCTCTTTTGTAAATAAATATGACAGGAGAAACCCTGACTTCGTTTGTTTTTTTAAGTTCTTCTATGATCTCTACATGTGCTTTTGTTACTGGATTCAGGTGAGCAAGATAAATAGCAACTGTCAATTGCACTTCATACTGGAATTCCCGTATATTTCAATGCTTAATGCAATTATTTTATAAAAAAACTGAATTTAGTGATTCTTCATCCCGTTTTAAAGATGGTTTGTAATAACGAATAATTTGTGCACAAGACTAATAAATTACAATGTAGCGATTGTCTACAGAAAATGAATTCAAAAGTACTCTTAATATTATTGGTAGTTCCTTTACTCTTAATTCCTGTTGTTTCTAGTTATGCAATGTCTGGTGAACATATGTATGTGAAGGATAAATCATCGGTGAAAAAAAATATACCAGTAGATCCTAGCATAGAAAAAATGAGACATATGGGAAAAACAGATATTTTAAACCCATACTTTTTCCAAATTGACGATACCACGATAAAGACAAAACGTGGAACTGTTACAATATCTGGTCATGGGGAATATGCTCCAGATCAACACATGATTTCTGCTTGGGGCAAATATTACATTTCTATTGGTAGCAGAGAACTTGTTGGAAGTTGGAAAGCAGTTAATCTAGTTAGTGGAAAAGGAAATCCGTATGGCGGAGATTCTGATGCAACAAGCGTGCATTTTGTTGGCAAGACTCTTAGCCTAAAAGATCCAAAATATACTGGTAATAACGCCAAACGAGAGTCCGCAATGAGAGGTTCACATCAGATTTGGATATCAGCTGACGCAGAGGAAGGAAAACTTTGTGTCTATGGTTCATACGTCGGTACTCCAAGTCTAAGAAGTGCCTGTGTAGAAACAGACACTATCTCAATAACTAAATAATTTATTTTAATCTGGGGACGATGGGACTTGAACCCACGACATCCAGCGCCCGAGGCTGGCAGTCTACCAAGCTGACCTACGTCCCCGTAGATCAGCCTCTGACTATACAATATTAGCTTTTCAAAAGAAATTTCGTTCTATCCGTAAGATTCGTACTTGATTTCAAAGCTCTTATCTGGTCGTTTATTTCGTTCAGTGACAAAACCTTTTGGTCCTAGATAATCCATACAACCATCTATGGTTCCCTGCCAACCACAAATGAAAAATACTGTGTTTTCTTTTGTAATTTTTTCACCAACTACTTTTTCGAGTGGTGATTGTTCTCCATCCTTTGACCTAAGGAAAGTTTCTACTCTGCCAACTTGTCCGCTCCAAGATCTGTTAAACCATTCTTGAGGTCTGCTAATTGTTGCTCTATATCTGAAATTCCATTTGTCTTTTCCACGATCTAGACTCTCATTTTCTAAATCAACCAAAAGTTCTTTGTAACCAAGTTCATCAACATAACTTGCTCCATGTAACACTACCAATTCTCGTTTGCTTCCAGAAGCATGTAGAGATTGAGCTAGACTAACAAATGGAGCTAAACCAGTACCTCCACCTAAACAAACGATTCTTCTATCATCCTCTGTACCATCAGACTTTTTATCATCAAGTACGAACGCACCAGTTGGTTTTATCCAGACTATTTCATCTCCTTCTTTAGCACCAAAAAGCTGAGTAGTAAGACGTCCGGGCAAAGGTTTTCTTACCCATCTTACGTATAATTCAACATATTTTTTGTTTTCTGGATTTGATGCGATAGAATATGCTCTCCGTATAACCTTGTTTTCACTTGGTACATGCATACCTATTGTAATGAATTGGCCGGCTTTGTATTCTGGAACTGGTCCATCAGCTGGTACAATTCTAAAAATTGCAAGATCTTCTTTTTGGACTTGAATATATGTCAAAGTCGCTTTATTATCGACGACCACGCAAAATTTGTCATGATTGATAGTTAAATATCTTATGCTGTTTTGGGAAAAGATAATTTTCTAAACACAGCTAAACGTTAATAACCGCTCAAAAAAAGTTAATGCAAATCAGAACAATGTGCTGATTAAAAAAATTTGGGCCGGTCGTCTAGTCTGGTAGGATACGCCCTTGGCATGGGTGAGATCGTGGGTTCAAATCCCACCCGGTCCATCTTCTAGTTTTTTACTAAATTTTTGATATTAAACAATTGAATTTTGTTTTACTGCTTATGTTACAGTTATAGTAAAAGTAGATTTAGGGGATAAAGCACTTATATTTCGCAAATTATCCCAAACAAAAATTTCAATTTTATAAATTCCATCTTTGTGTGGAGTCCAAAAAAGGGCCGGTGTTAGAGTTTGATTTTTAACAAGTGAACCTGTAGAGAAATTAAGATCCGCTATGGCGCCCTCTGAATCAATAACCTGCACAATATATGCCCAATCTATTTCTCTGTCACTTACATTTGTAAGAGAAGTTTGTAGGTTGAGCTGTTGTTCTACCAAAGGTGATTTTATTTCCTCACCCAATGTGTTGACAACTTTAAAATCTGATGTGATTATTTCTTCATATCCGTAGGCATAGCTAAAACTTACGCTAAAAAAAACTAAAAAATAAATAAAAAACTTCATCTGACCATTTTTCATATTCTTAGATTTAAATTATCCTCTGATATTAAGAGTTAACATGTCCGAATCAAGAGAGACTATCTTTATAGGAAAAAAACCACTGATGGCGTATGTTACGTCTACGCTAATACAGCTGGCAAACCAACCAAAAATATCTATCAAGGCAAGAGGGCTTAGCATTGGACGCGCAGTTGATGTAGCACAGATAGTTGCGCGAAAAACCGAAAATGCTGGCTATTCTATCGGAGACATCAAGATCGGTTCAGAACAACTCCAATCACAAGATGGACGACCAAGAAACGTTTCCACCATAGAAATTGAAGTGAAAAGAAACACTTCGTAGGAAAACCTTGAGAGGATTTTTCCTTTCTTTTTGTTGTTTTAAAATTTATGGCCGTACTTATTTTCCAGTTTTCTATACTTTGGCAAGTCTACAATATCATTGAATTGTTCAAATGCCACAAGATTCTTTTTGAGTTTAGAGGTTGTACCTGATCTTTTAAGTTCATGTAGAATTTGCAAAGACGCAAATGTATTTGCATAAAGAATTGACAAAGGATATAAAATTAATTTAAATCCCATTTTGTAAAGTATTTTGGTAGAAACAAGAGGTGTTGCTCCGCCTTCAATCATATTTGCAACTAATGGCGCGTCAATAGATTTTCCAATTTTTTTCATCTCAGCAATAGACTTGGGGGCTTCTACAAAGATTGCATCAGCTCCAATCTTTTTGTATTGTAAACCACGATCTATTGCTGCATCAAGTCCCTCAGGTGCCCTTGCATCCGTCCTTGCTACGATTATGAAATCTTTATTTTTTCTTGCATCTAATGCAGCTTTTAATTTCACTTCATATTCTTCTTTTGGAATTACTTCCTTTCCCATCATATGTCCGCATCTTTTTGGCCATTTTTGATCCTCAAGAAAGATTCCAGAAGCACCTGCAGACTCTAATTCTTTTACTACCTTCCAAACACTAAGAGGGTTACCATATCCAGTATCTGCATCTACGATTACGGGAATAGATACTGCAGCACAAATTCTACGAGCATTTTCTACAGTTTCTGTAGCACCAACAAATCCATAGTCTGGCATTCCAAGAAGTGTAGCTGAAGTACCATATCCAGTCTGAAACATGGCTTCAAAACCTACTTTTTGAGCAATTTTAGCTCCAATGGCATCAAATACCCCAGGAACAACCAACGGTTCAGATTCATCATACAGTAATTTCCTAAGTGTTGGCAACAATTGATAATTTCAGCGACAGTTATTTATGGTTTAATTAATTCTGATCTCTTTACCATGAGATTTTTTTTCAGATGATTGTAACTTGCGAAGCTCAGATTCTAGGAATCTCTTATATCTTGCTGTTTCTTCTTTTGTCATATTTGCTACATTAGAGCTAAGTGAGTTTCCAATGCTTGTTATACGTTCAAGAAGATCCATGGCGACAAATTTTCCTATGTTTCCCACTCTGAGCATCACGTCGATCTGATTTTTAACTATGGTATTTAACGTTTCAAGATCATCAGTCATGATTCTACCTTTCCTTGTTATCTGATACTTACCATCTTTTGTTTCTTCAGCAAGTCCATCATCCAAAAGTCTACCAAGTAATGGATAGATCAATCCAGGGGATGGTTTCCATTTCCCATCACTTTGTTTCATTGCAAAATCGATTATTTCTTTACCAGTACAGGGTTGTTTCTTTAGAGTTTCAAGTATGAAATATCTTGAAAACCCTCGGGGAACTACACTTCCAACTCGTTGTATCCACTGTGATAACATCACTAGCGATATCACTAGCGATATATATTAATGGTTCGATTAAAATTTTCGCGTAGACTTCATAAGACATATTTATCTAATTTGAAAAGGTAGAGGTCTAAACATATGACCGACACGATTGAAAAGGATCTGCTAATTGTCGGCTCGGGTCTTGCTGGTTTAAGAGCTGCAATCCAAGCTGCAAAGACAAGCTCAAAAATCAGGATTGCGGTAATTTCAAAACTACAAGTTATGCGTTCACATTCTGTTTCCGCAGAAGGCGGAACTGCAGCTGTTCTTTTTCCTGAAGAGGGAGATAGTTTAGAATCACATGTATATGACACAGTAAAAGGAAGTGACTTTCTTGCGGATCAGGATGTCGTGGAAAGACTAGTACATGAAATGCCATCTGAAATTTATCAGCTTGAACATTGGGGTATGCCTTGGTCACGCAGAGAAGATGGAAGAATTGGTCAAAGAAATTTTGGTGGTTATAGTTTTCCACGGGCAACATATGCTCAAGATAAAGTTGGATTTTATGAAATGCAGACTTTGTATGATACCTGCCAAAAATTTGATAATATTGAATTTTTCAACGAATGGTTTGTAACATCGATAATTCACGATGGTCAAAGATTTTGTGGGATAACCGCAATCGAGATCTCATCAGGAACTTTTTACACAATAAAAGCCAAAGCACTAATAATTGCAACTGGTGGTGCAGGAAGAGTTTACAGTTATTCAACCTACGCCCTTTCTTCAACACCTGATGGTCTTGACATGGCATACAGGGCAGGACTTGCCCTAAAAGACATGGAATTTGTTCAATTCCATCCAACGGGAATACTACCGTCGGGAATACTAATAACTGAAGGGGCTAGAGGAGAAGGTGGATATCTCATCAACAAGGATGGCGAAAGATTCATGAAAAGTTATGCTCCAGGATTGATGGAACTTGCGCCGCGAGACATAGTTTCTCGTTCCATGATGACAGAGATGCTTGAAGGTCGTGGTTTCAAAAATGAAACAGGGGTTGATTGTCTTAAACTAGATCTCCGACACTTGGGTGATAATATTATAAAAGAAAAACTTGCTGCTATCAGAGAAATATCGATGAAATTCTCAGGAGTCGATCCTAGTAAAGAACCGATCGATGTAAGACCAGTATGTCATTACATGATGGGTGGAGTTCATACTGATATTGATGGGGCAACAGAAATTCAAGGAATATGGGCTGCTGGAGAAGCTGCATGTAACAGTACGCATGGAGCAAATAGATTGGGTGCCAACTCTACAAGCGAATGTATAGTTTGGGGAAAAATCACAGGAGAACTTGCGGCAAGATATGTTTTAGATGCAAAAACATCACCATTTCCCTTACATCTTATATCTTTAGAAGAAAAAAGAATCTATGATGGAATATTCCGCGGTCATGGAGATGCTAATCCATACGAAGTAAAACAACAAGTTACGGATTTAATGAATGAAAAGGCATACGTGTTTAGAAATGAAAAAGATTTGGTTGATGGGTTACGGAAAGTACGTGAATTGAAAGAAAAAACTTGGAAGCATGTTGACGATAAAGCAAGCGAATACAATACTAATTTTACAAATGTTATGGAACTTGATTCTATATTTCGTATTGCTGAAGTAATATTAGTAGGAGCAATAAAGAGAAAAGAATCTAGGGGTGCCCATTCAAGAATTGATTACCCAGCTAGAGACGATAAAAACTTTTTACACCATACCCTT
The DNA here is from genome assembly GCA_023251295.1 of Nitrosotalea sp. Classification (GTDB taxonomy): domain Archaea; phylum Thermoproteota; class Nitrososphaeria; order Nitrososphaerales; family Nitrosopumilaceae; genus UBA8516. The sequence continues at coordinate 9,156 of JAHEYZ010000006.1, read as the reverse complement.
GCTTATTATGATATCAAAGAACCAATACTGAAAGAAAGTCCTGTCACTATTACTAAATACCAGCCGGTGGAGAGAAAATACTAATGGAGAGACAATCTAATCGTGAGGGAATAAAAGGTTGGTTAAATCCAGGCAGATATGGATTAGAACGAATCGCATACTGGCTTATGCGGCTTACTGGACTGGGATTACTTTTGTATTTTATAGCTCATGTCTTTGAAACAAGTTCAATAGTTAATGGTAAGGAAGCATGGCAAAAAATGTTAGAGCTTACTCAGACAACGGAAGGCCACATCATACTTACTATAGTAATAGGAATGTGCGTCTTTCACACCGCAAACGGAATAAGAGTAATGCTTGGTCATGGAGGTGTGGGGGTCGGCAAACCAGGCAGACCAGATTATCCATACAAACCAGCGTCCTTAAACTCAAGACACAAACTCTGTATCTTAGCCTCAATTGGACTTGCAGCGTTGGCAATGATGTACGGCTTGGCAGTTTTGTTTGGTGATTAAATTGCAAGAAAGCGTAATTATGAAAATACATTATGGGACAGCCCTTGGGGCAGTAGTACTTGTAGCTATACATATTCTATTTAGAATGACCCAGAACTTTTCTGAATCTTTACAATTTGAAAGTGTGATAGTCAATTATCAGTTTTTACCATATGCAATTATGCTAGAACTAATACTAGTTTTGCTTTCAATTCATGGATTTAATGGATTAAGAGTAATTCTGTTAGAATTAAAACAAGGTGTAGGATATGAAAAAGCAGTTAATTATGGTTGTATTGCAGCTATTGCAATACTTGTGGCCTATGGATCTAGAACTATATTGATGGCAGGATTTGGAATGTAATATGGCAGCGATAACTCCAAAACTTTCTGACGAATTACCTTCTACAATAGTTTCTCCTACTAGTTCAGTCACTTTGAGGATTTCAAAATTCAATCCAAAAACCGACTCATCTTCATCAATTGAAGAGTTTAAGGTTCCGGTTCAAAAGTGGACAACAGTTTTAGATGTCATTTTATCTGTAAAACAACACCTAGACCCTTCAATTGCAGTAAGATATTCCTGCAGACAAGCATCATGCGGTTCTTGTGGAATGAAAATAAACGGAAAGCCAGCTCTTGCATGTTATACAAAAATTTCAGAACTTAATTCAAGTGTAATAACAGTAGAACCCATGAACAATTTTCCCATTCTTCGAGATCTGGCAGTAGACTTTACACAATTCTTTTCAACCCATAAAAAAGTTAGACCGTACATCATTAGAGATGATTCAGAAATATCTGAAGAGACAAAAGAACTCCTACAAACTCCAAAAGAAGTTGAGGAATACCTACAGTTTTCATACTGTATAAAATGCGGATTATGTAATTCCGCGTGTCCCACCATGGCTACAGATTCATCATTTATTGGACCACAAGCATTAGCCCAAGCTTATCGTTATGTTGCAGATAACAGGGACGCTGGTAAAAAAGATCGACTGAAAATAATAGATGATTCACACGGAATATGGCGATGTCATTTTGCTGGTTCCTGTAGCCAAGTCTGTCCAAAAGGGGTTGATCCTGCCATGGGAATACAATTGCTCCGAGGATATTTGTTAGGATTTAGAAAATAACTAATGTTTTTTTGGATTCTTGCTTGCGTTTACTTGGTTGTTTATGGCTTCTGCCATGAAATGATTTGAAACATTCAACTTGACGTCATCGATGCCATCAATCTTTAACAAATTATCGTGTACATCTTGAGCTATTTTAAAACCAAATATGGCTGGGCAAAAGGGACTTGTTAAGTGTAAATCTATCTTTACATCTGAACCATTAATGTCGATGTTGTCTATAAGTTCAAGTTCCATTATGGAGACGTTTATTTCAGGATCTACAATTTTTGTTAATTCATCAAAAATCATTCTTCTTAATTGCTGACTTTCTTGTGCCATAATAAAAAACCGTTTATGCTATATATAACCATTCTAATTTCTAAATTGATGTATCGATCTAGATTTACGGAAAATTTGGATGAACATACTCTTGACTATCTTTCATCAATTTCAGACGATAAAGAAATTGTACTATATGACATTTTGGGCAGCCAAGCTCATACCATAATGCTTTATGAAAATAAAATAATTACAAAAAAAGAAGCAAGAAAAATTTTGTCGTCTCTGGAAAAACTAAAAAAAGAAAACCTATCAATCAAATCAGATTCTGAAGACATTCATGAATTAATTGAGTCTCTAATCATAAAAAAAGCAGGAAAGCAAGCTGGTGGTAAAATGCATACTGCACGATCACGAAATGATCAAGTCTCACTTGATATCAGAATGAGAATTAGAGACGATATTAACACAATATGTTCATGTCTTTTAGACATGATAGAGACTCTTGTGTCTTTAGCTGAAAAAAATGGCAATGCTATAATGCCACTCTACACTCATCTTCAACAAGCTCAAATAGGATTTTTTTCACATTATCTACTTGCATATGCTGATGCACTGTTTAGGGATTTAGATCGATTCTACGGAACTTATGGTAGAGTAAATGAATCTCCACTTGGTGCTGGACCTGTAGGAGGGACAAGTCTACAGATTGATAGGCAAAGCACTGCAAAGATGCTTGGATTTAAGGGCCTAATTGAAAATTCTATTGATGCAACTAGCACTAGAGACTTTGTGGCAGAATATGTTGGACAGATCGCAATTCTTATGACAAACCTGAGCCGACTTGCGGAAGACTTTATCATTTGGTCTACATCTGAATTTTCATTCATAGAACTTTCAGATAAGTTTGCATCAACATCAAGTGTCATGCCGCAAAAAAAGAACCCAGACATACTAGAGCTTACACGAGGAAAGACCGCACAAGTAATCGGATATCAAATGGCAATTCTTTCAAACCTCAAAGGTTTGCCAACAGGATATGCCAGAGATTTACAACAGATTAAAACATTGATTTGGCCATCCTCGAAAATTGCAATATCTGCCCTTTTAGTGAACAACGCAATGTTGAAATCCATGAAGGTTAACAAGCATAAAATGAAAAAAGCAATAGATTCGGGTTATTCTATCTCATTAGACATTGCAGAACGACTTGTTAAAAAAGGAGTACCATTTAGGACGGCTCACATGATTATTGGTAAACTAGTTCAATCTGCTGCAAACTTGAAAAAGCCACTCTCATCGCTCTCACCTTCTGAAATCAGAAAATCTCTTGGTAAGTATAAAATGGAACCAAAAGAATTGTATGGAATAATACAATCGATGAACGCGTATTCATTGCTTGAACAAAGGACATCTCATGGCTCTTCAGGTAGATCAGAACAGAAAAGAATGATTTTGGACAGAAAAAAAAAGATTCAAGCATATGTGATTGGAACTGTTAAAAGAACAAATGAAATTAAAGCGGCCTTTGAAAATCTTGCCGCTAAGACAAGAACAATGTCAAAATAATTTATGAATACACAGTTAATCTAAATTTTCTTCCAAAACTCTTACTATAAAGGCTAGATTCTGATGTAGTAATCTTGACTTTTCCATTGATTTTGATTCACATACCTCTAGATAAAAAATTTTAGTAATGAGGTGTACAGTATGTTTCAATTCGTACAACCGCAATCCGAAAAAACTAACTACACTACGGGTCAAACATGGGGAGCCCTAAAGAAAGCGTGGCGAGGCTATAAGATTGCCAAAGTGCAGTCTGATACCACAAAAATGACTGAATACGCTAAAAAAATTAGAACGCTCGAACATGATTTGGGAGTTAAACAAGCAGAATTCCCAGAACTGAACCTAAGTTAGTTAGTCCTCTTTTTTATTTTTGGAAATAACCATGCCTGGAACTCATTGGTATTACTCACAATACAAGTGATACTAATACTAAAGCCACAGTTAAACTGTTACGATACTATTAGTAAATGTAAGATGCTATAACGAAAATCATACATATGTTACTTCCACAATAATAGTTCGTTTGAAAAAATCCGTACTACCAATTCTTTATTTGTAATAAAAGGTTTGGCGGGTTCGCGGGGATTCGGACCCCGGACAGCCGGATTAAAAGTCCGGTACTCTACCTGGCTGAGCTACGAACCCAATGCGAAGTCTGATAGTTGTGTATAATTTAGTCTTTTACAAAATTTTTTGATTTAATAGAAACCTTTAAACTCAGATTTTTGTCCAGCTTACTCCGACGCCCTTGTAGTATAGTGAGGCTTGGAGAAATCCATCTCTCGTAAAACCCGGTCTAGAATGGGGCCCTGTCACGGCCTCGACGCGTGTTCAAATCCCGCCAAGGGCGCCATTTTACTTTAATTACAAACTAAAAATAAAAACACATTCCTTTTTTATAATTAAATGTGATTTAGCTTATCCATTATATCGTCAAGAGCTTTTTTATTTGAAGCTGCAATAAAAGATAGCTTATTATCATAACCTAAATCAGAATCAAGAGGTTTTCCATTTTTATCAACAACAAGTCCTCCAGCTTCTAACGCAATTAAAAGGCCAGCAGCTATATCAGTAACCCGTATTTTATCTCTTAAATCAATAAATACGTCAATAAGTCCTTTAGAAAACATCCCAAATTCTAGTGCGTTTGCCCCAAAATGTCTAATGTGGTTTGATGACGCAATTATTGGTGATAATCTTCCAAGAACCTTTGGTGATATTCCGGATATATCAAGACCTACAACAAAATAGATTGGATTTTTATCATTATTGACAGAAATTCTCTTTCCATTCAGGAAAGCACCTTTCCCTTTTGTTGCATAGTACCTATCTCCTCTTGAAAGGTCTATCACAACTCCATCTGTAACAGAACTAAGCCTATTGTTTGTGGCAAATGCAAGTGAACAACAAAAAAATGGTAATCCTCTTACCGCATTTGTAGAGCCATCTACCGCATCCATTATGATGAAACCTTTTGGGTTTTTTGAAAGTTCCACCTTACCACATTCCTCACCAAGAACTACACAATCAAAATTTATCTCCTTAAGATAATCGAGAATTGTTTTTTCTGCTACGATGTCTATTCTTCTTGATATGTCTCCACCTGCTCCCCTACCAAAATCTCCTCCAGACTCTTTTGTGCCAGGCATATGTTTTACATTATCATAAACTCGTTTTGATGCTTCTAGTAACACTTTAATAATTTCCATATTTTTTCTCATCTTATATCCTAATTTATTCCAAATAACTCTAAAGTAACTCAATGCATAAATAATAAAACAAGATTTGCCATGGTGTGAGTAGCAAGGACGAATCAATTTTTAGCAAGGACGCACTTTTAGGCACAAAACCTGGCAAAGAAATTGTAAAACAAGCTCTTTTCAAAAGTAAGGGATACAGACAATTTGACAAATACAAAAAAGAAGCAGAAGAAGGATTTCCAAACTTTGTAAAACGATTCACTAGTGATTTGTTAAAAGAAATTAAATCTGATTCGTCGCCTAACGTGACACAACAAAAATTTGCGGAAGAGATAGGTTCTAACGAATTAATTCTAAACCCATCACTAATGTCTACAGTAAAAACCAAACTTGAAGATCATGAAACACTGTCAGATAGAGTTTCAAGAATTTTAAATTCCAATTTTGTAAAGATGACATTACCGGTATTTAGCGCATTATATGATGCGTCTTCAGAATATTTTGGTGATAAACAAGATTCAGAATTGAGAACTTGTATGATTGATGGCCATATTATTGCAATCGATCTGAGTGAACCAATGGACAGAATCATGGACAACGATGAAGATCTGGAATATCTCGATGACTACAAACTAATGAATCCATATCTGCTCAAGCTTGCAAGAGACAAAATAGCAAAGGGAGGTAAGGAGGTTCTTGAAGAATTTGAGCATGGATTTAAGGATGCAAGAATTGGTCAATATTTAGATTTTAAACTAAAGACAAAACCTGCTAGCGTTTCTGAGGAAGAAATGATGCAATGTTACAAAAAATACAGAGCGGTTATGGGAACTGCAGGACGAAACATGGCTCTAAACCGAAAACCACTTGGTGAGATATTCTATCTAGGAATGGCAAAAGCATCTGAATCAGTAGGATGTGGAAATGAGATCGAAGATTCCATAAAGAATAAGTTTGTAAAGATTCCATCATGGCCTCTCTACTACAGTCTCCTTTCTGGCGATGTAAAAAAAGGCTTTGTTCTTACGATAGAAAAAAGTAATCTGTATCTAAATGAGGCTAGACTTGCACTTGAATTATTGCCAGAAGACTTTTCATACAAAAACTTTCTAGAGTTTTTATTTCTGACAGTTGAACATTACAACCTCTTTTGGTTCAATCAATTACAAAAAGAAAATCTTTGGTCAGAATTTTCTGCCAATCTTCCAAAGTGATAAACATGATGTGGTCAGAAAAATACAGGCCAAAAAATCTACTTGATCTAATTGGAAATGAGGAAGCCAAAGTTTCAACTGTGGAATGGTTTGTAAAGTGGATAAAGGGAGTAAAACCAATATTGTTGGTAGGTCCTCCGGGTACAGGAAAAACTACGCTTGCAACGCTTTGTGCAAAACAATTTGGATATGATCTTATTGGACTCAATGCGAGTGACATAAGAAACAAACAAAGAATTCAAGAGTTGCTCACTCCAATCCTTGGAAATTCAAGCCTTCTTGGGAAACCAATGATTTTTGTAGATGAGGTAGATGGCATTCATGGCAGATCTGATTTTGGAGGTGTTGAAGCTCTTATTGATATTCTAAAAGAACCCACCATACCAATAGTTTTAGCTGCAAATTCTGACAAATCAGAAAAAATGAAGAGTATAAAAAAAGCGACCAAAACAATCATACTCAAACCTATACCGCCAAGATTACTCAGATTATACCTAGGATCAATTCTAAAAAGAGAAGGTACATCAATAAATCCGGGTGCTCTTCTAAGGCTGATAATAACATCAAAAGGGGACATCAGATCAATGATTAATTCAGCACAAGCTCTTGTTACAGGATTTGAACCACAAACTGAGAAATCATTTCAAGATGGGGATGTAGAGGAATCAGTAAATGCCTTTTTCAAAGCTAAATCTATGGGTGAAGCACGATCTATATTGTATTCATTAAGAATTGATCCACGAGAAAAAATTCAAGCCTTTTACTCTAGTATCATTACAAGTGACCTATCAACAGACGATATGCAAAAAATGCTGCAAGTTATCTCCGAAGCGGATTTGATCTATGGAAAAATAATGAAAACTCAAGAGTGGCGACTCTTAAGATATCTAGATTCTGTATTACTTGGTTTATACAAAGAAGGTACCGCCGCAAGATATTCACAGTTTAATCTAACCTGGCCTGTTCTTAACAGATTAAGATGGGATGGCAAAGCAATTAGGAGATTTACATCAACACTTGCAAAAAGAATGCATGTGTCAACAAGTAGTTTTGCAACTTTTTATTTTCCATATCTTTTGCTGTGTATGAAAAACAAAACTATCGACTTGGGTGTTGACGAGACTTATA
>JAHEYZ010000006.1:0-1554 GCA_023251295.1 Nitrosotalea sp. | reverse complement strand
ACATCAACACTTGCAAAAAGAATGCATGTGTCAACAAGTAGTTTTGCAACTTTTTATTTTCCATATCTTTTGCTGTGTATGAAAAACAAAACTATCGACTTGGGTGTTGACGAGACTTATAATGAAATTCTGCAAAAGGAGATGTCTGCATTAAAATGAGTTGGCGTGAGATGCCAATGAAGTTTCCAGGTACCTGTATAGTGTGCAAAAAGAAAATAGAAATAAACGAGGTTGGACTTTGGGCCAAAGGATTAGGAATAAAACATAGTGCATGTGCTCGAGTTGTAGAACTTCATTGTCTTGTTTGTGGAGGACCTGCGGGCTGTCCCAAATGTGAATTTATGGAGGATTGTGATCTTTCTAAGGTGTCACAACTATGTATATGTAAAAAATGTGGTGATTTGGACGATCCATTTACACTATATCAAAAAGCAGTACGCAAAAAATTTCCAATTTTAAATCTTAAAATTTAATCTAAAATAACAAAAAATCGGAGACTACAGTTCAACGGTACTAGAGTTAACGAATGGACTCAGAGAATAAACCTAATTAAATTAATATAGGATGCAACGTGCTTTTAATTGAAATTAATGCACACTAATAAAATTAAAAATTTTCTACAAAAAAGAAGAGACGCAAATCAAAGTGGGGGGCAAGACAAAATTCTTTCTCAACATGAAAAAGGCAAACTGACTGCAAGAGAGAGAATTGACCTTTTGCTTGACGAAGGAAGCTTCACAGAAATTGACGCACTCACAACCCATCACTATCATGAATTTGAAATGCAAGACAAAAAATTTTTTGGCGATGGAGTCATAACTGGTTATGGACTCATAAATGGAAGGCAGGTTTTTCTTTTTGCTTATGATTTCACTGTACTTGGTGGCACACTCAGTGAGATGGGTTCTAAAAAAATAACGAAAGTAATGAACCATGCAATGAAAGTGGGTTGTCCAATAATTGGGATAATTGATTCTGGTGGCGCAAGAATACAAGAAGGAATTCTTAGTCTTGATGGATTCGCTGACATCTTTTATCATAACCAACTGGCATCAGGAGTTATACCACAGATCACAGCAAGTATTGGTCCATCTGCAGGTGGTGCGGTATATTCTCCTGCAATGACTGATTTTGTTATAATGACAGACAAATTAGCTACAATGTTTGTTACAGGACCAGAAGTTGTTAAAACCGTCCTTGGAGAAGAAGTATCATTTGATGAGCTTGGTGGCGCAATGTCACATGGAAAAAATAGCGGTGTAGCACACTTTGTTGCAAAAAATGAATATCAGTGCATGGATTATGTAAGAACTCTGTTATCTTATATTCCACAAAATAATACTGAGGAACCACCCATTGTACAAACAAATGATGATCCAAATAGACTAGATAATAATCTGATAAACATCATACCTGAAAATCCTCTGCAGCCTTATGATATGAAAGAGATAATTTTCTCAATCTTGGACAATCATGTTTTTTTTGAAGTGCACGAACTATTTGCACCAAATATCATAGTTGGATTTGGAAGGATGAATGGAAGGACGGTGGGAA
>JAHEYZ010000005.1:38719-41790 GCA_023251295.1 Nitrosotalea sp. | reverse complement strand
CTTCTTGATGCTGACGTTCAAGTGCCAGGTTTTAGACGCTCAAACGAACCAGTAGAAAATATTCTCCAAAAATATATTCCATCTGTAACTATCATTGGTTCTATGATTCTTGGTGCAATTGCAGGAACATCTGATGTTTTAGGAGTTTTTGGAGGAGGAACTGGAATTTTGCTTACTGTTGACATTCTGATCAATTATTACAACTTGCTTATTAGAGAACAAGTAGAAACAGTAATGCCGAGGCTTGGTGCATTGCTTGGTAGAAAGTAAGAAAGTCATAATTGTTGGAATACCAGGCGTAGGAAAAACTACTATTGTATCAAAAATTGTAGAAATGCTCAAAGCAAAAAAGATTGGTGTAAGCGTTTCAATTTTTGGTACAGTAATGTTTGAAGAAGCAAAAAAAAATGGAATTAATAATAGAGATGAATTGCGTAAACTATCTGTACTTGAACAAAAAAAACTACAATCTATGGCAGCACAAAAAATTGCTTCTATAAAGGATGATGTTGTAATTGTAGACACTCATGCCTTCATTTCCACAAAAGCGGGCTTTTACCCTGGACTTCCACATAATGTCTTGGAAATTCTGATGCCTGACATCTTTATCATGATCACCGCAAGACCGGAAGAGATCTATAATAGGAGAATGAAAGATACAACAAGAGATCGTGATATTGTATCAATTGATGCGATAAAAAAAGAACTTGATGTAACAAGTGCAATGTTGTCCACTTGTTCGATTTTATGTGGTTCGCCAATAAAGATGGTACTTAATTCAGAAGGAAAGGTTGATGAAGCTGCTAAAGCAATCGTGAATGGAATGGGGTATAACAATGGAAGTTAATTTTATTCTAGACTTCATAAACTCAATATGGCTTCAAATTCCAGGTGTTGGTAGCGGACCACTAGGAAGCGCTGATCCTTTAGTAAAAGGGATAATTCAATCTGCATTAGGAATTGTCGGAATTGCGATTTGTCTTAATTTATTCAATGCAGTAATAAGGAAAAAAATGGTGGATCAAAATAAACTTAGAAGATTAATGAAAGAAACTAAGGCTTGGCAAAAAGAAAGGATGACTGCATTCAGAGCAAAAGATCAAGATAAGATAAATGAAATAAACAAAAAATCTGCCTACATGAATAAGATGAACATGGAACTAATGCAAATGAATATGAGACCTATGATGATTACTTTCATACCATTAATTTTGATCTTTTATTTTGTACTTCCTCCACTTTTTGCATATACAGTGGCAGTATCTCCAATATCTCTTAACTTTATTCCTGGGGGTTATTTTGAGCTTACATGTACTGCAGAAAAAGTTGCTGAATCAGCATTGCCTGACCATCGACAGGTATGCCATCATGTGAATGAAGTGTATTTCTGGGCGTGGTATTTTCTTTCGTCCATAGCTTTTAGCGGTATTATAATGAGGGTCACAAAAACTACTATGGATCTAAGCTGATTTGTCAAAATCGGTAATAATTTCTGGTCAACCAGCCATTGGTAAAACTACGGTGGCAAAAGGACTTGCAAAAGAATTTGGATTGAAATATCTTAGTGGCGGTGATGTTTTGAAAGAATTAGCTGAGGAACAAGGATTCCATACAGGGGGTGATGATTGGTGGGACAAACCCGAAGGAATGACATTTTTGAATCAGCGAAAAACAAATCAGGAATTTGATAACAAAGTTGATGAGAAATTAAAAGAATTATTCTATAAAGGTGGTGTAGTGATAACCAGCTATACTCTTCCATGGCTTGTTAACAATGGGATTAAGATCTGGCTTGCAGGTTCACAAGAAAACAGTGCAAAAAGAATGACTACTAGGGATAATCTTTCTTCTGAAGAGGCACTTGAAATAGTTAAAAAAAGATATCAAGAAAATAAATTAATCTATAAAAACCTTTATGGTTTTGATTTTGGCGAAAACCTTTCAGTTTTTGATAAAATAATAAACACAGATGGCCTTAGCGCCGATGAAGTACTTTCAATCGCAAAATCCCTTGTAAAAAATTTACTATGAAACTAAAACAGTTACAAAACCTGAGGGTCATAGACCAAGATCTTACAAATGAAGAATATGGTACGTATTATGATAAGAGAACTGTAGAACAGCTTCTAAACTATGGATTGATAATTTTGGACAAGCCAAACGGTCCTACTAGTCACGAGACCGTAGCATGGGTAAAAAAAATATTTGGCATTTCAAAGGCAGGACATAGCGGTACACTTGATCCTCCTGTTTCTGGTCTCTTACCGATAGGTTTTGGCGAAGCAACAAAAGCTTTGGCTGTATTATTATTAGGACCAAAAGAATATCATGCTTTGGGAAGATTACATTCGCTTCCATCAAATGAAAAATTACAAAATGTTTTAACGCAATTCAAGGGCAAAATTCATCAAAAACCTCCACAACGTTCTTCTGTTTCACGTCAAACAAGGATTAGAACTATATATGAAATAGAAGTTATTGAACAAAAAGAACGACTCTTACTTTTAAGAATTCTATGTGAGGCTGGTACATACATTAGAAAAATTTTCTATGATATGGGAGAGATATTAGGACCTGGTGCTACAATGATTGAACTAAGACGAACTCGAGTTGGACATTTTAATGAGGATTCTAATCTTGTTAAGATGCACGATCTTGTAGATGCACACGCATTATGGAAAGAAAAGGGGGACAACTCTAAACTTTTGAAAATAATAATGCCGATTGAACATGCACTTGGTGAAATTAAATCAGTAGTAATTAGGGATTCTGCAGTAGACGCTTTGTGTCATGGTGCACAACTAGCGATTCCAGGCATTTTAGAAATCTCCCCTAACATGACTCAAGGTGATTATGTGGGAATTTATACGCAAAAAGGTGAAATAGTGGCGCTAGGGGAGGCATTATTATCAGAATCTGAAATTGCAGAAAATACAAAAGGTTTTGCCTTCCAAACAAAAAGAATCATAATGGCACCAAACACTTATCCTAAAAATTGGCGTTCGCGAACTGTTGTTAACAAATAAAAAGGAACAAAAAATAATTTCTGTGTTGATTCCTAAAGGTGCATT
>JAHEYZ010000005.1:2974-38619 GCA_023251295.1 Nitrosotalea sp. | reverse complement strand
CCAAACAAAAAGAATCATAATGGCACCAAACACTTATCCTAAAAATTGGCGTTCGCGAACTGTTGTTAACAAATAAAAAGGAACAAAAAATAATTTCTGTGTTGATTCCTAAAGGTGCATTGATAGGATTTGGCCTTGGAATTATTATTTCTGCAGTATCTGGTTTTTTACTAATAAGTATGAGCGATTCATCTCACGTACTAGAATATGTAGAGGGTTCATCGTTATCCATTATTACAGAAAAAACAAACTTTAAGGTTGGAGAAGACATAATTATTAGAGTTGTAAATTCTGGAAGTGTACCACTAGTATTTCCAGATTCTTCCTATGGGTTGAAAATTATTGGACTTGATGGCACAATACTATATCATCCTCAATCGGAAAAGATTATCTCCACATTACAACCAAAAGAAGAGAAAATGTTTGTATGGGATCAAAAAAAATCCAACGGGATACAGGTAATAGATGGACGATACAAGATCGTTTCAAATATAATTCAAAAAAATGGGGAAAAAATAGAGAAATCTATCACAATAAATATTTTCAAATAATCTTATTGATGTAATTGATTAAAATATTTTAAAAGTTAATTTAGCCAGAAAATAAGGAAATTAGAGAAGCACTTATGGAAGAAAACACATTGGCAAACTGTGTAACTATGTCATCATGTTTGTCAATTTTTTCAACAGGTTTATTTTCTATGGGTAAAGGTAGCTCTTCCGAAATCAACATGGTTTTAGGTTCTACTTCATTGGTGTGATAAACAGTCAAGAATGATGATGATTTTTCTTGGTTGGTTAACACAATTACATTTTGAGGATCTATTTCCAGTGCTTTATCGTAATTTGATATTGCTTCTTGATATCTACTAAGGCTGGCAAGTGCATTGCCCTTATTGTTTAATGCATTTACATTTTGAGGATCTATTTCCAGTGCTTTATCGTAATTTGATATTGCTTCTTGATATCTACCAAGGCTGGCTAGTGCAGCACCTTTATTAGTTAATGCGATAATGTTTTTTGGATTTGAGGCAAGAGTCTGGTCATAATTAAATATTGCATCTTCATATTTACAAAGTCTAGCTAGGGCTGGACCAGGATTATTATAATATGTCATCAAGTCTTCATATAGATTGATTTTACAATTTTCACTGCTATTAAAATAAACAGTTTCCATTTCAGTTTCATCTGATATATTTTTTGTAGAATCATGGTTTTTGGAATTTTCATTATTAGATTTCAACGATTTAATTTCTGGACTTTCTACATTAGAAACCATTTCTGGTTGTAAGGTTTCTGGAACTTGACTAATATCTGAATTCTCTGATGATTTTTTGATGTAATCTTCCAACGAATTTTCAACAAATATGAAAAATTCTTCTTCTGAAATGTTCTCATTAAATAAATCATCAATTGCAATTCCTAATGGTAATTCTGTATCTTGGATCCATTGAGTCAAAGTATTTTTAGAAATTCTATCATTTACATTTGGATCTATGGTCCCTTTCTTCAATAGACTACTAAAAAATGACGCTAACTGATCATCACTTTCACCTAAATAATACCAAGTTGCGAGATTTTCTAGGTCTGATTCTGAAAGCAGAAGAGAGTTTGATATTCCTAATTCTGTACTGTTTGATATTTCTGGTTCTGGAGTAGATGCATCCACATCTATCTTTTCAAAAAATTCTATTTCGATATTTTGTTTGGTTTCTGGACCGCCATATTGAGCAGTAAGTGAATAAGTTCCTTCTTCTTTAAAATTTACGTTGTATTTTGCCAAAAATGAGACAGAAAATGTCAAATCGGGATTCACTGTGGCAAGATAAATCCCTACTGGTACTCTATGTGGATCAAAAATAGCTACGGTTACTTGAGGTGCTGATATGGTTGATACCTTGCCACTTACAAAAATCGTATCCTCATCTTTGTATTTTTTTTTATCTGATTCCAATAATACCACTTTGGGTGGTATTATTGGTGAATCATTTGAATCAGTAGTATCTGTAATTATTATCGGTTCGTTTTCAATTTCAAAAATTGTATCTGCTTTGAGCTTTCCATATTCTGCTTTAATAGTATATATCCCAGGTTTTTCATAAAATGGAATATTTGCAATTATTGTTTTTGTAAAATGATTGGTTTCATCCAATTCAACACTATATGCACCAAGAATTTCATCATCAGGATCAAATATCTTCATGGCTATGACCGGCATCTTTTTTATGGTGACTTCACCTGAAATCACAATTGAATCTCCAATAAGATATGACAATTTATCTGGTGTAATAGATATGGTTCCAGTAAGATCTTCTCCTTCTGCTAGAGCTAACCTTGTGGTAAAACTTGAGCTTAGAATCAACACCAAAAAAACAAAGATAGTTGTTTCTCTCATCACATGAGAGCAAGCCGTCATTAAATATTTAATAATTAAGTAGAAATCATACTGATTACCAATTTAGGATAGAAATTAACACCTTCTTGAATAAACGAAAAAGCATGCTAAAAGACAAAATAACGTAATATATAGTCAGTTTTACAACGAAAACTAATTTGGCGAAAATAACTGCCGGGGTCGCCTAGCCTGGTAGGGCGCGCGCCTGGAATTGAATAACCATAAAGCGCGTACTCGCAAGGGTTCGAGAGTTCAAATCTCTCTCCCGGCGCCTTTACATAAACCCATTAAAGACATTCTGTTTAATTTCTAAGCGTGGTAAAATATGACGTTGCGATAATTGGTGGTGGCATACTTGGCACATCAATATCATACTGGCTTTCAAGTCTTTTTGACATGCAAGTTTGTGTGATTGATAAAGAATCGGATGTTGGGATGCATGCGAGCAGCCGTAATACTGGCGTTGTACATTCGCCGTTTTATCTTGATCCTAAAAAAAAGGAAATACTAGCAAAATCTGCGTTTCTTTCATATGATTTATGGAAAGCACTTGCAGAAAAAAGTGAACTACCGTGGAAAATGGTTGGAACACTTGAGGTGGCTTTAGATGAAGATCAGCATAAAACTCTGGAAAAATACATGAGATGGGGAATTTATAATGGCATACCGCAAAATGAACTCGAAATACTTGATAGAAATGAGGTCATAAAAAAAGAACCAAACGTAAGCTGTCATTCTGCTGTTTTTTGTAAAAGAGATGCGGTAGTAAATTATGGGATGTTTACAAAACAACTAAAAAAAGAATCAGAAAAAAACGGAACTAAATTCCTATTAAATCATGAAGTTAGTTCAATAGAAAAAGGCCCTAAAATAAATTTGAAAAATAATACGAACATAACAGCAAATCTGATAATTAACTGTGCAGGAGGTAATTCTTTGGATGTGGCAAAAATGTTTGGAATGGCACAAGAATATTCAGATCTTCATTTTAGAGGAGAATATTGGATAGCAAAGAAAGAGCATACTAATATAGTAAAAACAAACGTCTATTCAGTTACGAAATTCAAAGACTTCCCATTTTTAGATCCTCATTGGATTCTTAGAATAGATGGTAGAAGCGAAGTTGGACCAAACGCAGTACCTGTTCCTGGTCCAGAAACATATTCGGGTTATATTGGAAATGCTGAAACACTGATCTCTAAACTATCTGAAATTATTACAGGTAATGCAAAAAAATTACTTTCTAATCCTGACTTTATATCTTTAGTTTCTAAAGAATGGCTTAGCTCTATTTCTAAAACTGTGATGATTGATAGGATAAAACAATTTATACCAAAAATAAAAGCTTCATTTTTTTCAGAACGAGGTACTGCAGGAATAAGAACTCCAATAATAACTCCAAACGGAGAATTTCTACCAGATGTTATGGAATTAGAAAATGAAATATCCTATCACATATTAAACTATAATTCTCCTGGAGCAACAGGTGCACCAGTATATTCTGCATATGTTGTAAAAAAACTCGAAAACAAAGGATTTTTAGATTATACTCATAATGCAAAAGATTCTATTTGGAATTTCGAGAAAATTGTGACCCAAACTTAATATTTTGTACAAAATAACAAAACTTGTTTGTTACCAGAACACTGTTCAATAAAAGAAAAAACAAAAGATTGTCCAATGCCACCGGAATTTATCATATCGATTAAAATGAAAAACGAAGAATACATGGTTGGTGTTACATGTAATGGTCACAAAAAGACGTTTTTTGAAAAATTAATAAAATTACAAAAAGATGGTAAGGTTCCAAATGGGGCAATACAATTTACAGATCTAAAAACCGTAGGCACGGATTGTATACGAATGGATCCCGACGATCTGATTCATCTTTAAGACATATTGACGGAATAAATTGGGTTTTTACCTGATAAGGAAAGTATCAGGTTTTCTACTGCTATTTCCGACATCTTTCTTCTTGTTTCCTCTGTAGAACTACCGATATGAGGAGTTAAGACGACATTTTCCATTCTCGCAAGTGGGTGCTTTCTATCTATTGGCTCTTTTTGAAATACATCAAGAGCAGCACCTGCAATGATTTTTTTCTTTAATGCAAAAATTAGATCTTTTTCTTTTAAAATTTTGCCACGTGCAGTATTAACCAAAAACGCTGTTGGTTTCATTCGCTTAAACAACTGTAAATTCACAATCTCATGAGTTTCTTCTGTATAAGGTGTGTGTACGGTTATGATATCACTTTCCTCAAATAATTTTTTAAGACTAACGTATCTTATTCCAAGCTCTTTTTCTTCATTATTTGATAGTTTATGTCTGTTATAGTACAAAACATTCATCTCAAAACCTTTTGCTCTTTTAACTACCTCTTTTCCAATTCGACCCATACCAAGAATTCCAAGAGTTTTTCTATAAAGATCAATTCCAAGAAAATCATAAGGACCAAAAATTGTCTTCCATTTATTATGACGAATAATTCTGTCTCCTTCGGTCACTCTGCGTAAGAGAGCAAGAATTAAGGCAATAGTATGATCAGCTGTTGTACGTGTTAAAACTTCTGGTGTATAACTTACTACAATTCCTTTCTTGGCAGCATGTTTAATGTCTATTTGATCATACCCTACACTATAGGTACTAATTGCCTTGAGATTTTTTGCAGCATCAATTATCTCAGAATCTATGATATCATATGGAAAGCAAATAAGTCCATCTTTGTCTCTAATTCTCAATAAAAGTTCTTTTTTTGGCATAGGGATTTTTTTACGATTGATCTCAACAGTATATTGTTTTCTTAACTCTTTGACCGCAAAATCATGTAATCTTCTTGTAAGTAAAACTTTCATCTTCATATCTCTCAGCAAAGAACCGGTTAAAATTTGATCTGTAATCAAGAATAAAAGATGTTTTAAGACGCTATGTCATATAATAAAACAATATGGAAATAATGGGAAGAGGTTTTAGACAAATTATTCAAGAAACACCATCTTATTTTCATCTCTTCCTAAAATATGGATCTTACAAACTATTAAACAAGAGAAGTCCTATTTATGGATCTGCAGATATAATTAATGTCTGTAACTTACATTGTTCTCATTGTTACTGGTGGCTTAATAGGAAAGAGAACGAAGAACTCACAGTAGAACAATGGAAACAAATCATTGAAAATAAATTCAAGAAAAATCATATCTTTATAATTACACTAGTTGGAGGAGAACCTACCATGAGGCCTGATGTAGTAGAATTATTTATTAAAGAGTTTCCAAAACGAGTCTGTCTTGTTACAAACGGAACATTCCCACTAAAAAAATATGACGATATTTATTTTTACTGGATTTCAATTGATGGTACAGAAGAAATTCATAATAAAATTCGTGGAAAAGATGCTTATGCAATGTCAAGAAAAAACATCATGGACTACATTGAAAATAATGGAGAAAAGGCTTGGAAAGACATCTGGATCACCATGACAATAAATTCACTTAACTACAAGACCGTCAAGGATGTTGCAGAAGAATGGCATGATTATTCAAATAAAATAGGGTTTCAATTTCACACTCCTTTTGGCAAGGGAGACCCGCTCTGGCTTCCTTTTGGCGCAGAAAGAACAAAGGTTGTTGATGATATCATCTCAATGAAAAAACAATATGATGATGACTATATCATAAATCCAACAAGCCAGCTCGAATTGATGAAAAAAAACTGGGGAGGAAAGGGGACTACCCCTGTAGACTGTCCTACGTGGGCAATACTCTCGGTAGATCATATGGGCCGTGAGAAAAAACCATGTTGTATTGGAAGTGCAGACAAAGACACGATGAAACCAATATGTGAGGATTGTGGTCTTGGTTGTTATTCTGTTCTTGTTGGTTATGGAATAAAAGGATAAAATGTGATTTATTTAACAAAAATTCTTTAAAAAGCATTTATAATATTTTATTCTAACACTCTTATCTTGGATCAGGAAGAAGAATTTGCTTTATGCATTCAATGTGGAAATGCTTTAGAGAAATGTGTTTGTGTTTGCCCATTTTGTGGTGAACGAGATAAATGCGAATGCGCACTTTTTGATGCAGCAACTGGTGGTTAACTATATCGTACCATTAATATCTAATAAAAAACAAGATTAGCTGTGCAATCAAAAGACATAACGTGGGTTATAGGAGGTCCACAGGGAAGTGGTGTTGAATCAGCTGCCAATATTTTTGCTCGAGCATGTGCTATGACTGGTTTACAAATATTTGGAAAAAGGGAATTTTATTCAAACATTAAAGGGGAACACAGCTACTTTGCAGTTAGAGTATCTGATAAAAATATAAGATCGAACGTAAAAGGTATAACTCTACTTGTAGCATTTGACGCCGAAACTTTGTTTAGACATGTTGATGACGTATGTGATGACGGTGCAATAATATGCGACTCTGATCTAATATCAATCAAAGTTGATGAAGTTCCCACATTGGACACTTTATTCAAATCTAGATTGATAGAACATCTTTCTTCTAAAAACAAAGAATTATCGGTTCGAGGATTATTAGAAATATGCAAAGAAAGAGATATCACAATTCATCTTGTTTCTTTTAAAAATATTCTAGCTGCTCTGGCAGAAGAGCTTCAGAACCCATCTATAAGAAACATGTTTAGAATGTTAAATGTACTAGCTGTTTCTATATCACTTGGATTTTTAGGTCTGTCTTCTAAACCGCTTTTAGACTCAGTTGAGGCTATTTTTCATACTAAACCAAAAATAGCAGAGTTGAACAAACAAGCAGCAAATTACGGGTATAATTTTGCAACAGTCAAGTTTCCAAAATTCAAGTATTCTATATCAGATATTCAAAAGAAATCAAACACATTCCTAGTTCAAGGCTATCAAGCCGCTGGACTTGGTAAGATGGCGTGTGGATGTAGATTTCAATCATATTATCCTATAACACCTGCATCTGATGAAAGTGTTTTTTTGGAATCAAACGAGGTTTTTGATGTAAAAAATAATCGTCCAGGTTCCACACTTGTAGTGCAAACTGAAGACGAAATCTCTGCAATTGGTATGGCTATTGGTTCAGCCCTGACAGGTACAAGATCTGCAACAAGCACATCTGGTCCTGGTTTTTCTCTTATGGCAGAAGCTATGGGATGGGCTGGAATAAACGAAGTTCCAATTGTAGTTACATTATATCAAAGAAGTGGGCCATCAACAGGGTTGCCAACAAGACATGGTCAAGATGATCTAATGTTTGCTATACATGCAGGACATGGTGATTTTCCAAAAATTGTGTATGCATCAGGTGATGTAGAAGAAACCTTTTATGATGCGGCAAAATGTTTCAACTTTGCAGAACACTTTCAATTACCAGTAATACATATTTTAGATAAATTTCTTGCAAGCACAATAACCACCTGCAAAAGGTTTGATCCAGATTTAATAACAATAGATAGAGGTAAGCTACTTGAAAAGATAGAAGAAGATGGATACAAAAGATTTTCCCTTACAGAAGATGGTATCTCACCACGGTCAAAATTAGGGCTTGAGAATGGAATTTTCTGGAACACAGGTGATGAAAGTGATGAATTTGGTCATATTTCAGAGGATCCAATAAATCGAGTTCAAATGATGGATAAGAGAGCCTCAAAACTTGAACTTGCTTTAAACACAATTACAAAAGAAGACCAAGCAATAAGTTTCGGAATTGCAGAGTTTTGCGTATTAAGTTGGGGTTCTACAAAGGGGCCAATCCTAGATGCAATTGATATGTTAAAAAAAGAAGGACTAAATGTTGGATTTATTCAACTGAAATTACTGCACCCCTTTCCAACAGATCGCATCAAATCACTTCTTAAGGACACAAAAATCATAATTGATGTTGAAGCAAACCAGGCTGCACAACTGGGTTCTTTGTTAAATGAACATTTGGATAAAAAAGTAGACTATTACATTTTGAAATATACTGGTAGACCAATGACTAGTACAGAAATCTATGAATCGCTAAAAAAAATTCTACAAACCAAAGCAGAAAAAATACAGGTGTTAACATATGGAGCCTAAATTAGCTGATTACAAAACAGATGTGCACAATGATTGGTGCCCAGGATGTGGAGACTTTGGAATCGTAAATGCAATACAAATGGCTCTAACAGAAATGAAGATTCCAAGACACATGTCAGCAATATTTTCTGGAATAGGATGTTCTGGTAAAACATCTCATTTTGTAAATGTATTTGGTGTACACACACTACACGGAAGAGTCTTACCATTTGCACAAGGTGCTAAGCTTGCAAATCCTAACCTGACAATTATTGCTGCAGGTGGAGATGGTGATGGCTTAGGAATAGGCGCAGGACATTTTGTCGCTGCAGGCAGAAGAAACGTTGACATGACATACATTATTTTCAATAATGCAGTATATGGTCTAACTAAAGGACAGGCTTCTCCGACTCTTCGCTTAGGACAAAAGACAAAATCACTACCCAATCCAAACGTAAATGAAGCTGTTAATCCTATAGGACTAGCAATAGCAAGCGGCTTTACTTTTGTAGGGAGAGGATATGCATATGATGTAAGGCAGCTCAAGGATCTAATTATTGCAGCAGTTAAACACAAGGGACTAGCATTTTTGGATGTACTGCAACCTTGCCCAACATACAATGATATCAATACAAGAGATTGGTTTGCAGGGTTAGACAATGTTGATGAAATTACCCAAAAACCGAAACCAAGAATCTACAAACTAGAGGAAACTGGCTATGATCCTATAGTCCATTATGGATCTGAAAGTGAAGTAAACGAAAAACTAACACAAGGACTCATTAAATCAAATGAATGGGATATAAAAATTCCTACTGGAATATTCTACCAAAACGAGCTTGTCGCTCCATATGAAGAAAGAATAGCTGATAGAGTGCCAAATTATCTGGAAAATTCTCCTGCAACACAGCCTATATCCTCTGATGGGAAATCAATAACAGAAATTTCAAAGATCTTAGACTCGTTTGAAGTCTGATAGATAAATTATTCACAAAGGCCTTAGTTCAAAACATATGAAATTTTTTTAATGTAGTATACAACATAGTCCAACCTTAGCATCAAGCGTCAGAAGAGAGATTGAACAGTCAAAAAATTACATTAATGTGAGGACTAGAAGGGCTGCTCTAATCACCATCATAAAATAAGTTATTAGCAGGTTGAGAGGGAGAATAGTTTACCGTGAATCTTTCAGAAGCAAATAAAGTCTTTCGTAAATCCATAATCAAAGGTTACTTTGAAACGCGTCTTTTGAATCTAGATTTTAAAAAATCCAACATAAAACATCCATCAATACAAGATGACGGTCTTATGCAAACAAATCTTTTACATCTCTTTTTTGATATTGATACAGGAAGTGATTATCCTGATGGCGATGAATGGTTTATGGCGGAATTTATTTTTCCGCACAGCATAAAAATTCCTGATAGCATAAAGGGGCCTGATTACTTTAGCACTATTTCAGTTGGAGATGGTAAAAATTATTGGCGACACAGAGAACTCATTAGATACAAATATGGTAAATCAAAAAAACTTGAAGAATCACTTGATTTTCTGGAAAAAAAATACAAAGAATTGAACTCCTTATTGGAACCATTGCAAAAAGATATCAAGTGACAAGTTTCCACTCGTTTTCTATGATGACATATTTTCTATCATTAGAAAATGCTTTATTTAACCGCCATCTACTAGTGGACTTGTCAAACATGTAAACTATGTCTGTAATGTTTTGAGGAATTTTTTGTGGATCTAGATGATATTGTAATAATTCTAAAATAAAATCAATTTTTTCTATAGCTGTATTGAACCAACGATGTTCATCAAGATCTACAATAAATTTTATATTTGGTTTTCCAGAAAAATGTATGTAAATTTTAAAATTTTTACCTCCTCCCCTCCGTCTCTTCATCTCTTTCAATATTCCTTTGACTTTATCCCATCTCATATGACCAAACCATTTGAAAAATTCATCACTAAATTCTAATGGAAAATACACGTTCATCATGGTTGAGTAATCTTCATCTTGTTCAGTTTCGAGTTGTTCTACTGTAAACATGTCATGTAATAATCCATATAGAACTTCGATTTCCCATGGGGAAACACCATAGTATTTTAAAGATGCTACAAGGGATCCTTGTGCCATCATTCTTAGTAATTAAAAAATCTAATTAAAGGTTCTAAATTGTCTGGATGTATTTCCAAAGATAAAATATTCCTATGGTTCCTATAAAAAATACCATGGGTTTCCACGCAAATACAGGGAATTTTGGAGTTGTTAGCTGTACTTTATAATTGTCAAGTACCGCATGAACATACTTTTTTATTCTCTCATTCCAAACCTTGTATTCTATTTGGTGTTTTTTTAGAAGCGCTTCTATTTCGTAAAAAACAGGTGTTCTTTGGCAGAAAAGATGTTGCAAATAATCCCTTGACACTTCAACCTCTGCCTGTATTGCTATGAGTTCTTTTTTCATTTTAAGTAGTCTAACATGCATCTCCCAGGGTTTTTTCAATTTTAAAGTGAGGCCGCTTCCAATTTGTAAAGGCATTTTGTGTTCAAACTTTACATGAGTAAAACCTTCTTTTGAAAAAATTCTTAACAGATCATCAACATTTTTTCTGACTACGATAGTAAGTTGCTCTACGCCCACCTTATGATCTACGTTAATCCTGTGTCGTACCCCATCAAAAAGAGATATGGTCTTTGGATATCTGGTCAGAAATTCTACCATAGCTTGCGGTCTAATTTGCCTATATTAAAACCCTAGGTGTGTTTATCTTGTCTTTAATCCACGAATGTATACACACTGTTCGTAAGAAATAGCCATCTCATATCGACTTATCCTTCTATCGGTAATTTTCACATCCGAGTTTTTTATTATTGCGATAGGCGTGCTATCTGAACCTTCTCCCATCTTGAGATTTGCAATAGAAGCAAGATTGTCTGCTACAGCTTGAAAAGTAACCTTTAATGGATTACCGTGCAGATCCTTCTGTCCGCGAACATCAGAAAGAGGCTCAATCCCGGCACATGCAATTGCAACTCCCGTTGTTCCAACTCTTGCTGGCATCAATCTGCTATCTATTATTAGTATTCCAATATGTACAGAAAACATCAAGAAAAATTTGCGTCGCACGTGTTCTGCGATCTGATATGTATCAGTAGGATATAGAATTAATTTTCCCTTAGGCGCATTTGATTTATCGATTCCTGCATTTGGAGCTAAAATATTATCAGATGAAGTAATTACAAAGCCCGGAACACCTCCAAAAACCACATCAGATTCTCTCAAAATAATCTCTGCAATTTTCGGATTAAGATGAAATTTTGTTGCAAGTGTTCTTGATTCTTTTGATGGCATGACTTTTTCATATTCGATTAATCTTCCTTGAGAATTTGCAACATATTTGCTTGAAATAACTAGAACGTCACCATTTTCTAATACAATCTGTGATCTTTGCAGTAAATCCACTAAAGTCTCAAAAAGATCAAAATCTTGTGTTTTTAGATCTGATTTTATAGTTTGTATTGAAATAGACATGCAATAATTGCCTTTCTTGGACTTTTTAGCCTTCTCCTCCAAACCTTTTAATTTCAAAAAACATGCATTTTCTACATCTAGGAATGAACATAACTGAAAAGATACTTGCTAGAGCGGCTGGGAAAACAAGCATATCCCCAGATGATGTAGTTTTTGTAAATGTAGATAAGGTAATGGTACATGATGTTTCAGGACCTGGAGTAATTGCTGTATTTGAGAAACTAAAGAAAAAAGGGATGAAGATAGAGAAACTTTGGGACGCATCTAAAGTCTGGGTTGCAGAAGATCACTTTGTTCCTTCTGCTGACATGGTGTCGGCTCAAAATATAGTATTATTATCAGAATTTACAAAACAATTTGGAATCAGCAAACACTTCAAGTACGGTATGGGTCAGTATGGAATCTGTCATACGTTATCTCATGAAGAAGCTATGGTGTTACCAGGTGAAGTCTATGTAGGTGGTGATTCGCATACTAATACAACTGGAGCCCTTGGTGCTTTTGCAGCTGGTCTTGGACATACAGACATTGCTTATGTTCTTTTAAATGGAAAAATTTGGTTCAAAGTCCCAAAGACACTTTATTTCAAACTGAATGGTAAGCTCCCAAATCATGTAATGGCAAAAGATTTCATTTTAAAAATAATTGGTGACATAGGAACTGATGGTGCCGCTTACAAAACCATACAATTTGGTGGTAACGGTATCTCAGAAATGTCAATTGAAGAACGGCTTACTTTAACAAATATGACAACAGAAGCTGGCGCAAAAAGTGGGATAATTGAACCTGATCAAAAAACTAGAGATTATCTTGATATACGCGGTGCAATAAAATATGATGAAGTACACAGTGACATCGACGCTCAATATGAAGAGATCTATGAATATGAAGCATCAGAATTAGAACCAATTGTTGCCAAGCCATTTTCTCCTGAAAACATCGCAGAGGCACGAGACTTGACCACAACCGCACTAGACAAGGCGTACATCGGTTCATGCACAGGGGCAAAATATGAAGATCTACAAGCTGTTGCTAGAATACTAAAAGGCAGACACGTAAAAATTAGAACTGAAATCTTGCCTGCCGCCATATCAATATTTAGAAAAGCGATGGATGAAGGACTAATAAAAATTTTCATGGATGCAGGTGCAGTAGTAGGACCGCCTACATGTGGAGCATGTTGCGGTGCACATATGGGGGTACTTGCTAAAGATGAAGTTTGCATAAGTACTACTAATAGAAATTTCCCAGGTAGGATGGGTCATGTAGAATCAAAAACATATCTAGCGTCACCCCTGGTTGTCGCTGCATCTGCAGTTAATGGAAAAATTACTGATCCGAGGGATTTGAAATGAACGGAGGCGTAATAAAATACGAAAGAGACAATATTGATACTGATGTAATAATACCTGGACCGTATCTTAAAATACATGACTACAATGAACTCGCAAAACACGCGATGGAAGGCTTGGACAAAGATTTTCATTCTAAAGTAAAAGAAGGTGATTTCATTGTAGCAGGACGCAATTTTGGGTGTGGTTCCTCAAGGGAACATGCACCTATTGCACTTGCATATTCCGGAATTAAGGCAGTTTTAGCCTTATCTTTTGCAAGAATATTCTATAGAAACGCAGTTGATGGTGCATTCTTATTGCCAATAGAAATCGATGAGAATACATACAATAACATATCTGATAAAGACTCGCTTGAAATTGACACGGAAAAAAATGAGATAAAAAATCTTACAAAGAATCAAACCTACAAAATGAAACCTTTTTCTGATTTAATTGGAAAGATCATTGCAGCTGGCGGTCTTTTTAATTACAAACCCTAGAAACATTAACGCTATTAATAATCAAAATCCATCCTAACAGTTTTCTCTCTTTATACCATTATATCACGTATCGTATAAGATTCTTCTATGCCAAAGACGTTGTTTGAGAAGATTTGGGATTCACATGTTGTAGTAGAACAAAAAAATGGGCCAACATTACTTTATGTTGATCGACATTTAATACATGAGGTTACATCTCCACAGGCCTTTGATGGTTTGCGTATGAACAAAAGAAATGTACGAAGACCAGATCTCACATTTGCAACAATGGATCATAATGTCCCAACTAGTGATAGATCTTTACCGATCATCGATCAAATTTCTGCAAAGCAGATCCAAGTGTTAGAAAAAAACTGCAAAGAATTTGATATTCAGTTATTTGATATCAATAGTCCAAATCAAGGAATTGTACATGTAATTAGTCCTGAATTGGGAATAACTCTTCCTGGAACCACAATTGTTTGTGGCGATAGTCACACATCAACACATGGCGCTTTTGGTGCATTAGCGTTTGGTATAGGTACAAGTGATGTGGAACATGTATTAGCAACACAATGCATCTGGATGGAAAAACCAAAAACTTTTGAAATTAAAATAGAAGGTAAGAGGAAAAATAATCGCGCAGTAACTGCGAAAGATATCATACTCTCAATAATACGACAAATAGGTACTTCTGGAGGAAGGGGTACTGTGATAGAATACAGTGGTGAGACAATATCAGAACTCACAATGGAACAAAGAATGACTATTTGCAATATGTCTATAGAAGGAGGTGCAAGAGCAGGACTTATAGCTCCAGATGAAAAAACATTTGCCTATCTTAAGGGACGGAAATACACACCAAAAAATTATGATGAATTAGTAGATTTTTGGTTTGAAAACCTAAAAAGTGATCCCGGAGCTCATTTTGACAAGACCTTCACGTTGAATGTGGGTACAATAGCTCCACAAGTAAGTTGGGGAACAAACCCTGCAATGACTACAGATGTAACAAGTATTGTGCCATTTCCAGATGAATACGCAAAAGGAAATCAAGATGAAGAAAAAGCAGCTATCAGAGCATTGCAATACATGGATCTCAAACCAGGTATGCAGATTACTGATATCTCAATTGACCGAGTTTTCATTGGCTCTTGTACAAATTCAAGACTAGAAGATCTGATTGAAGTCTCTAATATAGTAAAAGGAAAGAAAGTTTCATCAAAGGTAAGGGCGATGATAGTGCCAGGTTCTCAACTTGTAAAAAAACAGGCTGAAGAATTAGGATTAGATAAGATATTCAAAGAGGCAAATTTTGAATGGAGAGAATCAGGTTGTAGCATGTGTTTGGGAATGAATCCTGATATCTTGGCTGCCGGTGAAAGATGTGCAAGTACCTCAAACAGAAACTTTGAAGGGAGGCAAGGAGCTGGTGGTAGAACTCATCTGGTCAGTCCTGTTATGGCTGCAGCAGCTGCATTAGCAGGTCATTTTGTAGATGTAAGAGAATTGGATTTGAACTAAATGAAACCTTTTAAGACAATCAAAAGCATCGCTGCTCCTCTTGACAAAGTTAACGTAGACACTGATCAAATAATACCTAAACAATTCCTAAAACTAATTCAAAAGACTGGTTTTGGTCAATATCTATTTTATGATTGGCGATTTACTAAAGATGGCTTACCTAAAGAAGATTTTATTTTAAACAATTTAAAATATCGAGATTCTAAAATACTTTTAACAAGAGACAATTTTGGGTGTGGTTCCAGCAGAGAACATGCTGCGTGGGCATTACTCGAATTTGGGTTTTTGGTAGTAATATCTCCATCTTTTGCTGACATTTTTTACAATAACTGCTTCAAAAATGGAATCTTGCCAATAAAACTTGAAAATAAGAAAATTGAAAGTTTATTCAGAACAGATTCTGAAATAGAAGTTAATTTAGAAAATCAAACAATCACCACACCAAATGAAACGATAACCTTTGAAATTGATGGTCATAGAAAAAAAACTCTACTTGAAGGACTTGATGATATATCTATTACTTTACAACATGAAGAAAAAATATCACAATATGAAAAATCTCGAATAATATACTAATTCTTCATTTTTCTAATTATTTCTCTTACTGTTGCCTTATTTCGTTCTACTTTATTTGGTGATTCTATATCCATCCAAAGCGTTGTACCTATATCAAACGCACTAACCGTTTTTCTTTTTGATAATTCTTGTAAAACGTCAAACGAAAGATTTACATCTTTTTTTCTTTCTTTTTTAGATTTTATTATCTTTAAAATTTTTGTACTTAAAATGTAAATACCTAAGCATTCTGCCATAAGCATAGTAATGGTTGGTTTTTCTTGGAATTCTAAGATTATTCCATCTTTTACTTTTGCGTAGCCTGTTTCCTCTTTTCTATATTTTCTAGTTGCAATGCACGCAATACTTTTTTTTTGTTTGTAGAACTTGTACATTTTACCAAGATTTATTGCACAAAAATTATCTACAAACCACAAGATAAAATCCTGTTCCTTTTTTAGAACTTCAGTAACGTGAGAAAGATCTCCACCTGTGCCACTATTAGAATCCTGAATGAATCTAATCTTTTTACCTTGTATTGTTTTTTTATCCTCAAAATATCTTTGTATTTGATTACCTAACCCGTTGTAATTAGATAATATTATTATCTCTTTAATAAAATCAAATGATGATAGATATTTAACGATGTAATCTATGAGTGGTTTTCCCTCTATAGGGATCATTGCTTTTGGGAAATAATCTGTAAATGGTTTTCCTCTGGTTCCTCTTCCACCAGCTAAAATTACAATTTTCAAATTTTATCTATATGATTTTTGTTTTCTTCTTCTGGCTCCGGGTCCACCAAACTTCTTTGGTTCCTTTCTTCGATCATCTCCACTTAAGAGATGTTTGTCGAAATCATTAAGGCGTTTTTTAAGATCCTCTCGGATTGTTTTCGTAAAAGGATGGTCCTTTGGTTCCTTTTTGGATTTAGTCCAGCCTGTTAGTGCTCTTGATATCGCTACTGCACTAGCATATGCTTGACCCATAAAGCCTCCACCGTTGACCCTTACAGAAAGATCAATTTTATCTCGAAGATCTCCAGCGATCTCAAGAGGACCAAGGATTACTTCTCTTGCAGTTTCTTGTTGAATCATCTCTACTGGAGTATTATTGATTCTAACTCTACCAGCTCCCTTGAATATGTGCACATGTGCTCTTGCCGTTTTTCTTGTTGCAAAATAATTCTCTACCTTCACCATTTACTCATGCCACCCAACCATTCTTCCAAGTTCACCAACACTGGTGTAATATGAAGAAGATTTTCTGATTCTTGCATCTTCAAATTGAGTTCTCGATAAAGATTTAAGATCACTTGGAACACCTAAATATACTCTGAGTCGACTGAATGCTGCTTTACCTGAAGACTTGGTTTTTGGTAGCATTCCTCTCACCATCTTCGTGATGATAGTATCTGGCCTTCTTGGATGAAATGGACCAAACTTTGGATTATTAATGCTGGCAATCTCAAGAAATTCTCTATATTCACCTATGATGGATTCTCTACTACCACTTATCATGATATTTTCGGAATTTACAATGGTAACTCTATTCCCTTCAAGAAGAAGTTTTGCTACATGCGAACACAATCTTCCTGCAACCATGTTTGTTCCATCAACTATTATGGTCTGAGGATTTTTTGTTATCATCTCTGTTTCTGTTTGCTGTTTAACCAATTATTGTGACTCCTTTTCCCGATGGATGATTTTTAATAATTTCTGAATAACTCATAATCTTTCCCCCAGACTCAAGTATCTTTTGAGCACCAGAATTTGAAATAGAAAAAGAACAAACCGTAATTTTATGTAACATAATCCCTGTTCCAAGAACTTTGCCTGGGACTATAATCACATCACCGTCTTTTGTTAATTTGTTTATTTGGCTAACATTAACTGTTCTTCTAGCAGAGGATGGTTTCAATGCGAGTTCTGCAAGTCTTGACCATATGGGAGCTTTATTTTTCTTTGATGCTTCCTTTAGCTCCCTTGCCATGAGTAATATAACACCATTAGTCATTTGTATAATTGCCATTTTTTACCCAAATATAATGCATGCTCAGCTAAAGGGCTGATATTACTTGCTTGAAACCCTCTAATCTTTTTGTTATCTCGTCTACCCCAGTAATTACTATCTGAGCTGGTGATAGAGCGCCTGCAGTTTCTATAGTTAAAAGATGATCCTCAGGACTTCCACCATCGGTCAGAACCGAAACAGTAGCAGCATTCCATTTTGCATGCTCTGTGCCTCTACCCAATCTTGCATAAGCCTCAATTTTTATTTTCTGACCTGGAGCAAGATCAACTATTGGGATTTTATCGCTTACTGGTTTAACTACATCATCTTCTGATGTAAGTTCAGCTGAAGTAATTGTTCTTGTGGTGTCAGAAGAACCAGAATCAATCATTAGCATTACTCTGCAATGGGTACAACCAACCTCACTTTTACAATCGCAATTTGTTGGTTCAATAAATCTTGCCAGATCGGTTTTCAATGGGATCATGGCAAGTCTGTGTGCGATACCTTCATCAGCTAAAACAGAGGAATTTTCAATTATTACCACATCATCAATAGCAAAGACAGGTACACCTGTCAGACATACTCTTCTTAACGCGTTTGCGTACTGGAGGGGCATGCCCTTTAATTTTACAACAATTTTTTGTTCATTCTGTTCAACTATTTCAAGAGAAACCAAGTCTTAGAGGAAAAAGTTCGTAGTCCAAATAAAAATCTAGCGAGTTTTTGCGTATAGATAAATACCAAAGTTGAATATCCCAAATTATGGTTGATAAAGTAACAGTAATAAGATTCGCAGTTGAAGGTGAGAAGTTCGAACTGCTCGTAAAACCAGATCCTGCCCTTGAATACAAACTGGGAAAAAGAAAAGACATATCTACGATTCTTGTTTCAGATGAAATTTATTCTGATTCTAACAAAGGAACACGCGCGTCAACAGAAAAACTAATGAAAGCATTCAAGACTACTGACACTACCGTTATTGCTACCATCATACTGCAAAAAGGTGATCTTAACCTTACTACAGATCAAAGACGAAAGATGGTTTTAGAAAAACGTAAACAAATTGTGGATTTTATTGCGAAAACATACGTAGATCCACGTTCACATCTACCGCATCCTCCACTTAGAATAGAACAGGCCATGGATGATGCACGAATATCTATAGATCCGTTTAGAAATACCGATGAACAAATAAAAGACATAGTAGAACAATTACGATCTATTATCCCGCTTAAATCAGAAAACATGATGCTTGAAATTCTGGTGCCAGCACAGTTTGCAGCACAATCATATTCAGTTTTAAAATCTGCTGGAACTTTAAAAAAAGAAGAATGGCAATCTAATGGTTCTCTTAAAGTAATACTAGATATACCGGCTGCCGCAAGAGCAAATGTGATAGATAGATTGGGATCTGTAACAAAGGGCTCTGCTTCTATTGAGGTAGCAAAATGATGGAAACAGTAAAAAGAAAATACGTAATCCCTGGCGATGTAATAATAACTGGTCCATACAGACTAGAACAGAATGTCTATCAAGATGGAGAGAGGATTATCTCTACTAGTATTGGTATATCAGAAATTTATGAGAACGCAGTTCGTGTGATACCACTTTCAGGAATATACATCCCAAAAACTAATGACTTGATTATAGGAAAGGTGATAGGACATTCTTCACTATCTTGGGAATTTGATATAAATTCATGTTTTATTGGATTCTTACCAGCTCAGGATGTATTTGGAAGAGATTATTCTCCAACAAAAGACGAATTAAAAGCACGCCTGGACAAAGGTGATTTAGTCGCTGCTAGAGTTGCTAATTTTGATAGATCTAGAGATCCACTTCTTACTATACAAGACAGAGATTTGGGAAAAATTGAATCTGGTGAATTGATAGAAATTGCTCCAAGCAAGATTCCACGACTTATCGGAAAGCGTGGTTCTATGATTCAAACAATCGAGATGGCAACAAAAGCTATTGTTACTATTGGTCAAAACGGTCTGATAGTTGTTTCTTGCGAGGATCCAGTTGGATTATTAAAGGCCATAGAAGCAGTGAAAATGGTTGATGCTCAAGCACATACACCTAACTTGACTGAAAGAGTAAAATCTATGCTTGGGGTAGAACTTGGTGAAAATAATGACACAATTAATGAATGAAAATGGAATTAGATGTGATGGTCGAAGGATAGACCAAATAAGAAATGTTTCCATAAAGGTAGGAGTTTTAAAAAATGCTGATGGTTCAGCATACATAGAATTTGGTAAAAACAAAATTCTTGCAGGAGTTTTTGGACCAAGGGATGTGCATCCAAAACATATGGCAGATCAAGATAGTGGTATTTTGCGATGTAGGTATCACATGTCACCATTTTCTGTAACCGAAAGAAAAAATCCTGCTCCTTCTAGGAGAGAAATTGAAATATCCAAAGTCATCAAAGAAGCTCTTCAACCAGCAGTAATACTCAAAGATTTCCCAAGAACAGTAGTAGATGTATTTATAGAGATTCTGCAAGCTGATGGTGGTTCTCGATGTGCTGCACTGGATGCGGCATCTGTTGCGCTAGTGGATGCAGGAATACCGATGCGAGATATGGTTTCTGCATGTGCTGCAGGAAAGGTAGCAGACAAAATTGTTCTTGATGTAAATGATGAGGAAGACAAGGAGGGTCAAGCAGACATGCCAGTAGCATACATGCCAAATCTCGGGAAAGTCACACTCATGCAACTTGATGGAATCCTAACTCCTGATGAATACAAAAAATGTCTTGAAACTGCAATAGGTGGTTGTAAACAAGTTTATGAAATCCAGAAAAAAGCACTGATGGAAAAATACTTTAAAAACGGAGAGGCATAACAATGACAAGTTCTGTAATAATAGAACAACTTAAAAGAGAAAAAATTCTTGAGCTGCTCAGTCAGGGAAAACGGATTGATGGAAGAGAATTACATGATCAACGATCACTTTCAATTGAATCTGGAGTAATTCCAAAAGCAAATGGTTCTGCAAGAGTAAGACTAGGCGATACTGAAGTAGTCACTGGAGTTAAGATACAACCTGATAAACCCTTCCCTGATCTTGGTGATAAAGGAATTTTGATTTGCACTGCAGAAATACTTCCTCTGGCAGATCCTAAAGCTGAACCTGGCCCACCAGGAGAGGAAGTTATTGAATTAGCTAGAGTCGTAGACAGAGGTATTAGAGAAACTGAGATGCTTGATCTTAAGCAACTTGTTTTAATAAAAGACAAATCTGTAATAGGAATATTTGTTGATAGCAGTGTATTAAATACTGATGGAAATCTTTTTGATGCATGTTCTTATGCGGCTGTTGCAGCAATTTTATCATGCACCGTTCCAAAATATGAAATAAAAGATGACGCACCAGCGCTAGTTGAAGGTGTAACTTCGAAACCTCCAATAAAAACAACCCCAGTTTCTGTTACAATGGCTCGAATAGGTGATCATATCATAGTTGATCCAACAGCTGACGAAGAAGCCTGCATGAATGCTAGAATAACAATCACTACTAATTCTGATGGCAACATATGCGCTTTACAAAAAGGAGGTAGTGATGGCTTCACCAATGAACAGCTCATAAAATGTTCTGAAATCGCACTTTCAGTTGGAACAAAAATAAGGAAGCAACTTGAGCAATTGATGTGATATGGCAAAAGGCAAGAGCGCATCATTAAGGGGACTTGGAGCAAAGTATGGTCTTAAACCGCGCAAGAAATTCACCGCAGTTCATAGACTACTCAAAACAAAAAGAAAATGTAGCGAATGTGGTTCTAGTAAATTTGGTAGAGAAGCAGTTGGAATATGGGCTTGTAAGAAATGCGGTTTTAAAGTAGCTGGTTTTGCATATGACGTTAAATTATAGCGCAGAAATAGAAATCTTAGCTGACAAAAAAACTAAATCAATTTTCGATTCTCTTCAAACTGACAAAAAGTTCTATTCTGAAAACCAAACAAAAACCAAAATATCACTTGATAAAAAAATAACAATTTTAATTGATGCTCAAGAGTTATCTCATCTTCGTGCAAACTTGAATTCGACCTTGCGCCTTGTTCAAACAAGTAACGATTCTATAGAATCGGTAAAAATATAAGCAAAACAACTTTTGGAATTATCATGTCTGCAAGTGGTCAACAACTTCCCCCTTGGTTGCAAGAACAAGTGGCACGAATGCAAAATTTACAACAAAACCTTCAATCCATCATGGGTCAAAAACAACATCTTGAGATGGAACAACTAGAAACAGAAAGGGCTTTAGAAGTCCTAAAAAAAGCCACAGATACTGACGCAGTATTCAAAAGTGCTGGTCCTCTATTGATAAAATCAACAAAACAAATTCTGATCGCTGAACTAGAAGAAAAAAAAGAACTCTCAAACACACGTGTAACTGTGTTGTCAAAACAAGAAACACGAATTAAAGAGAATCTAAAGGAAATTGAAGATAAGATAAAGACTATGTTACAGAGCCAAACAGGCAGCCAATCGCAAAAAACAGATACTCCCAAATAAAATATTAACAATTTCTTACATCCTTCCATTATATGAAATTAGAAGAACTACGAATGATAGTTGATGAGAGAGAAAGAAAAAGTGGAATCCCTGATCTTTTACGAGCAGTGGGAATAAAGATCGAATTAGTCAATCTCCCAATAGGGGATTATATAGTGGCTCCAGAAACTGTTGTAGAAAGAAAAAGCATTCAAGATCTAATCTCTTCTGTTTTTGATGGAAGGCTCTTTGATCAATGTAGCAGACTCAAAGAACACTTTGAACATCCTACAATTTTGGTGGAAGGCAACGTTG
Source organism: Nitrosotalea sp. (assembly GCA_023251295.1). Classification (GTDB taxonomy): domain Archaea; phylum Thermoproteota; class Nitrososphaeria; order Nitrososphaerales; family Nitrosopumilaceae; genus UBA8516. The sequence continues at coordinate 15,926 of JAHEYZ010000005.1, read as the reverse complement.
ACATTGTTGATAAAATTACAGAAAACCCACTTGTTTTCTATGGTGCATTATCATCTATTGCTTTAGACTTTAAAATTCCAATTATCCCAACTCCCAGCGCTTCACATTCTGCGAAATTATTGATTTCAATGGCGGCAAGACAGAATGCTAACAAAGGTCCTTTCTTGAAAAAAATAAAAAAATCAAATGATATACAAAGGCAACAACTATCTGTACTGTGTAGTCTTCCGGGCGTAGGGGAAAAATTAGCTACACGCATGCTAGAAAAGTTTGGTTCTCCAAGTAAAACTCTAAAGGCATCTTACACAGAACTTTTAAAAATACAAGGTTTGGGCGAATCACGTGCTCTTAAGATAAGAAAAATGCTTGATACTGATAGTAAATTCAAGAAAAAAATAGATCAAAAAACACTACACGATATTGACACATAATTCAAATATCATCTTTCAACTTGATTAACTTGCGACTCAGTTTATTTCCACAAAGAGGGCATTTTGATATCTGTGAAAAAGTTTTCTCGCAACCAGAACAAAAATAGATCCAATTTGCTATGCGTGTGATTCCCTTTGTCATGACTGGAACTACAGTGAGATTTAGTTGCTTTGCAAGATTTGATACCGCAAAATCATCTGTAACTAGCTCTGCTTTAAGTTGAAGGCACAAGGCAATAACTGAAATATCTCCTGTAGAAAGATTTTGAAAATCTCCGGTATCTTTGGACTTGAGCAGAACTTTTTTAATGTATTCTGATTCTGGTGTCATTATCTCAAGTCTCTTTGTCTCAAGTATCGTTTCAATTGCTTTGTGACCATTTTTGATGTGTTTTATTTCATCAAAAACATCTTGTGTTGTGAAACTTTTTTCTGATGATGCAAAAGGAATTCCAGCATAAAAAGCACTGGCATCTAAAATTTTAAAAACCAAGTTTGCTCATCTGTCTTAAACCACGCTTTTTTACTCTTACAAATACCGCGTGTTTCTTGTACTTTCTTATTGTAATTACATCATCATATCTTGCTGGTTTAACCACTTGGGCATCCATAATTATATTTGAATCATGAGAATTGACAATCTCTATCTTTTCATCTGGTACAACAAGTGACGGCAATCTGTTTACAGGTGCTACTGGCGTAATAATTAAGACGTCAAGACTTTCATGCAATATTGGACCTCCAAGTGAATATGAATGACCTGTAGAACCACTTGGAGTAGATATTATGACTCCATCCATTCTCTGTGTAACTGTATCGTTTTGAAATCTAATCTCAAAAAGAGACGTTTTTGTGAGATTCTGTCTGTTTATATAAATCTCATTTAACGCAGGAGGATATTCTTGTCCTTTGCATGAAGCTACTACTCTTATCCTCTTATCAAGAAACGTGTTATTTGAAAATATTTGTTCTATTGCGGCGTCTATTTGTTCCAAAGTTATTTCTGAAAGAATACCACGATTTCCACCTACATTAATTGCTAAAAGTGGAACTTCATTTTCTAAATATCTAAACGCACGGAGTGTTGTACCGTCTCCTCCCAGAGTTATTGTAAGATCAAGATTTGTGGTCTTTAACTCTTCTAGAGTTTCTACCTTTTTTGCACCATCTACTTCTACCGGAGAAATTGTAAAAACTTGTGATTTTTTCGCAAGAAGTTTCTTTGCCACTTTCCTTGCTGCGTCTTCTGACTCCTTAGAACCTACCTTGCTCACTATTACGACTTTATTAAGATTCATGCAAAAACCGATATTGTAATTTCACTTAAAAATCATCTCATAAAGATGAAGATATAAGTGCCTAATTATAGTTAATATTTCGAGAAACATGAGCTATGCTAATCCTGATGTTTTAACAGATACAGAATTAGTTTCAAAAAACATCTCTAATAGTTTGATAAAGATCGTCGAGGTGGATTATGATCCTGAAAATGCATACAAACAAGGTCACATTCTAGGAGCCAGTTTAATCTGGTGGAAACGTGACATAAATGATCCAATCACTCGTGATATTGTCAACAAAAAACAATTTGAAGAATTGATGTCAAGATGTGGAATAACACCTGAAAACGAGGTTATCCTATACGGCGATTTTAACAATTGGTTTGCAGCGTTTGTGTTTTGGGTTTTCAAATATTATGGACACAAAAACGTGAAGATAATGAATGGGGGAAGAAAAAAATGGGAAATAGAAAAAAAACAATATACTAAAGATGAACCAAAAATTTCAAAAACAAACTATGTCGCACAACCTCCAGATGAGGGATTGCGCGCTTATCTTTTTGATGTCAAAAGAGCCCTGGATAAACAAGATACGGTTTTGGTGGATGTCAGATCTGCAAAAGAGTATACTGGCGAAATTACAGCTCCTCCAGAATATCCGATGGAACATGCACAAAGAGGAGGACACATTCCGTCCGCGAAAAATATTCCTTGGGCTACCGCGGTGAATGACCTTGATGGCACTTTTAAATCGGTAAATGAACTAAAGCAGATTTATGAAACCAAACAAGTAACTCCAGATAAAGATGTTATTTGTTACTGCAGAATTGGTGAAAGATCCTCTCACACATGGTTTGTTCTGAAATATTTGTTAGGTTACCCGCAAGTCAGGAACTATGATGGCTCATGGACTGAGTGGGGAAATATGATTGGTAATTCTGTTGAAAAGTAATTGACTCAAGAACTTCCTCTGGTGAAACAGGGCATATTCTATTCCATTCGTGATAGTCCTACATTTTTTATCATGGAAGATAAAACAAAAAGAGGTCTTACTGTCCAAGAACAATCATTGGATGAAAACTATAAGGTTGAAGCAGAAAAAGGAATGATATACGATATGGATGGAATAGGCCATAGAGTAGCCATAAGATGGTATTTCCCGAAAAAAGATTTTGATCTTAATAAAGTCCTTGAATTTGCAGAATCCATGGAAACCAAGTACAAAAAACTACGTGAGGAAACATGCCCCGATTATTAAGAAAATTTTTAAACGCACAGTTGGCTGTAACACTAAATTTGCCATTTTAAATACTACATTAGGATCTGGTCAGTCATCAAAAAAGGGATTTTCATAAAATGTTCTTTTAAATTAAAAGGAAGAAAAGATAAAATACAAAATATCCTTCACAAGGGTTTGTGCAACTATAAATACATATTTTCCATCTTCTACCGTAGGGTATGGCAGTAACCCCATTAACACAATTCCTCTTCAATGTATTCATTACAATAGCTGTTCTTGTTACATTGTATACTTGCAACTTTTACTATCTTGTATTACTTTCAAAACAACGAAGAAAATACCAACAAACTGAACTGGGATCACCAACCATTACAATTCAACTTCCAATATACAATGAAAAATATGTGGCAGCTCGACTCGTAAACGCCGTATGTTCTATGGATTATCCAAAAGAAAAGATGTGTATTCAAGTTTTGGATGATTCTGATGATGATACCTATGATATTTTAGAAAATCTTGTAGTCGACTATCGACAGAAGGGATTTGATATATCGCATATACGTAGAGCAGATAGGAAAGGATACAAAGCAGGCGCGCTTCGTAATGCGATGAAATTTGTAAAAGGAGACTTTGTGGCCATTTTTGATGCTGATTTTATTCCGCCTGATTGGTTTCTGAAGAAAGCCATACCATATTTTGCAAAACCCGAGATAGGATTAATTCAGTGTAAATGGGGACATGTAAACGAAAAATATTCTGCACTTACGCAAGCACAAGCGCTTAGTCTAGACCTTCACTTCCTCATAGAACAAAAAGCAAAGAGCAACTCTCACCTTTACATGAGCTTTAATGGAACTGCCGGGATCTGGAGAAGAGAATGCATAGAGGATGCTGGGGGGTGGCATACTGCAACGCTTGTTGAAGATCTAGATCTAAGTTATAGAGCTCAAATGAAGGGTTGGAAATGTCTCTTCTTAGCTGATATTGTTGTTGATGCAGAACTTCCTGTACAAATGAATGCAGCAAAAAGGCAGCAATTTAGATGGGCAAAGGGTTCGATACAATGTGCTATTAAACTGCTTGGCGACGTAGCAATAAAAAAAATTCCATTTGACACAAAAATTCAGGCTTTTGTTCAATTAACCAGACACATAGTACACCCACTTATGCTTATTCAATTCTTAATACTTCCAATTTTGTTATCTTCTAAATTCAACCTGTATGTTGTGAGCGTATTACCACTGTTAACAATAGTTGCATATCTGGCAATGGGACCAGTTGTATATATCATGATAATACGAAACTTATGGGCACAAAGATGGAAATCAAAAACATTGGCTTATTTTTATCTAATATTTTATTCTGCAGGTATGTCAGTAAACAATACTGTTGCTGTTTTTGATGCTTTTCTAGGGAAGAAGAACGAATTTCTTAGGACTCCTAAATACGGAATTGTAAATAACACAGATGATTGGAGAGACAAAGCCTACAATCTACCATTTACAAAAACTACACTCCTGGAGCTCTTTTTTGGAGTCTATGGTATATTGGGAATATTCATCTCCATTTTTTCAGGAAATCCAATCTTTGCTCCTCTGATTGGAATTCAGACATTAGGATACTTCTACATATCGTATCTTAGCATATCGCATACAACATTTAAAAAGAACAAATCGCAGTTGTTACGCAATATAACAAAGGCAGAGAAGATGGCAAATACTTACTACAAACTTGCAATGGTGGGAATAATTGGTTTTATCTCATTTGGTGCCTTTATGGCTTACTATGGATATCAACACGATGTTTATCCACTGGATCAGTCAAGGGGTCTTTTAGACAGAATAAAGGCAACGGATGATACTCAAGTAATAACTGAATATCTTAACAATATCAAAACTCTCCTACCACAAGAAGGAAATCCTGTTTGGATATTTCCAACCGAAACGACAGACTTTGGTAAAATTCAAGGTGACCTTGAAAACATGATTTCAAGCGTAGACAAGATCTCTACTGTTCCACAAGATAGTTCTTCTTTTCAGACTGGAATGATAAACATTCACGAAAGGGCAAAGGAACTAAGACTCCATCTTTTGGATGCAACTCCATATATGTATGTGAGTTTCTCAAACATTGTTTTCAGTTCTCTATGGATAGCAGTAATATTGGGAATTTTTGCTGTTCTAAAAAGAAAGAAAGAGCGTCTAAAATCATACGAAATGTCTGACGAAGTTTAAGATATCTCCATTTCCTGTCTTACTTCATCAACAGCACGAATTCCAAAAAGATCTCGAACCTGTTCTATTCTAAGGGACTCCTTTACAAGATCGCGACCAAGTTGAGTTATTAAAAGTCTAAAAACATCAGTAAATCGTATCTCCCATCTATCGGCACAATCTAAAATTTTGCTTACACTCCACTGTTTTACCTCTTGAGGAAGTGGTATTTTCTTCTCAGATTCTATTGAAAGTCTGTCAAACAAATTTATCATGTCTACTGTTTGCGATATCATCTTGTCAAGATCATCTAAAGTGCCATATTTTGATTCTGAATGCATACGAACGGTTGATTGAAATTCAGACAAACGCAATAATCCTATAACTTCTCTTGATGTATTTTGGGCAGTTTTGTGAGTAACACTTCTTATCTCTTGAAGTTCTTGGTGTATTTCATGTGCTTTTTTATGAAACTCTGATGTGGAGGATGCATTTCGATTTAACAATTCCGTCAAATCAGATATCTTTTCATCGATTTGTTTTGTCTTACCCATCACATTTTCTTTAAAATTAACAAATTCGGTGCTAACATTTCTAATATCGGTGCCAAAGGTGGCAAGAGAGTCAGTTTTTCTGACAAGTGAACCCAATTCTATGCCCACATCTCTGATGTCAGAACTCATGTTTGCAAGGGACTCTGTTTTCGATGTCACATTCCCAATTTCCTGTTTTAGATTAGTAATGTTCTCTTCTAATTTAGAAATCTTTTCAGTTTTTGTAAAAACTTCGTCTATCTTCTTTTTTACTTCATCAAATCCGCTAAAACCCTGCAACGATTCTGTCTTGGCATATACTTTTTTGAGTTCGTCTTGTATTTTTTCTGTTTTGTCAGATACATGTATTATCATCTTTGTGTTGTTTCTAATTGAATCAAGACTGTCAGCTACGCTTTGCATTACTTTGTTTACATCAGGAAGTGACTCCTGTTTTTCATGAATCTTACTTACTTGTTCTTGAAGACGACCTGTTTGTTCGTTGACTCTTGCTATCAAATTTGAATGAGCTTTTACTTGATTAAGCCCAGAAAATAGTTTTTGTGTATCTTCTTCAATAATGTTTATCTGTTTGGCATTTCGTTGTATTTGTTCTAAGGCTGAACCAATTGCATCTATCATATTTTTTAGTGAAATGAGGATCTTTTGGTTTTCTACAAAAATCTTTGACATGGATTTAACTTCACTGGCTAGAATTTTTGTCGCATCAGTAATTGAATTCATTTTTTTCAAAACGTCTGAGCTTGAATTTCTTTTTGGCTGAACCGTAATATCACGACTAGATTTTTTTTTCACTTTACAATAATGCAAAGCTAACTGATAAAAAAGTTCGTATTTAAAATGCTTTTAGAAAAAACGTCCAGAATTAGTTATTCACTACTTCTGGATCATGAAGGACTTCATGGAAAGTTTTTTGAACCAAACCGTTGTCTGTTTCAATGAATTGCTTTGGGCAATATTCACATGTTAGCATGAAATACGGTATAATACGGTACTATTAATAATTAGGTAACTCTGCAATGACCTTCAATTAACTTCTTGGTCAGATACCCCAGAGTTTCTCTCATCATTAAATCAGCTAACTCTATCATCATCCCAAAGATCAAAGCAGAAATGTCAGTATTTATGCGTAAAGATACTGGATAGGTAAGAATTTTTCACTAAATTGTTGTAGCAGACTACATCTGGTCTTAAATAAATTTCAAGAAATGAGAGGTCATGGAAGACGAGATTCTCAAGAAAATATCTTCTTCGGGTATAAAGGGAATCAAAAGATTGGAACTAAAAAGAACATTTGGCAAAAACTGTGAAAATGTATTAGAAACTCTAATTGAAAAACAACAAGTTTTTGTTGAAAAAAAAGGTACAGCCTATTTTGTTTGGACTAGAGAAAACCATCCAACAAAAAAATCACAATATGAACCTACAATCAGAATGGTGCAAAACAACGTTACAAAATTAAAATATGTAAAACCTAAGCCAATTAATCCTATTCACGATCTACGAAATACAATAAATATCTTCCAACAAACCAATCCTAATATTGATTTTAAAATTGAATTTGATAAATGTCTTACAGAATCATATACCTCTATTGGTTGGATGCCATTTTCACAAATACGTAAAAAAATATGTGATTCAAAAAATATTTCAAGTGATCATTTTTACACTCTAGCCTCTGAACTATTAGAAAAACATAGGGAAAATTATGAAATCTCGTCTGGAGGTAAAGAGGGTATAATCATGCGAGGTTTATTACACGGATTTGTGAGGAATGTCTAATGTACGCATACGAATTAGAAACTAATCCATATCCTAGTAGCCCGACTCCAACAGAAAAGGATGCAAAAATCCTTGGGGGAAAAAGACACAAGGAAGCAAAGTCAGCAATTTTGGAATGTATTAAAGAACTATCACAGAAGGTATCTGGAAGAGAGTCAGACAATGGGGATTTTAGAGTAATTACACTAATCCAAGATGTAGGTTCAGGTAAAACCCATCTTGCTCTTCACATTAGAAATCTGCAAAAAAGACACAACACCATTTGTACTTTCTTGGATCTTTCTACAATATCTCCAAAAACAATACCGAGTCTCTATGATGCTCTCATTAAAGGTTTTGACGATGAATTTTTCATACATCTTAGAACGAAACTTCTAGAATACATAGGAAATAGAGCAGAACAGGGTGACAATTCAGCAAAAAAGGCGCTGGATTATACTTTTATAGATAGACTTTCTGGTGTTACAATAAGACAGCAAGTAGAGGATATAATTTCAGGAAAAAAAAATACATCTACTGAAAACCTAAAAAAATTCTTAATACAATGGTTTAATCATTACGAGTCAACAATTATCGCTAGTGTTATAACAAACTCATTTGATTCTATTTGCAATCTAGAAGAATTACTTGGAAGAATGACTGCCATCTCGAAATTAACGCAAAGATTTCTTGGGAAAATTATTTTGTTTGAAATAGATGAATTTGATGGAAATCATGAATCAATAGAATTTGCGAAAGCCATAATCAATGCTCATATTCCCGCATCCATAGTGTTGCTTATTTCTACACCATCTGGTTATGCGGAAATTCAAAGTATGAACGCATCTATTTTTGACAGATTAGAGAAGGCAAATTATAAAATTGATCTAGCTGGTTCTAACTCGGTAGATGAACTTTCAGAAATAGTTTTGGAATATATCAAACACAACGATAAACAAGGAAAATTTAAACAACAAGCACAAGAAGATCTTGCAGAAAAAATAAGTCTTCTTTATGATGAATTTCCAGACTTTAGAAGTGTACGTTCTATCATTAACATATTATATCATGCAATGGAAAAATCAAAAGAGCTAAATTTAGAAAAGATCGATGAATTTGTTATAGACGAAACAATAAAACATGCATATCCCGGTTTGAAGGTACGGGGTAGCGTGATGGATGTTCCAATATCAGATTTTTTCAAAATTAGAAGAAACTGTAATAATGGAGATGTTGGGTCTCAGCTTAAACAAGCAGTCACAAACTTGGTCAATTTTGCTCATGAGATGGGTAATATTGGGAAACTAGAAAAACAAAATCAGCCACTTGACATTATTTATCAGGATCCATATGGTGCAAAGATAGGCATAGCAGTGGTGATGAATCAAAACCACGGAAAGAATTTTGAAGAGATATCAAACGTTTCAAAATCTTCTGCGCTCGTAGACAAACTTGTTATTATGACTAATACAAACCTTCCAAGTTCTAATTCTGCAACCATAGTAAATATGGACAAGGCAAAGATGGTAGATCTTATTTATTTTGACTCTAAATATACAAATCACAAAATCAAAACTTCAGATAACGAGAAAGCTCAGATGCTTGCCAAGACAGTTAATATTATTTAGAATATTCTATTTTTAATGTAGTTTCTACTATTTCTAGAGCGTACTATGCAACCATTTTTAAATAAAAGAGTTCCTTCTTTCCTATGCAAGAATTTTTTCTTCAAATTTCTGGCCTCGAATTACCCAAAGAAGATTTCATCGGTGATCTTGCTATCATCATGATTTTAGCGGCAATAGTGACACTTGCTTTTTTTAAAATCCGTCAACCAATTATTATAGGATACCTATTTGCTGGAATGCTAATAGGCCCACTTTCTCCACTTTGGGTTTCTTTTCTGCCTGGTGGTATAGGATCTTCAGGCATGGCAAATATTATAGCACTATCAGATCTTAAAATTCTAAACGTTTTTGCGGATATTGGAATAATATTACTATTGTTTGTAATCGGAATAGAATTTCCTATTGCAAAAATAAAATCGATAGGAAAAGTTGCAATAGGTATGGCAACAATAGAACTCTTTCTTGCATTGGGAATTATATTTTTCATAGGAATTTTATTTGGACTTAATTTTATGGATTCGTTATTTTTATCCGCGGCTCTATCAATAAGCAGTACTGCTATCATAATTAAAATTCTTGAAGATATGGGAAAAATCAAAAAAGAATCAACCGTACTAGTTCTTGGAATTCTAATTGTGGAAGATGTTATTGCTGTAATTCTTATAGCATCACTACAATCTGTTGCTCTTGTAAACAATGTATCATTTGAAAATATTATTATCATAAGTGGAGTTGCTGCAGCCTTGATAGTTGGGACACTAACTGTAGGTGCTAGAATAATTCCAAAATTAATAGATCGTGTAGCAAATACTGGACATCATGAAATTCTTCTAATTTCTGTTCTTGGTCTATGTTTTGGGTATGCGTTATTTTCGAATCTAGTCGGTTTATCAGTGGGAATTGGTGCTTTCCTTGCGGGTGTTCTTGTAGCTGAATCGAAATCTTCCGAAGTTTCCAAAGTTCTAGCAAGTCCAATTAAAGACATGTTTGTGGCAATATTCTTCGTTTCTGTCGGGGCACTTATGGACATAAACCAATTACAAAATTATATCGTGGTAGCAATGATCTTCATGATTATATCTATAATGGTAAAATTTGGCGGTACCATGTTTGGAGGATTTTTGTTTAGACAAGGTTTAAACAAAACACTTCGTTCCTCGTTATCTCTCTCCCCTAGGGGAGAATTTTCTATAATAATCGTAAAAGTTGGAGTAGATATGGGTGCAGTTAGTACATTTTTGTTCCCTATGATAGGAATAATTTCTATAATCACTGCATTCATAACTCCATTTATGATTAAAATCGGAGATCAAACCATCCTCAAAAATTCCCCGGAACATGAATTATGACCAACGATGAATTGGAAAGACTTCTTGCTAAAGTACACAAAGACATAACCTTGTTTGATTACAATGGTATGAAAGTTCCCTGTATAATATTTGAAGAAAAGAGATTTGATGATATTATGAGAACCATCGCTGGCAAACCTTTGGCAGTTGAAACCAATCTCAACATCCTTCAAGATGGCCAGGGACACGTTTTTGTTGAAATATTGCTTAATTTTTCCTATGGTGGGATTAATGAAAAATTGTTACTGTATGCAAATGACTCAATTGAATTCTTTGAATCTCTTACAACCTCTTCTTTGCTTGGAATTTCTTCACCCCATTTGGAATACGGCAATTCTAGTGTTTTCATGATTCAACTCCCAAAGCCAGAAAAAATCGTTAACGCATTAGAAATCATTAGAGAAGGTTTAAAAAAACACTAAGTGCGGTTGCCGGGATTTGAACCCGGGTCGCGGAATTGGCAATCCCGCATATTAACCAAGCTGTACTACAACCGCTTAAACGATTTAGAAAATTCTAGTCTATTAAAGCGTACTGTTGATGATACTATTTTTAATAATGCAATATCTAGACAAAACATGGATAAGAGACTGGAAGAAAAAATTAATCAGAAAATTAATGAGTTAGCAGAAAACATCCAGGAAATTCATAAAATAATAAATTCGTTGGAAACATTACGAACTAATTCTAATTCCTTTGCTTACGGTATAGTAATTGGCAGACTATACAATTCGTTTTATTATCAATGTAGAAGAATATTAAAACGGAGTCCCACAAATGAAGAATTTCTTGAATTTCTTGATACCTTAAATAAAAACCAAGTAAAAATTCTCGACACTCTAAAATTAAGCAACAGTAGCTTTTAGAGGAATTACCTTAATTGAAGGGGTCATAGGCAATTTTACTGCAGCACCATGCAATGCTTTTTTTGCAACTTCTAGGTGTTCTTTTTTAACATGAACCTCCATAATACACTGATCTCGATTTACTCGGGCAGCCAAACTTACTGCTTTCCCAAAAGCTCCTCTCATGCCCTCCTGAAGTCTATCGGCACCAGCTGTTGCAATCATTTTGTTTTCTCTTAATAAAATATGTGGATAAATTCTAAGGGTAGAAAAATATCCAGTTTCACCAGTGGCCTGTTCAATTTTTTTATTTGCTGATAGTCTGGCTGCCTCTATTGCCATATGTCTTATCTGTACCTTCTCACTTGAACATAGCTGAACACAGTAATCATAATTTCCTCTCTGTCCACCAGAAAATTTTGCAATTTTTATCTGAGGTTTACCTTTTATGTACTTCTTTCTTGTATACGGTTGACCATTTCCAATTCTATAATTTGCGCCGTGCATAACAACACTTTTGGTTGATTATCTTAAGCCCATATTTTAACCGTGAGTTCTCCCCAAACAACTACACGGTAAGATTTGAACATAGCACGTAGTATTATATTGTTAAACCACTTGTTGAAAAGTGTGTCAGATCTGGAACCCAAAGTAGATGGGATATTAGTAAAAGATCATACTTTGATCTCAGATAAAAACATACAACATATCTTGGAACAAAAAGGGTTTGGAGAAGTTATCAAGAAAAATTTTTTTTTAAAACCATTTGAATCACTTTATCTTCTATACATTGACAAACTTAAACTATCAAAAGGGAGTCAACAAATTAATTTTGATTCAATGATGCAGGAATGCATAAAATTTGATAATGATATATTAACAAAATTCCTAGTCTATCGTGACCTTAGAACAAAGGGGTACATAGCAAAGGAGGGTTTTGGATTTGGCTCTGATTTTAGAGTGTATGAAAGAGGGCAATTTGGAGAAAAAGGCGCCAAATATGTGGTATTTGGTATAAGTGAGGGAAAACGAGAAAAAATGGGATTACTTCAAAAACAAATAGTGCAAATAGCAAAAATGGGGAAAGAGCCAGTTATTGCAGTAATAGAAAGGCGCGGTGAGGTGATTTACTATAAAATTTCTAGAATTAAATTTCTAGAAAACAAGGAACAATCATCTTTACCATCCATAGAATTCTAACTTTATCTTAAAATATTGTAAGGTCGATTCCAACAACATGGATTTCAAAGAGATCTATTGTCATAACTGTAAGAAAATTCTGGGAAGGTACAATGAAAAATATTTTTCAGATATAAAAATTGCTGAAATAATAAAATCTAATCATGTTTCTCACATACATGAAGGTCATCAAATAGTAGTTAGAAGGATTGTAAAGGAATCTTGATTATGCATCTTTACGGAAAAAGAATCTTATATGCTCCCGAGTAACTTAACTATATGGCAAAATATGGGAAAAATTTCCCAATGTTAAATAATAAGATTTAAGGTTTAAGTATGATTTTACAGAACGAATTCTCCGCACTACTTAATTATATTTTAATGATTTTTTTATTATGCCAGATAAATCATGTAGGATGTGTGGAGGGGAATTAATCGCCCATTTGGCATGTTCAGAATGTAGAAAACCTAC
>JAHEYZ010000005.1:0-2874 GCA_023251295.1 Nitrosotalea sp. | reverse complement strand
GAATTCTCCGCACTACTTAATTATATTTTAATGATTTTTTTATTATGCCAGATAAATCATGTAGGATGTGTGGAGGGGAATTAATCGCCCATTTGGCATGTTCAGAATGTAGAAAACCTACTCAACGAATATGTAAAATTTGCGATAACATGACTATTCAAGAATATCACCAAAATTGTCTAAACGTTGCATCACTAAACTCAAGAAATGGAATGAAAATTAATATTCTGACAACTAAAAAAACTGAATATAATACATGTAATCCCGGCATGTCAAAATTATCATCCCATTACGAAATCTATTATTAATTTCTAATATTCTTGAGTTATTGTTTATGTTTACTACCGTTTGGTTGGAGTTTTGGAATGTTAGAAAAGTTCCGTTCTAAAACTTGCTTCACACCATCAAATCAGGAATTTAAACACAATTCACAATCACATAGTATTTCAGGTTTGTTCTTTGCAAGACATTTGCCATGTTGACCGGCTTGACACTGAACACATATGGCATTTTTACCTTCTAATTCAGAATATTTCGACGAACCATTAAAACCAAATCCGCCATCTTTTGGTCCAACCACATGTTATGTGATTATTAACTCATATTTCTAGATAACCAAAAATAACATTCGGGTTTTTTTAAAATATTTAAATTTAAGAACAAAATTCTATGCTCCCGCCGGGATTTGAACCCGGGATCACTGCCTTGAGAGGGCAGTATGCTTAGCCGGACTACACCACAGGAGCTTGCTAAATGCCATAAGGATTTCGCAATTTAAAGCAATGTTTTAGCAATACATAAAATTGTAAAATTAATCAGCTTGTATACCTTATAGCAAAAACAAAAGTAATTTTTTCTATGGATCTACAAAATCTAATACCAAAACTTTTGATTTCACATTTCCCTGTTGGGCTTGGTGGATGTAGATGCAATGGCCTCAGCTTTGAATGCTGTGAATATAACATAACCGTATTTGATGAAAAAAAAAATGAATCGGTACATGAAATCGATGGTGAATTAATCAAACTTCATCATGGTTCATTTTCCGAAACAGATCCTGCGATTCTAAGACAATTCGTAAATATGAAAATCATATCAGACGAACAATGGAAGCTGCGCATGTTTCTAACAGAAATTAAGGAAAAACAAACCAAGATTTCAAACTCATATGCTCAAAGTTGTCTAGTTGATGCAGGTATACATGCAACTAAGGCAAAGGAAGGCATCAAAACATCTGATCCTTTTGCACCCTTGTGGGTAAAGTGTAGTGCATATTTTCTTGCAGATGCAATATCACTAATGAACCTCAAAAGGCCTAGTCCTACACATATGTTAGAATTTATACGTGGATTCAAAAAAGATATGATAAACAAAAGTTTTGAAACAATACATCAATGCCTTGGAATAGAAAGAGCATCCACATCCCTTTTGGATAGAATGCTCAAGTCTACAATAGGATTTTCTGATATGGTAGAGGCAAATGGTCATTCAAAAATCATACAAAGAAAATACAACTATCTTGTGCAAAATTCCTTTCTTTCTGATTGTTATTTCTATCTAGGTTATACAAACAGGAATAATATAATTAAAATCAAGGATTCCTTAAATCGGAAACTCGATTTTATTCACATTCTTCGAGTTGCATTGGATATTGAAAGTGATCTATTAAAGGTAGAACAACAAGCATCAGTCCTTTTAAAAACCATAAATGAAATTCTTTCAAACATAAAAAATCAACAAGTATAACAGTGTTTTTATTTTCTGATAAACCTTTAAAACCCTGTGGGAGATCCTCTCTAATATGACAGATGCATCATGCGGATGTGGATCTCCAACGGGAACAGATAGTGTTTGTGACTGTGAAGAAGCAGGAGAATGCTTATGCGATTCAACATGTCAATGCAAGGCTAGTGTTTGCAAAGAAAACGTAAAGCAATACAAGTAGATTCTTGTGGCTCCTTTTTCCTTTCTTTTTTAATATCTGATTACTTTTCCTCTTCTTCTTCAAGATCCCAAGATTTTACCAGTTCCTTTTGAAATTTATCAACCTGCTTCTCGTTTAAGCGATCTCCACAATTCTTGTGTGTTGGAACAACAGTCATGCCATCAAGCTTGAATTCTACCTCAAACATATGCACTTTGTCACATTCACACATGTCCGAGATAATATTCTGCCAGTATATTTGCCTATTTGAAAGATTTAACTATAGGATTTCGGTTTATGAAATTGCTTGAAAAAGTATTTAGCTATTGTCTTTTTCACGATTTTGCTCATTATCCCCATTGGGATTAAGGGTGTACTTGCAGCTGATACCTGGTATGTAGGACAGGGATTAAAAGAAGGGGACTATTTTAGGTACGATCTTTGCCAAGTTGACTACAAATCATGTACTGAATTTGAGCTTGATTTTTGGGTTAAAGGAAAAACAGAACACGGTGATTGGGATTTACAGCTAGTTGTTTTAGATGGTAACAAAATTGTAAAGGGAAATATGCAAGTAGGTCGAGTTGCTCCTGAACCAATTGGTTTTAGCGATGGCATCGATCCATATGCACAAGCTTACAAAAGCTCATTAGTGTGGCTTTCAGGTTTTGCAACAAGATTAGATCCAAAAGATTTTTCAGCCCCGGCTTGGGGTAAGATTGGATCCATTGGAGGAATGCAAGTAGGGCCAACAGGTGAAAAAGGGACAGTTACTGTTAAAGCTGGCACCTTTGATACAGTCATTGTAGGATGGCACAAGTCTTCAGATAATAAAATTTGGGTGGTCCCCGATATGCCATTTCCGGTAAAAGCTCTAACTTATGTTGATGTAAACGCTGGAACCATTCCAGTTCAGTATAAATTTGAATTATTAGAGTATGGAAATACTC
>JAHEYZ010000033.1 GCA_023251295.1 Nitrosotalea sp. | reverse complement strand
ATGATATGAAAGAGATAATTTTCTCAATCTTGGACAATCATGTTTTTTTTGAAGTGCACGAACTATTTGCACCAAATATCATAGTTGGATTTGGAAGGATGAATGGAAGGACGGTGGGAATTGTAGCAAATCAACCGGTGGTACTTGCTGGTGCTTTAGATATTGATTCATCCAATAAGGCCGCAAGGTTCATCAGATTCTGTGATTGCTATAACATCCCGATTGTCACTTTTGTGGACACTCCAGGATATATGCCTGGAACGCAACAGGAGCATAGTGGCATAATTAGACATGGAAGCAAGCTTTTGTATGCATATTGCGAAGCCACCGTGCCTAAGATCACTGTAATAATTGGCAAAGCCTATGGTGGTGCCTATATTGCTATGGCAAGCAAGAACCTTGGAACTGATATGAATTATGCTTGGCCAACAGCTCAGATCGCTGTGCTTGGTTCTGAAGCAGCAGTTAAAATAATGAACAGAAAAGAAATTTTAGCTGCAAAAGATCCAGAAGCCTTAAAAAAACAATTTGTTGATAACTTTACAGAAAAGTTTGCCAATCCCTATGTTGCAGCATCATATGGAACAGTTGACGTAGTATTAGATCCTGCTGAAACAAGGCCAATGATAATTAAAGCATTAGAGTCTCTTGCTAACAAACGGGAAAAAAGACCCCCACGAAAACATGGGAACATCAATCTGTGATTATACATGATTGAAAAAATTCTGATAGCAAATCGAGGAGAAATTGCTATACGTGTGATCAAAGCATGCAAAACTTATGGCTTGAAATCTGTTGCAGTATATTCTGATGAGGATGTAAACTCACGTCACACTAAGATGGCATCAGAAGCTTATCACATAGGTGCAGCTCCACCATCCCAAAGCTATCTTAACATGGAAAAAATAATTGAAATTGCGTTAAATTCTGGTGCTGATGCGATTCATCCTGGATATGGTTTTCTTTCAGAAAATCCTGACTTTGCAGATCTCTGCGAAAAGAAAAAACTGAACTTTATTGGTCCAAATTCCAAATCGCTGAGACTTTGCGGTGACAAGATGTTATGTAAAGACGCAATGATAAAAGCCAAAGTGCCTACTGTGCCAGGAAGTCCTGGTATAGTAGAAGAAGTGGAAAAAGCACTAGATATTGCTCATCAAATAGGATATCCTGTTTTACTCAAATCAGTTTTTGGTGGGGGAGGTAGAGGAATCAGATTAGTAAATAATGAAAAGGAACTAAGAGAGGCTTTTGAAATGGCATCTGGTGAATCAAAAGCAGCGTTTGGCAAATCTGCACTCTTGGTAGAAAAATTTCTTCCAAAAATACGACACATTGAATATCAATTATTTAGAGACAAACATGGTAATACTGTACACATCTTTGAAAGAGAATGCTCAATTCAAAGAAGACACCAAAAACTCATAGAGATGTCTCCATCTCCCGCAGTTGATCAAAAAACACGTGACGAAATTGGACAACTTGTGATAAATGCTGCTATTGCGGTTGATTATACTAATGCCGGAACCGCAGAATTTCTAAGGTTAGACGATGGAACATTTTATTTTATAGAAATTAACGCACGACTTCAAGTAGAACATCCTGTAACAGAGCTTGTTTCAGGTCTTGATCTTGTAAAACTACAGATAGATATTGCAAACGGGAAAGAAATTCCATTTAAACAAAAAGATTTGAAATTAAAAGGATGTGCAATAGAATGCAGAATTAATGCAGAAGATACATTCCTTGACTTTGCACCATCAACGGGACCTGTTCCAGATGTAAACATTCCCTCTGGACCAGGTGTAAGAGTTGATACATATCTGTATCCCGGGTGTACCGTTTCTCCATACTATGATTCTCTAATGGCAAAACTTGTAACATGGGGAGAAACTTTTGAAGAATCCAGACAAAAAATGCTTGCGGCTCTCTCAGACTTTTACATTGAGGGTGTTGAGACATCAATACCTCTATACAAAACCATACTTGATAGCAACGAATTCATCAAAGGGGATTTGTCGACTGACTTTCTTGAGAGATTCAAAATTTTAGACAGACTACGTGATGATATTAAAAAAGAAGTCTTGAAGAAAACTGATGCGGCACTTGCAGCAGCATTAATTCACTCAGAATTTCTAAAAAGCAGAGTCAAACCACATTCAGGAAGCAACATTCGTTGGAAAGGCCAACTGGACAAGTCATAGAAATGGAATTTAAAATTGAAAGCCTTGGTAACAAGTTTGATGCCGAAATTGTACAAAGTCTAGGTAATTTTGAATATATAATAAAAATTCAAGAAAAGGAATTAAACCTAAAGATTCTGAATATGACTTCTAACAAAATAGAATTTATGCTAGATAACAGCTACCACGTAGCAAAATATCTAGATAACAATACTGCTAAGATGACTGTTGTAGTGGACGGCTTGCAGATAACATTCGATAAACACTCTGAACTGGATAAAATAGTTTACAAGAATTCTGGTGTTGAAAGCGGAGGAGACTCTCAAATAAGTTTACGTAGTCAGATCCCTGGAAGAGTTGTATCCATCAACGCGAATGTAGACGATAAAGTAAAAAAAGGAGATGTATTATGTGTCTTGGAATCCATGAAAATGCAAGTTTCAATAAAATCTCACAAAGATGGTTTGATCAAGTCTATAAAAGTAAAACAAGGTGCATCTGTTGCAAAAAACGACGTAATAATGGAAATAGAATAAAAAATTAATTTTCTTTTTTAAGAAAATTTATTATCTCTTCATAGTTTGGTTCTATCAAAGGATTTTCAGAAACCCACTTGTAAACAACTCTACCATTCTCATCAACGATAAACACCGAACGCTTTGCTGCATCATATCCCTTAACATGTAAGAGATCAGGCATCAGTATATCATAATCTCGTATTGTCTGACTTTTGTAGTCTCCAAGCATTGGAAAGTTAAGATGATGTGTTTCTGCAAAAGCTTTGTTTGCAAATGGTCCATCGTTACTTATTCCAATAACTTGAGCACCCAATTTAGATATCTGATCCCAAGAATCTCGGAAAGTGCACATCTCTTTTGTACAGACAGGTGAGCTTGCTGCAACAAAAAATGACAACACAACCTTTTTGCCTTTGAATTCATCAAGACTCCTCATCTTCAAATCAGTATCTACCAAAGAAAAACTTGGTGCAGTGTCTCCAACGTTTATTGACATGACTTCAATTTTGAATACGGTATATATCAATCATTATTTTCTATTTTTGTATACAGCAATAAATACGGGTGTTATGCAGTAACTATATGCCAAGTATGAAATGCGTATCATGTGGAATAGGATTCTTTTCACCAACCAGTGCTGATAAATGTTCACGATGTATGGAAAAAGATCCACACGGAATGGAACACAGTCACGATTCTTGTGGTTGTGGACATTCACACTAAATTCATTTTTTGTATCATACGCCATCTAAATCAATAATACAATGATCTGAAAATCAATTTTGGGTTAAAGACGATCTTAACTGTGCATAGATTTTTATACTCTCCGACCGGCTTTTTAGCTACTTTGGTAGGAGAGGTAGCTGGTAGCTTTAGCCCTGTATTGCTAATGTTCGGATTTGCAATTGTAGCAACAGCCCCTGCCCTAATTCTTTCTAGAATGATTGCGCCAAGACGAAGAAGTAATCCTGTTAAGTTTTTGCCTATGGAATGTGGTCAAGTTCCAAGTGGAGAAGGACGAACTCATTTCATGATGCAGTATTATGCTTATGTTCTGATGTTTGTTGTTTTTGATGTCATGTCGATTTTTCTATATGCGTGGGGAAGTACTTTGTTAAATCTTCCAAAGTCTGCAACGCTTCCAATCATAGCCTTTTTAGGAATAATGTTTGCCTCGTTTGCATTTTCATTATATCAATCAGGGAGACGAAACATTTGGTAAGTGTTAAATCAAATAAAGCAGATGATCATGCCAGGAGGGACAAGAATTGCAAAAAGAATTGATCTCGTCTCATGCGACAAATGTATTTGTTGGTAAACTGGGAGACGTTCTCATTAAAGCAATTGATAAGCCACTAGGGTACGCCCTAAATTGGGGAAGACTGTGGTCACTTTGGCCCGTGCACATCGAGACAGCATGTTGTAGTGTAGAGTTTGGGGCTGCATCAGGTCCAAGATATGATGTAGAAAGATTTGGAATCATTGAAGCCTTTGGTTCTTTGAGACAATGTGATCTGGTTGTAGTGCAAGGAACTATTACAAGAAAAATGGCTCCACGACTCAGAATGGTGTATGATCAAATGCCAGATCCAAAATATGTCATAGCAATGGGTGCATGTGCAATTACTGGGGGATTGTACTTTGATTCGTACAATGTTTTGCCAGGAATTGATGGAGTAATTCCGGTGGATGTCTATGTACCAGGATGTCCACCTAGACCTGAAACTCTTATACAAGGATGCATGTTGCTTCAAGAAAAAATTAAGAGAATGAAGGTTAGGTAATAATGAGTTCTGAAAAAACAACTGATGAAAAATCCATTGAAACTGTGGGGACAAAACCAGAAGTTGCCAAAAAAGAAATCATTCCTGTAATTGAACCAAAATTTGAAAAATCTCTTGCAGAAAAGGTGGTTTCTAAGTTTGGAACAATAGTAACAATTGGTTTCATAAAACCAAACCGAATCAGAATAAACACAAAGAAAGAAAACATTTTAGATGTTGCAACATTCATTCGTGATGAATTAAATTTTGACCATGCCGAATCAGTCACAGGCGTAGATTATCCAAAGTCAAAAGAAATTGAGGTTGTTTATCATTTGGGTTCATATACTGAACCACAATTGGCAAAACAAGTACTTACTTTAGCAACACGAATTCCGCGAGAGGACATTCCTAATCCTGGAAAGGACAGTACTAGAATGCCTTCCCTTAGAGATGTATTCTATAGTGTAGAGTTTCATGAAAGAGAATGTTTTGAGATGCTTGGAGTATATTTCGAGGGACATCCCGATAATAGGAGATTACTTTTACCAGAAGACTGGGCAGACATTCCACCTTTCAGAAAGGACTTTAATATCAAGGGAAGATGATATGACAGCACCGCTACCTCCAGGAATTCAACTTGAAAAAGCTGACGACAGGATAATGACATTAAATGTTGGTCCACAACATCCAGGTTCTGGCCATATGCGACTTATCATAAAAGTTGATGGTGATTACATAGTTTCCTGTGATCCTGATCCAGGTTACGTACATCGTGGAGAAGAAAAAATGGCAGAATATAGAAACTATATACAAAATATTCCTCACTTAGAAAGACCTGTAATCCATGATTCTTGCAACATTTTGTATCCATATTGTCTTGCAGTGGAAGATCTTTTAGGAATTGAAGTTCCGGAAAGAGCAAAATACATTCGTGTTATAGCATCTGAGCTTAACCGATGTGTTTACACCTTGTACTGGCTTGCAATTTATGGAATTTTCTTGGGACATTCTACAATGTTTATGTGGCCAGCTGGTGATAGAGAATTCTGCATAGATCTTTTAGAAGCAATGTCTGGAGCAAGAGTGACACATTCATACTTTGTACCAGGTGGTGTAAGAAATGACGTACCTGCAAACTTTGAAGAAAGATGTCTAAGACAAATCGACTACTTTGAAAAAAGACTAAAACAATATGAAGATATTTTCTATCAGAACCCCGTTTTAAAACAAAGAACCGAGGGAACAGGCGTTTTATCAAGAATGGATGCAATCAGACTTGGAACTACTGGATCTGTTCTTCGTTCTGCTGGTGTGGACTTTGATATTAGAAAGAAAGAACCATACGATGTTTATGATAATCTGGATTTCCAAACTCAGGTTCTAAAAGAAGGCGATTCGTATGCACGATCACGAGTTCCATATCTTGACATGCTTGAGAGCTGTAGAATAATAAAAGATGCATTAAGGAAGATGCCAAAATCCGGCTCAGTAAGAACAAAACTAAAACCAAATCCAAAAGGTGGAAACGAGGAAGCTTACCGCAGAGTTGAATCGGGAAGAGGATCTCTTGGCATGTATGTTGTATCTGATGGTAAACCTGAACCATATCGAGTCAAAATAAGCGTTGGTTCGTTTAGAAATCTGATTTGTATGCCATATTTACTCAAAGGAGAAAAACTTGGAAACATGCCAGCTGTTTATTGGAGCCTAAATTACTGGCCAGTAGAGGCTGATAGATAAATGTCGTCTATTGCACCAGAATTTAGACTAAGTAGATTTGTAGCGTCTCTAACAGACATCATCTTTTGGGTTGTAGTCATATTCACGTTAATTGGTTTGCCAATCGTACTGATTCTACTGTTCTATATTCAACTTCCAGTAATCAATGACAAACTACTCACGCCATATCTTGCATTAACTTGGTTGGCAGATCCATCGCGTACATTACCTATAGTAAAGTCACTCATTCATACAGATTTTTTCAGAATTACCACTTTTCCTGGATTTGGCTTTGCTGCTCTTCTGGCAGCAGGAACAATTTTCATAGAAAGAAAGCTTCTTGCAAAGATGCAGCTTCGTGTAGGGCCACTTTACTGTGGTAAAATAGAAGGAATACTCCAACTGATGGGAGACGGACTAAAACTAATTTCAAAAGAGATAATCATTCCAGCAAAAGCAGATAAACCAATTTTTTGGGCTGCTCCGTTGTTATTTGTTGGAACTGCTGCAGCTTTTATCTCCTTGATTCCCGTTGCTCCCGGATGGGTAGTAGCAGATGTTGACGTTGGATTGTTAGCAGTTTTTGCAGTTATTGGATTCTTTCCTATAATCACTCTACTCTCTTCTTGGTCTGCAAATAGCAAGTTCCCATTCATAGGGGGAATACGAGCACTTCATCAAATGGTCTCATTTGAGATTCCCTTAATTCTGTCACTTCTTGGAATTGTTATCTTGGCAGGAACATTAAATCTGACAGAAATTGTTGAATCACAACAACATTACTGGTGGATTATTTTCATGCCAATTGGTGCCATTGTATTTTTCACTACGATACTTGCAGAACTAGAAAGAATTCCATTTGATCTTCCAGAAGCAGAAAGTGAAATTGTTGCTGGTTGGCTAACAGAGTTTTCTGGAATGATGTATGGTCTTGTTCAACTTGGGTCATACCTTAAACTGTATGCATTCGCCGCGTTGTTCACGGTTCTGTTTTTGGGTGGATGGAATGGTCCAATGGTATGGCCTCCGTTTCCACAAGAAATAATCACAGAGGGAATAAAGATGGGTCCAATCACTTTGCATGTTCCTGGTCTACCTCTATTAGATCAGGAAATGTTAAACGGTACATTGTGGTTTACCATTAAAACTGTTGGAGTTATACTTGTGATCCTAATACCAAGAGGGGTCTTTCCAAGAATTAGAATAGATCTACTTTTGCACACTGGTTGGTACAAATTAATTGGATTATCATTTGTTAACATCTTTATAGCTCTCACCTTGGTATATGCAGGTGTCTTGGGTCCAGGAGGATTAATACAATGAGTAGCGCATGGGGAATAATACGCGCTCTTAACTCAGGTGTAAAACACTTGGCAGTTAAACGATTCACATTACGTTATCCAGAAGAAAAATTAAAATTTGTAGGTGATGGCTTTCAATTCGATCCTCAAACCGGGGTAGGGATTGCTGGACTAAAGGGGCGACACATATTGTTTCATGACAAGTGTACTGGTTGCCAGCTCTGTGCTATTGCATGTGAAGGGATTGCTGAAGCCATAGCTATGGTTAAGGTAAACGAAACTTGGAAACACAACAAAAAAACAATAATGCCACAGATTGACTACGGTAAATGTGTATTCTGTGGATTATGTGTAGATGCATGTCCATTCTATGCTTTATACATGACAAATGACTATGAACTTTCTTCGTTTTCTAAGGAAGCATTAATCTACACACCATCTCAACTTGCTGTAAATCCAAAAGTAAATCAAGACGTAGAAATAAAAATTGACGAGCGTGGGGCAACACATGGCTGATGCCGTATTTCTTGCAATTTCTGTGTTAACAATTGGTTCTGCTATAGCTTCACTTGAAGTTCGATCAATGATTTATGGTTCCATATCTTTGATGGTTACACTTGCTGGTGTTGCTGGATTCTTTTTGCTTTTGGACGCACCATTTGTTGCAATGTTCCAAATCTCTGTTTATGTTGGTTCCATCGCGGTGCTTATACTGTTTACTGTAATGCTAGTACGACGTGAACTCCTATTCCACAAAATCGAAGATCCTCGTAGAAGATATGCTGGCATTGGTTTGATGATTGTTATTATGCTTGGAATAGGAACTATCATAATTGGTTCTGGAATAAAATCAATGGAAGTTGATGCGCCATCGGTTGACTTTAAAGAAATAGGAAAAGATTTTCTTACATATTATTCACCAGCACTTGTTGTGATGGGACTGATTTTAGCGTCTGCCGTAATTGGTGCTTTGACATTAGCGAGAAGGGAGGATGTTACAAATGAGCAACGAACTGATTGAATTTGTACTTGTGTCAGTGGCTCTTTTAGCCATTGGAATATACGGTCTTGCTGTAAAGCGAAATGCGATTCGAATGCTTTTTGCAATAGAAATGATTGTAAATGCAGCAAACCTTAACGTGGTTGCATTTTCTAGATTTATTCCAAATAGTCAAGGACAAACACTCGCATTGTTTTCTATAGCTATAGCAGCTGCAGAAGTTGCAGTTGGACTTGCACTAATCATAGTCGCATACAGGATGTACAAAAACATCGACATCGCTGATTTCAGGAGCTTAAAAGGATAATGGAATATGTGTTGTTGCAGGCGGTCTTTTTACCGCTACTACTGTCGCCTGTAGCATATTATTTAGGAAGAAAATCTGGACCTACCGCAGCAACTTGGTTTACGTTTGGATTATTACTTTATTGTACAACAATAATGATCGCCCCAGTATTATCTGGAGCATATGAAGAACACTATCCTTGGACTAAAATGTTTGGAGAATTTGGATTCTTACTTGATGGACTTGCATCGCCTTTTGCAATTATTATTTATGTTTTATCTACAGTGCTTGCAATTTACTCAAAACCATACATGGTTGCAAAAATTACTGAGCAGTTTGAAGAAAAAATGCATCACCAAAAACAACTGGTAGGTGATGGTCAATCTACCGCTATTGTTGAATCATCCGCTCTTAAAGGATATCTGAATAATCAAATCGGCATTTACTTTGCGCTATATCTTGTATTTGCTATGGGAATGCTTGGAACTGTCCTTGCAACCAACTTGATAGAATTTTATGTCTTCTTTGAAGTGATGTTGATTCCCGGTTTCTTCTTAATTGCATTCTATGGATATGGTGCAAGAAGAAGAATTGCACTCTTGTTCTTTTTCTGGACTCATGTAGGCGCCGTTGTTTTACTTTTAGGATTCTTGGCAATAGGACTCAGCGTTAACAGCTTTAATTTTGTTGATATTAGAGAACAAGGCATTCCACCTGATATTCTTGCATTTGCAGCTGTTGCAATAATAATTGGACTTGGGGTAAAACTTGCTGCATTTATTTTCCACATATGGTTGCCCTATGCACACGCTGAAGCTCCCACTCCAATAAGTGCACTCTTGTCACCAGCAATGATCGGAATTGGAGCGTACGGAATTCTCAGACTTATAGTTCAACTCCTACCCGGACAGTACGAACACTTTGCGCTATTTCTGAACATATGGGGATTAGCAACTATGCTTTATGGTGGTACTATGGCACTGATGCAAGATGACATCAAGAGATTGTTTGCATATTCTAGCATAAGTCAGATGGGCTATCTGTTATTTGGAATTGGTTCTGCATCGGCATTGGGACTTTCTGGATCAGAAATGATGTATGTAACTCATGGACTAGGCAAAGGATTACTCTTCATGATGGCAGGTTCCATTATTCTGCAAGTGGGCACAAGAAGCATGACAAAACTTGGTGGATTGGCAGGAAAAATGCCAATTACTGCAGTCTGTGCGATGATTGGGGCTCTTACAATAATGGGAGTTCCACCAACTAGTGGATTCATGGGAGAATGGACCCTGTTTTATGGAGCATTACAAACTGCAATACAACAAGGTTCTACAATTAGG
>JAHEYZ010000004.1 GCA_023251295.1 Nitrosotalea sp. | reverse complement strand
ACCAATCAAAGGATTTTGTAGAATACGTCCTTCCAATCTAGAGAAAATTATCTTAGATTAGATCGTGTTTTAATTATTGTTAAACAGTTTGGACTTGAGTAATGATTGCAACACATCAATATTCCACTGATAAAATGCAAATTCTATTTGGAAACATAAATTGAACAAAATAGTCACTAATCTCAACAGATTCGAACTTGAATTATGACATTCATATTCCTAGTTTGGATCAGAGACTTTATTACCTAAATTGAGGCTGAGTTGATATTGGATCCGACAGAACAAGGTGAGCTGGATAAAATTAAACACATGCTTAATGCCGGTGAAGAAGTCGTAGTTATTGCAAAGCAATCAAGATTCAAACCAGGAGGCTCAATTACTACACCAAGTACTATTTTTGTAACGAACAAACGACTATTGATTAGGAACCCAACTGCGTTGGGACTCAGAGAGAATGTCGACGACATAACTTATGACAAGATAAGCAGTGTAAAGTTAGAAAAGGGAATGTTTTCATCGTGCATCTCACTTACTGCACCTGGCTTGAGTGATATGAGTAGGGGTTTTGGAGTTATCCGGTGGGGCCATGGCGGAAGAGGGGAAATAGATGCCATTCCGAAAGACAAAGCAGAACAAATTGTTAATGCAATAAAAAAAGGAGTGGAGCTCCTAAAGAAAGAATCGCAACAACCGACAGTTACTCAAAACTTTTCTTTAGCAGATGAGCTTTCAAAACTCGCGAAGCTAAAAGAACAAGGCGCAATAACAGAAGAAGAGTTTTCTCAAATGAAAAAAGATCTTCTAGCAAAAAAATAACTTTTGCTATAGTATCTCACGATCGACAATAATCTTTTTCCCATGTTTTCAAAAGCCTTCTGATTATAGACTCTACACTCTCATCCTCTTGTTTTATGGATGCCAATCGTTCAATGGTATCAACTCTTAACCTAATTGCGATGGATCTTTTCATATCTGTCTGAAATCTCCCTCCATTGCTTTACTTTCTCAAGTTCAGTTGTAAGAAACTCTACCTTTTTCTGCAAATCCTCTACTGTGTTTTCTACAGTTGTCAGGTCAGATACAGTAAGGACTGATTCAACTTCCAGGTAGGTCTTTAACCTGTCCTTTGGATTATTTCTATAGTACATGAGTTTCACACTTTGATGACCCATCAAGGCTCTGCAAAGTCAGAATGATGGGCATTAGTTACCTGCGTTTTAAACCATGCTCTAAAGGCATGAAAATGAATACTATTTCTTCCGTTCTCGTTCTTCTGATATAGTTCTGGAATGGATCTAATTACATTCAGCAAACTCGATTGTAAGGCGGTGCAGGTAGCCCCAAAAAAACTGCTTATACCAACTTTAAACTTGTTTTAATATTTATTATCTATGTACCGGTAAAAAATACATGGATTATTCAGAAGATCAGATTCGTGAGATTTTAGAATTGAAAGAGTGGCTTTCAGATGAAGTTGAAAAACGTAGGGGTGAAATTGAAAAACTAAAGAATAATCTTGCAATATTAGATTCAGTTTTAAAACAATCGAGCTTTAGTAAAGCATCATCCTTAAAGCAAAATAAAGAAAAGGTCATCCAAGTAACATCAGATAAAGATGGTTCTGTTATACCAATTAAAACTGGGAATAATGCAATAATCGCAAATGCACGAGTTACGGCAAAAGAAGTCGTGATCATTCCATCAGATGATGTTAAACTAGACGTAGAAACACAACCATTCAAATCATTCTTCTTAGGAAGAATAATTGCAGGTATGGAAAACAAAGATAATTTGGATGTCCAGAATGGAAAGATAGATCCAGATTCAGTGATAAATTGCATCATAAACAAAGATGGCAACATGATAAGGGAGATTTTAATCAAAAATTACCGTGAACGAGAAAGAGTAAACGAAATAATAAACACGGCCGCCTGGTCTTTTTCCCGTATGATTGAAAATTCTAAAAAGTGAAGTTATGGATAAGATAGTTGTCTTAGACTTTGGCTCTCAGTATAGTCACTTGATTTGTAGAAGAATTCGAGAGTTTTCTGTATATGCTGAACTTGTACCTTTTGATATATCACTTGAGGAATTAAAAAAGATAAATCCTAAGGGGGTAATCTTCGCAGGTGGTCCTTCCAGTGTATACAATAGCGATTCACCCAAACCACAAAATGGAATGTTTGATCTAGGATTACCTATTTTAGGAATTTGTTATGGTCATCAATTGATTATAAATAATTTTGGCGGTAAAGTAAAACGTGCAAACAAGGAATATGGATCATCATCACTTTCAATAGATAATGATTCTGATTTATTCTCAGGTATGGGAAAATCTATTAGAGCATGGATGAGTCATGGCGATGCAGCAGAACAGATCCCAAGTGGTTTTGAAATAATCGGTCATACTGAAAACTCCTACGCCGCAGCTATAGCGAACAGACAGAGGTCAATCTATGGCATACAGTTTCATCCAGAAGTAGTACATACAGAAAAAGGTACTGAAATTCTAAAAAATTTTGTAATAAACATTTGTCAAGCCAAACAAGATTGGACAGTAGAAAATTTTATAGAAAACACAGTAAATGAAATTTCAAAAATTGATGGCAATGTATTGTGTGGAATTAGTGGAGGAATAGATTCTACAGTAGCTGCACTATTAATTCAAAAAGCAATAGGAAGTCGACTAAAGTGTGTCTTTGTAGATAATGGTCTCTTACGATTAAACGAGGAAGATGAAGTGGAGGACATGTTCAAGAACAATTTTGCAGTGAATTTTACACGTATAGATGCAAAGGAAGGTTTTCTTTCAAAGTTAAAGGGGGTAAAAGATCCAGAGCAAAAAAGAATGATAGTAGGCGAACAATTCATTCAGATATTTACAGAGTTTGCTGAAAAAAATGGTCCTTTCAAGTGGCTTGCGCAGGGGACGCTATATCCAGATGTGATTGAGAGTGGTGTCTCAAAGGGACCTGCGGCTGTGATAAAAACACACCACAATGTTGGCGGTTTGCCTTCTTGGCTAAATATGCAGGTTTTGGAACCATTACGTTTTCTTTACAAAGACGAGGTAAGAAAAGTTGCAAAGGCACTTGGGGTACCAGACAAACTCTCAAATCGTCATCCATTTCCAGGACCTGGTCTTGCGGTTAGAATAATTGCAGAAGTGACCCCAGAAAAATTACAGATTTGTAAACTTGCAAGTAAAATTGTAGAAGACGAACTTTTGGCATCTGGATGGTATGATAAAGTCTGGCAAGCATATGCCGCAGTAGGAGATGATAAGGCAGTTGGAGTAGTAGGAGATGAAAGAAAGTATGGACATATTGTTATTGTGCGTGTTGTAAATTCCATAGATGCAATGACTGCAGACTGGACAAGACTACCACCAGAAGTTTTGGAAAGGATAAGCAATAGAATTACAAATGAGATAGATGGTGCTTCGTGGGTCAGTTATGTAATTTCAAGTAAACCGCCTGCTACTATCGAACCGCAGTAACATATGATAATGTTTCTTGCATTGTAGGAGGAATTCCATTTGAACTGTTAACATAAAGTAATGCAGCAGCGTTTGAAAAAAGCAGTCTTTCTGTAACTTCAAGATCTGCAAGATAGCCCAAGATATTTGCAGCATCCCAAACATCACCTGCACCAGTAACAAACTTTGCCTCTATAGGGAAGGATTTTACAAATTCTACTTCTTTTCCATTTGACCAAAATGCACCAGCTGATGTGTGTAAATCTACTGTGACAGAGATTTTTTCTGAAAGACTAGAAACTAGTTTTTTAGTTTTTTCTTCATTTGAGATAACTCCTAGATCAAATTGTTTCAATAAAATATTGCATTCATTCTCATTTAGACATAGAGAATCCAGGTTTGAAGCCAGTTCTAATATGGCTTCTCTGAATTCACCTGGTCTTGATTGTATGTCTGCAGGATCTAGAAAATGAAGTGATTTTGCAGATTTATCAAATACGAATTTTGATAGTTCCGTGCCTTTTTCGTTGCTTGCCCAGTTTGTAACTATAATTGCATCTGCATTCTGAATTGCGATTTGTTCCTCTTGGCCTAGTTTTTCTGGTCCAAAATTTTCATTGTCACCTAGATCAGAGAGCATTATATTTACAGGTTGCCCATTATTACTAAATTCAAGTGATGTAGTTCTGCCAGGATTTCCGTCAACTAAAAACAACGAACAATTCGGAAATTCAGAAAATGTTTCGTGTAAAAGGTGAGAGTTTGATTTGTTTGCTATTGTAATTAACGAGACTGGAGCACCAAGTTTTGCAAGCGCGTATGCAACATTTGTTGCATTTCCACCTTTTAGATCTGTTTGTGGAATTCCCCTTATGCTTCCACCCAATTGACTCTTTTTTGAAATTAGATCATAAAGTGTAGCAATGTTTTTTATCTTTATTATTCTGTCTAGAAAAAAATCGTTTAAAACAACCACAGAACCAACAATGTTAAGATTCTGTAGTTTCTCTAACATGAGAAATTTTTAGCCCATTGGTGGATGAGGTGAATGTCCGCCCTTGGCACCGGATGAGGCAATTACATCGTCTATTCTTAGAATCATACAGGCAGCTTCTGTTGCCGATTTTATAATCTGCTCTTTTACTGCTACTGGTTCAACGATATCAAGAGAATACATGTCAGCTATGCGTGTGTTTCGCGCGTCTATTCCAGTCCACTTTTTGCCTTGTGCTTGCTTTGCTCTTAGGGTAATCATGGTATCTATAGGATCCATTCCAGCATTTTCTGCAATTGTAAGTGGAATTATTTCCAATGCTTCTGCATATTTTTTAATTGCGAGTTGTTCTCGTCCCTCAAAGCGATCTGCCCAGTCTTTAAGACCTGAAGCTAGATACGCTTCTGGAGCTCCACCGCCAGCAACAATTGCTGGTTTTTCAATTACATCCTTAACAACCATCAAAGAATCATGTAGTGATCTATCAACTTCATCAACTACTCTTTGTGAGCCTCCTCTTAGAAGAAGTGTTACCGCATGAGGATTTCTGCAACCTTCTATGAACACCCACTTGTCTGTTTCAACCTTTTTTTGCTCTACATGTTCTGCCGAACCAAGATCTTTTGATGTTAGATCATCAAGGTTTGTGCTGATTGTTCCACCAGTTGCTTTGGCAAGCTTTGTCAGATCACTTTCTTTTACGCGCCTAACAGCAAGTATTCCTGCCTTTGCAAGATAATGTTGTGCAATGTCGTCAATCCCTTTTTGACAGATTAGAACATTTGCCCCTACTTCTATTATTTTATCGACCATTGCTTTGAGCATTCTGTTTTCCTCTTCAAGAAACATCTGCATTTGAGTTGGGTCAGTTATTCTAATTTCTGCACTCATCTCTGTTTTTTCAATTTCAAGAGGTGCATTTACAAGTGCAATCTTTGCCTTTTCTATGTTAGTTGGCATTCCGCTGTGAACTACTTCTTTGTCTAAAACAATTCCTTTAATGAGTGAAGTATTTCGTATTGAGCCACCTGCTTTCTTTTCTACCTTAACATTATCCAAATCTACCTTGTAGTTCTCACCTTGTTTTTCTATCACTTGTAAGATCGAGTCTACCACAATCTTGGAAAGCATTACACTGTCTTCAGAAACAAGTTTAGATTCCATGCTTGTCCTTGCAATTTTGAGTAGAATTTCTTTTTCTTGTGGATCTACTTGTTTAGCCAGTTCAGAAAGAAGTGAGAGGGCCTTTTCGGCTGCTGCTTGATATCCTTCTATTATTACAGTAGCATGTACATTCTTTTCCAAAAGCTCTTCAGCTTTTGTCAACAATGAGCCAGCAAACACTACGGATGATGTAGTACCATCCCCTACTTCATTGTCTACCGTCTTTGCAATCTCTACCATCATTTTCGCAGCTGGATGTTGCACGTCGATTTCTTTTAGAATTGTTGCACCGTCATTTGTTATAGTTACGTCACCAAGTGAATCTACAAGCATCTTGTCCATTCCCCTTGGACCTAGGCTTGTGCGTACAAGTTCTGCTACAAGCTTAGCAGCTGCTATATTGTTTTTCTGTGCATCCCTGCCTTTTTGTTGTAGTGCACTTTCCCTTAAAACTAAAACCGGACCTTGTGGAGTTTGTTGAATTGAAGCCAAAATTAATCTCTCTTTTTGTGATAGTTTGATTCCCCTTTTAATACCTTATTGAACTAGAACGTTCAGATACATTCTGTTTTTTACATCTACAATTCCAGTGTATAGAATCCGTATCTCTGGCAAAGCAAGGAATGGAAGAAAGAGTGGAATAAGATAAGGATTTTTGAATTTGCAACCTGCTTCGACTATTTTCGAGTTCACTTGTAGGTATTCCAAGAGTGCCTCATCAAATGGTAAAGTCGATATCAATCCGGCAAATGAAAGGGCAAATCTAGCAAGAATCTTTTCATCTTTTACTACTATCACTCCTCCCTGTATTTCATTTAAGACATTTACTGCAAATGCCATGTCTTTCTCATTAGAACCAATAACCACCATGTCGTTTTCATGAAACGTTGAAGTCGAGCCAAAGGCGCCAATGTCTGCACCAAAGTTTTTCAAGAATCCAACGGTATATTTTCCTGTTCCATATGTTCTGTCAATGGCTGCAACCTTCCATACATCTTTGTCTATAGATGGGATCACATTACCATCTTTTGTTTGCAATTCCTCAAAACTTTTTTGAGTAATTATTTCTGTATCTAGTCTAATTACTAGTGCTTGAACAGAAGGTTTTGAACTTTTAATGATAAAGTCTTTTTCTATAAACCTGCGATTAACTTTAACAGTTTTTGTAATCCATGATGGAATCTTTGGTTTTTTTAGTTTTGTAACTATTGAACCATGTGATACAATAAGATTACCTCCTACAAAGACCTTTGTTGGTTTTAGTTTATCGAGGTCATCAAAGACTAAGATGTCTGCAATTTTGCCTGGTGCAATTCCGCCATAATCTTTTCCCATGTTGTAATAGTCAAAGCAGTTTTTTGTAGCCAAAGTAATTGCGTCAATAGGGTCCAGCCCAAGACTGATAGATTTTCTTATACAATGATCAATGTGACCAAACTCTAATAGATCTTTTGGGTTTACTCCATCAGAACAAAACATTAGTCTGTCAAGATAAGTTCCGTTTGCAATTATTTTTGGAATTATTTTGTCTAAATCTCTTCTAATAGACCCCTCTCTCATCATTATCCACATACCAAGTCTAAGTCTCTCAACGACTTGATCGAAGTCAATTGGTTCATGACATGAAAGAATTCCTGATGCAATGTAGGCATTTAGTTTTTTGTCACTTGCACCTGCCGTATGGCCATTTATGATATGATCATTTTCTAACATGTTTTTCAAAGTCTTCATTGTTTTTGCATCCAAGTTTGTAACTTTGGTCCAAGAAAAGACTTCGCCAAGACCTAATACATTTTCTAAACGTAATGCCATTCTTTCTTCAATCTGACTCAATGTCCTTGCGTGGCTGAATTTTCTATCTACTGGCAGACCACCTGGAATAACATGAAAAAATCTTATTGGTAGATTTTCTGTTAGTTTAGTAAATTCTCTAAAACCTTTGTAGCCACAAACACTCACAATATCTATGGGATCTGAAAATAATGATGTGGTTCCGCAAAGAAGAGATTTTTTTGCAAGCTCAGATGGTAAAACATACTTGTCAACATGAGTATGTGAATCTGCAAATCCTGGTGTAACATATCGTTTTTCCAAATCAATAACTATAGTTTTCTCTCCAATTGTGTGCGATGCATCATTTCCTACGTACGCAATTCTGTCTTTAAAAATAGAAATTTCTGTTCCAGAAGTTATTTCTCTAGAATACACATTAATGAGAACACAATTTTTCAAGACTAGATCAGCTTTTCTCTTGCCCATTGCTACAGAATTCAATGATGAAATCATGGTAGCAAGTGAAGTTGATCTCACAAGTAAGAATCAGCTTTTGATACTATTATAGATTCAAAGCGATGTTTAAATTACGGTCAAGCACGGTCTTCATTTATGAACATGCCAAAGGAGGTCAGACGATATTGTCCAAAGTGCAAGAAACACACACTGCAAAAGGTCTCTATATACAAAGCAGGAAAGAGAAGAGGTTCAGCTATAGGTGAGAGAAGACATGCCGAAGATAAGAAAGGCTATGGGGGTCAAAAATTCCCAAAACTTGCCAAGCCTGCAAAGACTACAAAGAAGGCCACACAAATATTGACGTGTCCAGAATGTAAAAAGAAGTTTAATAAACCAGGTATCAGACTAAGAAAGTTCGAGTTGGTAGCATAATGAAAAAAGGTCAGATATTAATTCCAAAACCAGCTAGCAAGTTTCAAAGAGTACAGTGTAATGAGTGTAATGAAGAAAGTGTAGTATATTCTCATGTAGCTACAAATGTCACATGCAAATCATGTGGTAACGTTCTTGCAGAATCAACTGGTTCTCGCGCAAAGATAAATGGCAAGATATTAGGAAGCGCAGAGTAAATCATAATCTTCTTTTGTATTTATATTAAGTGCTATTCTTTTGTCATCTAATATTACATATGATTCATTTACAGGTTTCATATTCGTTACTTTAGTTGGATCTACTATAGATATTCCGCTGTAGGAATATTGTTTTTTGTTGTAGATTATAGTATATTCTTGTTTTAAAGAAAGGGATTCGAGGAATTCTTTACTGATAATAACTGTAGTCCAGGTATCATCTGTACCAGTTTTCTGAACTATTTGTTTTATTATTTCTGGATCTAAAAGTGGTAAATCTCCAGATATTACAAATACAGGTTCATCAAAGTTGTATAAGATCTGGTTAAGATCATAAACGTAACCTTTACCCGAAGTATCCATCGTAAATACACCCAAATTTATTAGAAATTCTTTTGTTCTTGGTGCATTATTACTTGTGGCTGCCACGATTTTTGAAAAACAGCCAGATTCTTGTAGAGATGATATAACATGCTGTATGATTGGATTTTTGTATGTTAGAAGAAGTTTTTCCTTGGATGTATGCATTCTTGTGCCCTTGCCACCACACATTACTAGTCCTATCATACTGAAGCAAAGATCAGAAGAGACGATAGTCTAACAAGCTCATTTGTAGCTCCAAAAACGTCGCCTGATATTCCTCCAAAACTTCGATTTGCAACCGTGAGAAGTACTAGTGACAATGTCACACCAGCTATTATAACAATGACACCTGTTATTCCACCAATCAGAATTATAGGAATAACAGTTATTGCAGTTGCTATGACAAGTTTCTTTTTTTCTTTCATGGATTGTGTGAATGGAGAACTAAGTCCATGCCATGCTGAAGAACCTCTGTTTGCTTGTAATACCATAACAAATTTGGCAAGAAGTTCACTTAGTAAGATTGCTTGAAAAAGTGTAAACCCTTTCATCATAGAGAGAGCTATAATCATCCCTCCGGCATACAACACTATTGTTATCACACCAGATGATCCTACAGCCGGATCACGCATAGCTTGTAATTTTTTTTCTTTTGTGCCTTTTGCCATAATGCCATCAGCAAAGTCACAAAGCGCATCAGTATGATGTATTCCAGTTATAATTACTACAGAGCCAGTAAGCAGTAGTCCAACTATTAATGGATCAAGAAATGATGATAGACCAAATCCAGCTGCACCAA
This sequence comes from Nitrosotalea sp., assembly GCA_023251295.1. Lineage (GTDB taxonomy): Archaea > Thermoproteota > Nitrososphaeria > Nitrososphaerales > Nitrosopumilaceae > UBA8516. The sequence continues at coordinate 39,564 of JAHEYZ010000004.1, read as the reverse complement.
TTATCAAGCCAATTATAGCACCTACAACAGGAAACAGATACATGTTTTTTGCAACTGTATCAAGTTCTACATTTTTTGTTGAAGGAAGTATTGTAAGAAATGAAATTACAGAGATTATTCCTTTAAGCATACAACCACCATCCAAGATTCGAAAGTACTAGAATCATTGGAATTGTAATAATAATACAAAATAGAATTGTTGTTAGTTTCATTATTGATATTGCTGATTTAAAGTGATCCTCCGTAAATTCCATTTTTCCATCTCCCAAAACATAATGATTTATCTTTTCAAATCTTGTTCCCAGAGCACCTGCTAATGTAGACATTGGATACCCTGCATTGGGACTTTCTGTCTTTTGGCCGTCTCGTCTCATTATTTCTAGAGAGTGCTTCCAATTTTTTCCAAGAATCATTACAGCAAACACCATAACAAGACTGGTCAATCTTGATGGCAGATAATTGAGTATTTTGTCACAGTTTGCACCAAACCATCCTAGATTTCTAAATTGTTCCGTTTTGTAACCTATCATAGAATCTATGGTGTTTATTGTTCTGTAAACAAATGCTCCAGGCAATCCAAAAATTGCAAAATAGAAGAGAGGTCCTGTAATTCCGTCTACAGTGTTTTCACTTATACTTTCTAAAGTTGCTGAAATAATGTGTTTTCTATCCAAGTTTTTTGTGTCTCTTTTAACTATCATTGACAGTTTTGCTCTTGCATCGTCAAGATCATTTTTTGAAAGTGAACACATGATCAATTGTGCATGTAGTTGCATTCCTTTTACTGCAATTGTAGTCTTGAGTAAAATTCCTGTGATTATAATAACTAGTGTAGTAACAATAAGATCATACAATCCAAAATCAGTCTTTGCTAATTCTAGAGAGATTAATCCAGTATTAATGAAATAAAGTGTTACCGCAACTAGTGTTACAGCCGAAATTGTAAGAATCGTTCCTGAAAGTCTAGTAGTTTTTTTTGGATTATTCTTTGTAAGATGAACGAGTTTTCCAATCAGTGTTCCAATCCATGCAGTTGGATGAAATTTATTTTTTGGATCACCTACTGTAAAGTCTATTGTAATAGCAAATACTACTGCCAGAATTGTTTCAAGGATCATTTGAGTAACTCATTTATTGCTTTCATGTTCATGCTATTTTTTACCACCTGACTTAAATTTTCTATTTCCAGTTCCAAGGATTTCAAGTATTTTTTGTTCCACTGTACATGTTTTGGACTGGAGTGAAGTGAATCCTCTTCTGGGATATCAAATTTCGTGAGAGGAATCGTGCCTAATACAGGTTTTCCTGTTTTTTTTCTTAGCTTGTAAAGGCTTGGTTGCAGAATATCTTTGTCTCCTCTAAATTTGTTGATCACAAACCCTTGAATGAATTTTCTGTATTTTTTATCGATTATCTCCAATGTACCAACAATGCTTGCAAAAGTCCCACCCCTGTCAATATCAGAGACAAGAATTACAGGTGCATTTGTGTATTCAGCAATTCGCATGTTTGCAATATCATATTTTTCCAAGTTAAATTCTGCAGGAGAACCAGCTCCTTCTATAATTACCAAATCATAGTTTTGTTTTAACCAGTCAAATGATTTCTTAATAGTAGTTAATCCTTTTGAAAGTGCAAACTTTGTGTAATATTCTTTTGCGTACATTTTTTTGTAGAATTTTCCATTTATCATGACTTGACTTCTATAGCTCCCAAGCGGTTTGAGAAGAATTGGATTCATACGCGGATCTATTGCTGTTTTTGCAGCAATTGCTTGTATTGCTTGGGCCCTTGAAATTTCAAAACCGTCCTGTTTGTACGAATATGATGACATGTTTTGGGATTTAAACGGAGCAACTCGATATCCAGAGTTTGCAAATATTCTGCATAATGCAGTGACAAGGGTTGTTTTACCAGCACCGGATGAAGTTCCTTGTATCATCAATGTTTTTGTCATATTAAATTTCTTCCAATGCTTTTACCAGTTTCACATTTTCTTTATGTGTACGGACAGCAATTCGTAGGAATTTATTATCAAGACCACGAAAAGTACTACAGTCTCGTATTAACAGTTTTTTCTTTATGAGTTTTTTTTGAACTGTTTTAGAGTTTATTTTTGATTCAAGTAAAATGAAATTAGTTGAAGAAGGATAACATGTAAAGTTCCTAATTTTTGATATAGAAGAGATTAGAAAAGTGAGTTCATTCTTTATCAATTTCCTTGTTTTAAGGAGATGAGATTTACTTGAGAGAGCTGTAATTCCTGCTTTTTGTGCCAATGCATTTACGTTCCATGGGATCTTTATTCGGGTTAACACATCTACCATTTTCTTGCTACCAAAACCGTAACCGATTCTTAATCCTGCCAATCCAAAAGATTTTGTAAGAGAACGCAAGATGAAGAGATTATCAAATTCTTTCAGATTCGATATAAGAGATTCATTTGATTCTGTGGCAAGTTCTATGAAACATTCGTCTAAAAACACCAATGCAGATTTGTTATATGCGGTTTCTAAAATCTTTAACATGTTTTTTCTTTTTATCAAGTAACCAGTGGGGTTATTTGGGTTACAAAGAAAAATGCAATTATTTTTTGTGATCATGTGTTGAAGTTCTTGTATACTTTCATTTAGATTCATAGTTTTAAGATAAGAAACACGCCCTCCTTGCAATAGTACAGCTGCTTCGTATTCACCAAATGTGGGAATTGGTATTATGACTTGATTATTTTTCTTGATAAATGCTTTACAGAAATAATAAATTATTTCTGTTGCACCATTTCCAACAATTATTTGTCTTTTTGGGATGCCTGTGTATCTTTCAAGATTATCTTTAAGATCTGAAGAATTAGGATCAGGATAGGCAGATATGAGAGATGTATTTTTTTTAATTATATTTTTTACTTGATACGGAAAACCTAGGGGGTTTACGTTTGAGCTAAAATCTATTATTTTAGGATCAAGTTTGAAGTTAGTTGAATATATTCCACCGTGTGGTACTATAGTATGATTGCAAATGTTTCTTTCAAGATTAAATTTCACATCATGAGATATTGCAATAGGGATTTAGTGTGTTTTGGTTTTCATGCTAAAGGAATATTAATTGTATAAAGTGAAAATTACGCATGAAACGAGTTGCGATCATAGGTGTTACCGGTGCAGTAGGCCAAGAATTTGTACTAGCATTAAACAAACACCCATGGTTTGAGTTAAAACAGATCGCTGCTTCTGAACGTTCTTCGGGAAAAAAATTTGTTGATGCTATAAGAGATCCAAATAGTGGCATTCTAAAATGGCATTTACGAGAAGAGGTACCAGAATATGTCAAGAACATGATAGTTGAATCAGTAGATGACATTAAACCAGAAAATCTTGATTTAATATTCAGCTCAGTAGAAAGTGAAGCTGCACGTGATATCGAAACGAAATTTGCAAAGGATGTACCTGTAATTAGTACATCTTCAGCATATAGATACGAACCAGATGTACCAATACTTATTCCAGGAATAAATGATGATCATGCAGAATTACTAAACGTACAGCGCAAAAACCGTGGTTGGAAAGGATTTGTGGCACCGCTTCCAAACTGTACTACCACTGGACTTGCCATAACTATGAAGCCACTGCTAGACAAATTTGGGGCACAAAAAATTATCATGACATCCATGCAAGCAATGTCTGGTGCTGGTAGATCACCTGGAGTTTCAGCATTGGATATTACTGATAATATAATTCCCTACATTCCAAAAGAAGAAGAGAAAGTTAGGCTAGAAACTGGAAAGATTCTTGGTAAACTAACTGATGGAAAAATCATACCTGCAGATATTAAAGTGAGTTGTACCTGTACCAGAGTGCCAGTGATTGATGGACATACAGAATCCGTATTTGTTGAAACTACAAAACATGCAGATCCAGAATCAGTCAAAAAAGCTATGCAAGAGTTTTCTGCGAAAATCAGTGTCATAGGTCTTCCGTCTGCTCCAGAAAAATATCTTATGGTACATGAAGATCCTACAAGACCACAGCCAAGATTGGACAGAGAGATGAGCGGTGGTATGTCTACAGTAGTAGGTAGACTACGTGAAGATACTGTTTTTGAAAACGGAATAAAGTATGTCTTGTTTTCTCATAATGAGAAGATGGGTTCTGCAAAAGGGGCTGTACTTTTAGCCGAAATGCTCTACAAAAAGGGCATGATATAATTGATATAAAATTTGCAGAAAAATTGCAATTATAACTTTATTAACCCCATTTTTATTCACAATAATTGGTGTTTTGAACGGTAAAAGTAGACGATTTAGATATGACAATCCTTTCTGAACTTGCCGCAGATGCAAATATCTCAGTTCCTAGAATCTCAAAAAAAATTAATGTCAATTCATCTGTCGTATACAGTAGAATTAAACGACTGATTAAAAGAAAGCTTATTGAACGTTTTACTATAGTAGTAAATGAAAGAGAACTTGGCTATACAGTAAAAGCTTTGACCGGATTAAACATGGACTCGAAGCTTCGTGATAATGTAATTGAAGAATTATTAAAAATACCTCAAGTAAGAGAGATTTCCGAAGTGACTGGGAGATTTGATATTATAGTTACAATGTATGCAAGAAATCTAGACGAAATGCACAGATTGATATCAGAAAGTTTGGGTCGCATTCAAGGTGTACAACGTTCTGAGAGTTTTATAGAGATGAAAAAAACGGCTAAGCCAATGCCATACAAACAATGAATTACTTTGATTTTTTCAACCTATAAATATCAAACAACGAATAAAAAGATGAGTTAGTGTGTTAACAAGTAAAACGAGTTCAAGAATTAAGACATATTATGAGTTGACTAAACCAAAAATTTGGTATCTTCTAGTTTTCACTGCTTTTGGCGCAACCGTTACTGCCTCTAATATTTACGATATTCAGGTTTCACCTATAACTTGGGCTTTGATGTTAGGCAGTGTTGCTGCTGGATCAGCTGCTGCTAATACCCTAACTAATTATCATGACAGAGATATTGACGCTATCATGGAAAGAACAAAAAACAGACCAATTCCTAGTAGAAGAATCTTTCCGGCAGAAAAGGCAAGAGATTTTGGTTTGGTATTAACAGCAATAAGTTTGTGCACCGTATTTGGAATTTCGTTTACTACCACTTTGGAACAAGGACTCTGGGCCACTGGCTTCATAGCTTTTGGATTAGCGAATAATGTTTTGGTGTATAGCTATGCCCTAAAAAGACAAAGTAGATTAAATATCATTTTAGGAGGACTTTGTGGTGGTGCTCCACCAATGATTGGTTATGTTGCAGTTACCATGCATGGACTTTGGGATCTTGGGCTAGTTATGGCAGGACTTGTGTTTATTTGGATTCCGATGCACATTTGGGCTCTTACTTTGCATTTTAAGGAAGATTATAACAAAGTTAATGTTCCAATGTTGACTGCTGTCCAATCTGAAAAGACATCGGCTAGAGTGATTGCAGGATCTACAGTGATGATGGTTTTGTTCAGTATTGTACCATTTTTCTTGACTACAAATACTAACGAACCAGTAATGCATGAAGTTTATCTCTATACTGCAATAGCAACTGGCGTTTTGATGCTTGCTCTTAGTGTTTTGGTCTTGACCAAACCAACTGAAAAGGCATCATGGATGCTGTTCAAATTTTCTAGCCCATATCTTGCAATATTGTTCATTGCCTTAATGGTTGATTCTGGGTTATAACTAGGATATCTTTTAGATAAATGAGATTGATTAAAGATAATCCTTTAATGAGATTTTATCTTCGTTAGGAATTTTAGCAATCTCAAAACCTTCTGCTCTTTTTGATAAAGGCCTAGTTGCGTCAATGCCAAGTTTTGCAGTGAGCAAGTTCTTTTGATCACTTGATGGATCAAGGCTTGAACCTCTTACCTTGTTTATAATGATTAAGTCTTCATCAGCTTGGAATCTGGTAGCTAATGCATATTCAACACCAACTGCGTTGCTAGGATCAATATCATTGTCAACTACAATTACCATTTTCAACGATCTATGTGCAGCAAATGTTTTTTCGATCACTTTCTTTGCATCAGAATCCCTTTTTTTTGTAATCTGCACTACAGCATGAAGCCAATTGCATCCTCCATCACTCATGACTACTTTTTTTGTTCGAGGAAATGATTTTCTGACATCACGGTTTAATTTAGATTCTATTGGCATTCCCATTAGTAGACGATGTTCAGAATAACCTGAAAGTATGTCATGAAAAATGGCATTATTTCTAAAGTAGAGATTTTCTAGCTCAAACACTGGTTGTTCTCTTTTAAAATCATATGTTCTAAGCATTTCAACCATCCATTCTTTGTGCGTCTTGTCTTTTAGGATCTTTCCCTCCATAACTATCTCCGCATTTGATGGGACTTTCATTCCAGAGTATGGCAGCTTTGATAATGTCAATTTATTTCCTAAGAGAGTATTTGCTATTTGTAACTCATCTTCTCCCCATTCCGCTTGATACGCTCCAGCAATTGATACAGCAGGGTGGACGCCAACTGTGATTGCCACTTTTAGGTCATCACCGTGCTCTTTGGCGTACAAAAATGAACGATGTAAATGTCTTCCTTCCACCATTCTCACAGAAAAGTGCGTCTTATCGAGAGGCAGCAGTCTATGAAAGGATGAGTTTTGAGTATTTTTTTCCTGATTTACGGTATAGATTATAGAAGAAGTGATGAATGGACCTGGCTCTTTTTCGAAGTGTGTTACTATTGGTAAAATTGATAGATCTTGGGACCTATTTTCCATGAATTTCCCTTCAGAAACAGTCTTTGGTTTTTTAGCATGTTTTATTGCAGAAATTACCTTTTCATGTATGTTTGATTCTTCTGCGTTTATCGCATTTGCAAATCTCCCTCTTGTACCTACTAAATTTGCTACTAGTTGGAATTTGCTTTCTTTAATATTTTTAAACAAAATTGCATTTGTTCCATCCACTTTTGAAGTCAACGCTGCAATCTCATATTTTGTAGAAACTTTCTTTTTTATTACATGTAGTTGATTCAGATTTTTTATCTGATCAATATAAGATCTAAGATCTGTCATTGTTTAACAATCTCCATTATTTCATTCATGATGATTTTCATATCTTCCAATCCAAGATCTTTTAGTGTACTAATAGAAACAATACAAATTCCGTTAATAATCAAGGCTATACGTTCCGAGATCATTTTAACAAAAAGAGATTCAGATTTGGATGGTATTACTGTAACTGCACTGGTACGAGGTCCAGAGCCGATTGACACAACCATAGCACCAATCTTTTCTCTCCCTTCAGTTATTGAAATAAAATTACCATTATCAAATGGAACTATCTGAACCAAGAATTCCCTATTTTCAACTTTAACGGTTTTTTTCTTATAACCTACTTGTGACACCAATCGTCTACGACAGTTAGGCCTTTATTGCTACCGGAGCCATGGCTACTTTCTTCACGATATCTTTTCTAGTCTTAACCCTTCTTGTAGGCTTTTTTACTACTGCCTCCACTTCTATCTCTTCTACCTCTGCAGCTTTTACGGCAACAGATTCAAGCTGAGAATCAGCTTCGACTCTAGCACGCAATTTTGCTTTGTATTTTAGGTTTCTTGGTTTTGTTCGCAACCTGTATCCACAGCATGGACACCAGAGCCCTTCCCACTTTATGAAAATTTCACAAATCTGGCATCTTTTCTGACCTGATGCATAGCGACCCGTACCAACTGGCTTTTGTGCCTTGTATCTTGTGCATATTCCTTTACATGTCATTTTTCATTCACTTTCCTTATGTAATTACTTATAGTAATACTAACTATTTAAGGGTGGATCACAATTTTTTATATGATTAATGATAATTTTATTGAAAAATTACATTGGTCCTTCTTGAACCATTACATAGTTTTCAGAAAAAAACAAAAAAGCTATATAAAAATGTATGTTTTTTTAAAAATAACAAATTAATATTTTTTACAAGAAATTTCGATGCTTCTTAATAAAGATTTTTTTAAGGAATGAGTTCATCAGAAAAATTTCAAAATTAGCCTGTTCTGGATAATGGCAAAACAAGATGACGAAATCCTTCTCTTTGTGAGATATATCTTGCAGACATTTTGTCACGTTCTCCCCTTTTGTTATAATTTTTTGTTCTCAAGGAGGTTCTACGTTCATCAACAAATTCTAATTCAAAATGTGAACAGAATTTTAGATTTAAGAGATTAGTTATTTGTTTAGCTATCTTCAAGTTTCCATTTCCTATTTTTACAATTTTTCTATCAGCCTTTAACCCAGATAAAATTTTTACAACGTGAGATATCAATTCATCAAGCGATGTGTATATTGAACGTTCGATCTCTTTTTGATGATAAAAAATAGATAATCCGATTCTATTACCAGGATCTATTCCTATTACAAGAGAATTTTCATGCATGCCTGATTCAAGTTTTTGAATGATCAATGCTCTGATTACTGTAGGATCTGCATTAAACTCTTCGTCATATAATACCAATTTATTATTAATATTTGGTACATCATTTATTGTTGTAAGAATAAGCCTTTTATCTGATTTGTTAATTTCATTTGGGAGTATAGAATCATACTTTATCTTTAAGAATTGTAACGTCTTTACGAATTTGAAATAAGATCTGCCATAAACTGTTGCTACCGCAATACTGTTTTTAGTATGATAGGCTATGGTTTATCTTGACTACAGCAAAATTTAAGGTTTTATTCTTATTTCAATATAGAAGAAACAGTTTCGTCTACAGCCTCGTCAAATTTTTCGCTTATTTTGGTTTTAATTTCGGCAAGGCTCTTTTCACCATCATTTAGTATTTTCTTTGCTTCTTGACTTGCAGCATCTCTTGTCTTTGATATCATAAATTCAGATTCTTTTGTAGCCATTTCAATTATCTTTTCTCGAAGAGTTTCTATCTCATTTTCGACTTTTGTATGAAGATTCTTTTTCATATCTGCGACTTTTTCATTTAAGGAGTCAATGTTCTCTTCTAGTTCAGAGAGAGTCTTGATTATCCCTTCAACCTTAGAAACAGCGACTTCACTCATTATGGCTACACCTCAAAATCCTGTTATTAAATCCTTCATTTGGTTGTAAGTAACAAGATTGCTCTTGCAAGATCTCCTTTGGCTTCCACAAGGGCATTATTTGCTGCTTCTTGTGAGACACCAGCTTGCTGTGAAACTAACATTATGTCTTCTTCGCTAAATATAGGCACTTCTAATTCCCGCTCTTCATAACTTTCTGCAATGACTTGGAAAATGGAATTATCTTTAGATTTCATTTCTGATACTGCAGGTTTTTGAATAATAATCTCCTTTTTATCCGTCTTGATGATTACTTCCTGTACGTTAGGGATTTCTTTCATCTCTAGGCCCATCTTGTCTAACATTCTCCGCATCTCGCGGTTGCCGCCACGCATCATGTATTATCCACTGATCAGGTTGGACTTTTTAAACTATCTCTGATCTTTATGGCCACCCCGTGTTTTAGGCTTTTAATCATTCGGGAAGAGAGAACAGATCTACCAACTGCAATGACAGTATCATTGTAGAGAACTGGAACATCTGCTCCAATCAGTATATTTTTCCCACACCAAACTACATGTTTACAGAAGACAGAGCTTCCCTTTTCTACAAATGGTTTTGAATCTTCGTCTACTTTAAGACAGTTTTCTTTGAATTTTTTTCTTTTCAACAACATCTGTGCAAAATGTGGTGTAATTGCAAGGCCTCCATCTATTCTTAAGGTACAAAGAAGTTTTTCATTTTGGAATACATGTTGAATGCGTCCAGTTCTTTTTGAATATTTTATCACAATTTCTTTTGGGAGATATTTTGACGCACCAGTACCAAAAAGTGCATCAATGGTACACTTGAGTTTTAGAATTGAATCCAAATCAACAGGTTGTAGTTATGGGGCTGTAATTGTTTTTCCAATTTATCAACTTACTATATAGCATTTTAGAATAACTATATAGTAGGGATATGAAAAGGTGTTTTATGACAAATAACGAAGAATTGAGAAAAATTCAGTTTACTGGAAAATCTTCCTATATTGTTTCACTGCCAAAAGAATGGGTATTGGATTTGGGATTAAAACAAGGTGATCAAGTTACAATAGTAAGACAAGGAACGTCAACGTTACAAATCACTCCATCAAGACATCATACAAAAGTAATGGAGACTGAGGATGCTACCTTTGAAATAAATCCTGATGATGAAAGTTCAGTGATTGTACGCAAGTTAGTTTCGCTATATTTCCTTGGTTTCAAAACCATTAATGTAAAACCAAAAGTAGGTAGATTGAAAACATCGCAAAGATTAGCAGTGAAAGATGCTGTCAAAAGAGTTCTTATGGGAACTGAAATAATTGCAGATTCTACTGATGGCATTACAATTCAAGTATTGATAAATCTGTTTGAGCTCACAATAGATGGGGCATTCAAAAGAATGCTCCTTATCGCAAAATCTATGCAGAATGATGCACTCCTTGCACTTGAAGAGGCAAATTTTGATCTTGCAAATGAGGTCATTAATAGTGATGATGAGGTGGACAGATTTAGCTTCTACATCATAAGACAGCTAAAGATTGCAATTCAAAATGAACATATGTTAAAAGAAATGGGGTTTGAAAATGCTAGAAGCTGTCTTGGATATAGAGTAATTGTAAAAAACATAGAGAGAGTCGGGGATCATGCAGTCGGTATAGCAAAGGATCTTTTAGAGTTTAAAAAACCGGTAAGAAAATCAGTGATGGATGGGATCCGTGAGATGAGCAATTTTTCCCTATCTGTACTTGATGAGGCATGTCTAGCTCTGTTCAAGAAGGATTTTGTTCAAGCAGAGATTGCTATCCAAAAAACAGTTGAGATTACAAGATATGAAAAAAAGTTATTAGAGAACATTAAATCGTTACGAGACGACGAAGAGGTTTATCGTGTAAGGAGAATGATAGAAAACATACGGAGAGTTTCAGAATATGCAAGTGACATAGCTGAAATAGTCATGAATATGACAATAGAGAAGACTTTGCGAAAGCAATAAGACACGAATGTATCACTTTTAAAATATGAAAAGCCAGGCAATCCTGATTACCTATGAAAGGGAAGACATTGTGAAAGAGGCCCTTGCCCTTTGTGAATCAGCAGGATATCACGTTTTCAAAATAATCAAGCAGAAATTTCTTAATAAAGCCAAATTTGGCATAGGTGAAGGAAAAGTAGAGGAAATAAATGAATTAATAAAATCAACAAGACCAGATGTCATAATTTTTGATGAATATCTCAAGCCTAGTCAGAACTATAACCTTGCTTCCAAACTGAAAACCAACATAATGGACAGAGAGTCTTTGATTCTTGAGATATTTGATCGTAATGCAACAAGTTCAGAATCAAAATTACAGGTAAAGATGGCACAATTAAGATATGAAATGTCACATGCAAAGGAAAAAGTTAGATTGGCAAAAATGGGGGAACAACCAGGTTTCATGGGAATTGGCAAATTTGAAGTTGATGTTTATTTCAACGATATAAAGAATCGAATGACGGCCATCAAATCAAAACTGGTAAAAGCTGGAAAACAACGCGCATTACATAGACAAAGTAGAGACAGAATGGGATTCAAAACTATCTCTCTTGCAGGCTATACGTCAGCTGGAAAAACAACTCTCTTTAATGCTTTAACGGGGGAAAAACAAGAAGAGAATGTAAAGCTCTTCACAACTCTTTCTACAACAACGAGAAAAATTAAACTTACAAAAATTGAAGTGCTAATATCAGATACGGTCGGATTCATAAGCAGACTTCCTGCATACATGATTGAAGCTTTCAAATCTACACTTGAGGAACTTATTTACACAGATGTGGTAATCCTCGTAATTGACATAAGTGACCCTATTTTTGAATTAAAAAAGAAATTCAGAAGTTGCATAGGTACCTTGGAAGAACTTGGTGTAGACCAAGACAAAATAATTTTTGTGTTAAATAAGTCAGATCTTGTACTAGCAGATGAAATTATGGAAAAAATAGATTATCTTGGATTAAAGGAAAACAAAAAATTGATACCTATCTCCGCGGTAACAAAACAAAATATTTCACAATTAAAGGATCTTCTGTTAATATTTTTAGAGAGTAAACCGATTGTGACTGAAAAGTTGAAACCACCACAATCAGAATTCAAGATTAATTATGAAGATTGAAGTCTTAAGAATAGGTCAAAGACTAGTACGTGATGATAGAGTAACAACGCATGTTGCTCTTGTTTCAAGAGCTTTTGGAGCTTCGAAAATACTCATGCAAGAAGTAAACCCAGAAATCAAAAAAACGATATCTGATGTAAACAAAACATGGGGAGGCAACTTTGAGGTCGAAATCATAGATAACTGGAAAAAAGTTCTAAAATCAAAAAAGAGCTCTTTCAATGTTGTTCATCTTACAATGTATGGAGAGAATATTGATTCTGTTGTCGATAAGATAAGACAAGAGGAGCAGGTTCTTATTGTGGTAGGAGCCGAAAAAGTCCCACGTGAAGTTTATGATCTTGCGGATTATAATGTAGCTGTTAGCAATCAACCTCATTCTGAGATCAGTGCCTTAGCAGTATTTTTAGATAGGATTTTGCAAGGAAGACAATTTCTTAAGAAACATGAAAATTCTCAGAAGGAAATCATTCCTACTAAAAAAGGAAAAAAAGTACAAGATAAAACAATTGAATAAATATAGATTCCAACTAATGACCACAATGACAGTTAGCCATGAAGATCCTTTTGTAAAAATAGCAGCGTTGATTGGCGGGGACGAATATCTTAAAGTTGCTCGCTCACTTTTAAATACAGAAGATGCCACTGATGAAGAAATTGCAAGCTCTACAGGTCTGAGAATAAACATAGTAAGAAAAGTCTTATATGATCTTTTTGGAAAGGCCCTGATTACAGGGATTAGAGTAAAAGATGAGAAAAAAGGGTGGTTTGTCTATAGATGGCGTGCACGAAAGGATGAGGTAGATAATTTTATAGAAAATCAAAAAAAGAAAATTACAGAAAGACTTCAACAAAGATTGGATTATGAAAGTTCTGCTGAATTTTATCATTGTGGAAATGAAGATTGCACAAAATTAACCTTTGAAAAGGCTTTGGATTTATCTTTTAAATGTCCTACTTGTGGGAAACTGGTAAACATAATAAAAAATGATAAACTCAAGAAAGCACTACAATATAAGATTGATGAATTGCATGAGGACTTGAAGCACTAAACGAGATATCTAAGTATTAACTCATTTTTTAAATGATGAATGTTTTTTAGTTTGAGGGAACGGGATTTTAAGATTTTGTTAAAACCATTTCCCTGTACTAATGAAATTGCATTCTTTCCACCAATTATGTATGGAGTGATTGTAATTATAATTTCATCAACAAGATCATCTTTGAAAAATGACCAGTTAGTTGTCCCCCCACCTTCAACTAAAAGTTTTTTAATATTTTTCTTTTTTAATATGTATAATAATTTTTTCAAGTTTATTTTTTTATGACCACATTTTATTACCTCTAGGCCATATCGTTGTAATCTAGCAATGTTTTTTTCGGAGATCTTTTCAGAAACGGCAATAATTGTTGGAATTTTTCTGCATGTTTGAATTATTTGAGAATTAGATTTTACATAACCAGTTGAATCTAAAATAACTCTAACAGGGTTTTTTCCCACTACATGTCTTACTGTCAAAAGAGGATCATCGATCGTCATTGTGTTTTTTCCAATTAAAATTGCATCGACTTTTGATCTAAGTTTATGTACTCTTAAAAGATCTTTTTTTGAAGATAGGTTAGAGTTTCCAGTTTTTGTTGCTATCTTTCCATCTAAACTTATTGATGAACGGAGTATTACATACGGTCTAGATTTTACCATGTATTATTTTACCACCAATCATCACTGCTTTGATTACGGTTTCAGATGCCCTGTGCACAATTGAAGCATGAGGATCATGCATTGGCTCTAAATCTATTTCGTGTTTATCAATGAAAATACAGTCGGCTAAACTATTGGATTGAATTGAACCTAATTTTCTATTTTGAAGCATATTTCCTACATTCACTGTGGCCATTTTTAGTATAGATTTTGGAGAAACTCGCCTTTTTTGCAAACCCATAGAGACTTTCCAAAGATAATCCATTTCTCTAAACATGTCTGGTGAGTTAATCATTACGTTATCAGTTCCCATGGTAATGTTACAGCCACATTGAATCATTAAATTCACATTAGGAATTCCTTCTGCAAGAGAAGCATTGGCTCTAGGACAAACGACAATACTTGCTTTATTTTTTGAAGCAAGTTGAAGGTCTTTTTTTGATGCGTGTGTCATGTGAATTAATAAATGTGGTCTTAGGATCATAGCTCTTTGAGTTTCTGTTTTTCCTGTTGTTTTTTTTGAGACTTTACAACTTTCAGTTGTTTCTGCAGAATGGATTGCTCTAATTTTTTTGGTTTGTGAGTAATATCTCAGTACTGAGTCACTGTTCTCATTTGGGCCGCTTATTCCAAGTCCATCGCATTTTTTTAATAATGCAGAAAGTTCAGTCTTTTTAGAGTTAGGTAATGATTGGTTATTTTTAATTAATTTGTAGTCTTGATAATAATCTATCCTCCCTAAGATAATGGATCTTATTGGAAGATTTGATATCGCCTTTTGCAGGATAACTATTCCTTCAAACCCTCCTTCTCTAAAATCAACAAAGGTGGTTATTCCTTTTCTCATCATAGAGATGCACGAGTTTCTGATAAAACTGGAAAGATGAGATGGTTTAGTATTTTGTAAAATTCTTTGTTTAAGTCCCATAACAGGATGGATTTTTTCTTCTATTCCATAATCTATACCTAAATCTTTTCCTATAGAATCACCTACATGAGTGTGTGAGTTAATCAAACCCGGCATTACTAAAAGTCCTTCACAATCATGAACTTCTTCTTTTTTTGTTGGCTTCAGAGTAGAATCTAGTTTTTCAATATATTGACCTGAAATACGGATATTTGTACTTTGGATATACTCTAGTTCCTTTCCATAAAGCACACTAACATTTTTTATCAGCATGTTAATTCGAGAACTCGTTGCGTATTACCAGAATTTCTCATTTCTCGTATGGTGTCCAGAGATTTTGTTGCAAGATTAGCAGCTTCTCGGGCTGTTTTTGCGGTTCCTATTCCACAATTCATAGAGATACCATATTTTTTCTCTATTAGTTCCAAAAATTTTGTTAAATTTTCTTTTGCAGTTGATGATGAAATAATCATAAAGTTATCTCCACCCATAAAAAATGTGAGTGAGTTTTGTATTAGGAAGAATTCCGACATTTTAGAATATAATTTAAATATTAACAAAGAAATTTCGTATGGGGATTTTCTTGCCGATATCGATGTTGAACCGTCTATGTCCATATGAATTATGCTTACAGTTTGTTCTGATTTTCCATCAACAAGACCAAATATTCCAAGTTCTCTGTTTAGGATAATCTTTGATTTTCTCGCGTAATCTGCTTGAAGATTTGCTTCAAATGGGGACTGTCCGTATCCTATAGTCATAGAAAATTCGAGTTTGAAGGAATCTTTTAGTTTCTTTTGAATTTCCACATGATCATTTAGAGAAAGACCATTTGAAATTGCAAATAATTCATCAAACCTGTTTGCAAAAACAAGACAATTTTTTTCTGAGAAGAGTTTTTGCATTTCTTGATATAACGATGACTGGAGCATCTGGAGTTTGTGTTCTCTGTCACTACCAAGAGTAACAGTCCATGGTCCATATCCTGTTATTTTGATGATAGTAAGCTGGATCATTTTATACTTCCTAATTGATTTGCTATTTTTATTACGGCATCAACTGCTCTTTCTGCTACAGGTCTTATTCTAGCCAAAGCTTGTCTTTCTGTCATGCCTGGACCTGTTATTCCTAGAGTTACAGGTTTTTTGTATTTTATGGCAAGTTGGGTCAAAGATTGTGCAACTGCATTTGCAATGAGTTCATCATGTTTTGTTTCACCTTTTATCACAGCACCAAGCGTCACAACCGCATCGACCTCATTTTTTTGTAATAATGCATCGATCACAATTGGCATATCGAATATACCGGGAACTTTACAAGTAAATTTTATGTTTAGTTTAAGATTTTTCGCCTTTTCAAGTGCCACGTCAAACATTTTTGAAGTCACTTCTTGATTGAATTCCGCCGTCACAATTGCAATATTCAAAATTAATGCACCC
The DNA here is from genome assembly GCA_023251295.1 of Nitrosotalea sp. Classification (GTDB taxonomy): domain Archaea; phylum Thermoproteota; class Nitrososphaeria; order Nitrososphaerales; family Nitrosopumilaceae; genus UBA8516. The sequence goes on along the minus strand of JAHEYZ010000004.1, from coordinate 23,292 downwards.
TAGAGAATTCTAGAAGTTCTTTGCCTTCAAGAAATGGAATCGCGTTTTCTTTTGCATATGTTTTAGCTTTTTCTACAGACAAGGCCGCATATGATTCTGAATCTAACATTTCACAAATTGCTGCAACAGGTGACAGTTTAGAGAGTTCCATTAAATATACAGACATTTCTGTATGACCTAGCCTTTTTGATAACAATCCATTCTTTGCTATTAACACAGGTACATGTCCAGGGGTTTTAAAAGAAGAAATGAATTCTTGCTTTTTATTTTCTTTTTGATTTTTATAAAGACTCGCCATTCCTTTTATTGTTAGAGACCTATCTCTATCAGTTATACCAGTGTAAGTTTGAACATGATTTATCGAAATTGAAAAAGAAGGTTGATCTCCATATGGTGCTTTGCCCATAATCATTTTTTTAGATTCATTATCAACTTTTTGTGAATTAGAAAGAATATCGTGCATGTAGTGTAGTCCTAAGGTTTGAGCAAATGAGTGGTTAATAGAAACACAAACAAGGCCCCCCGCGTGTTGACGCATCCGTGCTATGTGTGCAGAAGTAACAAATTCTGCCGCAACTACCATATCCACTTCATTCTCACGTTTTCCTTCATCATGAAGAAGAATAAAGTCGCCTCTTTTCAAAGAAGAGATTGCATCATTTAAAGACATTAAATAAAAATTATGATTTATTAATTATAAAGCTTACTACATAATTAGTTACTACCAAAAAAGTGGTAAATTATCATCTTTTAGCAGTTGTGTATTTACCAAGAATATCGGTTTCAATATTAACTTTCTCGCCAATTTTTTTAGAATCAAGATTTGTAATTTTTAATGTATGTGGTATAATGCATACAGAAATTTTATTTTTTATTACGTCAACTAATGTTAAGCTTATTCCATCAATTGCAATTGATCCTTTCTTAACAACATATTTTGTTAGAAAATTTGGAAGTTCGATCCAGAGTTTGATTTCTTTGGGTAATTTTTCTATGTTTATTATTTTTCCAGTGCCATCTATATGTCCTAGGACGAAATGACCTTCCATTCTATCACCAACTTTCAAGCTACGTTCTATGTTTACCTTATCTCCGGATTCAAGTTTTCCAAGATCAGTTTTTTTTATAGTTTCTCCAATCATTTCAAATTCTGCTACTTCTTTAGAAATTCTTGTAACAGTAAGACATACCCCATTTAATGCAACACTATGACCAACTTTCAGTCCTTTGGAAAGGTTACCTAGATCTACTTTAATTTTGGCAGCACTTCGATTATTTGTTTTCTTATCAAGTTTCTTTACTATCCCAATACCTTCTACTATTCCTGTAAACACTTGATAAAATTATTCTAAAGCTTATAAATTACTTATTTTTTATTCTGTTGATTTTGTGCCTACGTTTATTCTAAACGCTCTTTATTGAATCCAATAGTGTCTTAGCTCGCTTAAAATGAACTTCGTCAACCATTTTTCCTTCTACTACTGTTGCGCCTTTGTTTTTCTTTGTTGACTCTATGTATACTTTGAATACTTTTTCTGCCCACTCTATCTCTTCTTTGGTGGGACGAAATATCCTGTGCACAACTGATATCTGATTTGGATGAATGACACTTTTTCCTGCATATCCTAGATTTCTTCCAATTATACAATCTTGTTCTAGACCAGACTCATCATTTAGATCCTGCCATATTGCATCCATTGCATACTTTCCAGCTGCTTTTGCATCAAGTGGGATTTTGGCTCTCGCATATTTTGCACCATCTGCTTGCTTTGAATATTCTATACTCATGTCATTTAACAAATCAAATACGCCAAAAATCAGAAAAGATATCCTCTTGCTTGATGACGCAATATTGTACGCGTTTACCACTCCTTCAGCAGATTCTATCGATGGTATTAGTTCAATCGGTTTTAGTTTACGTTTTTTCTCCAAAGCCGCAAGAAGTTTTTCTATTTTTTTAAATTCTTTTATATTATTCACTTTTGGAATAATTATTCCATTGATTCCTTTCTGAACTATTTGGCGTAAATCATAAGGAATTAGTCCAGAGACTGGTGAATTTGTTCGTACATATACTTCAGCTTTGTATTCAGAGCGTTCTGTCAAGGCTTTTTTGATATGATTTCTAGCAGAATCTTTTTCATTTAGTGGAACAGAATCTTCTAAATCAAAACACACTATATCTCCAGGTAGAGTCTTTGCCTTTTCTAAAAATCTAGGATTATTCCCTGGAACAAAAATGAGGCTTCGCAAAAGTCTAGCCATGAAATAGACTCAGGGTTTCATTAAGATTTTACCGAATAGGCCTTTGCCAGTCAGCATCTTTGTGTGTGCTTCTGCAGCCTGTTCAAACGAATATGTTGAATCAATTACCGCTTTTATCTTACCTTTACCCATCCAGTATAATCCTTGTTCTAATTCAGCTTTAGTTCCTTGCGTAGAGCCTAGTATGTTAGTTCCTTTGAAGAAGATGTGCCTTAGATCAGTTTTTGCATCATAACCAGTTGTTGCACCACATGAAACAAGAGTTCCGCCGTACTTTAACAAAGTAAGCTGTTGGTTCCAGTGTGTTTGTCCAATATGATCAAATGAAACATCAATTCCAGGAATTACACCTGTTTTAGCGCTAATTTCTTTTGTAATCTTAAAAACTTCTTTGCCCCAATCTTCTTTCCTATGATCTACAGCATAATCAGCACCAAGTTCTTTTAGCTTGTCTAGTTTGTCAGGACTTGCGGTTGAAATCACTGTGCAATTGTAAAGTTTTGCAATTTGAATACCAAAACTTCCAACACCAGAACCACCACCCATGATAAGTACAGTTTGACCTGGTCGTATCTTTGCTCTACCTACAAGCATGTGCCATGATGTAAGCAATGTCATTGATGCTGCTGCTGCTTCATCAAAACTGACTCCTTCAGGAATTTTTGCAACATTTACTTCTGGTAAATGAGTTATTTCAGAAAAAGCTCCCCATGTTGGACCCGTTTGAAATCCCCAGATCGTTCTTTTAATACAATCAAATTCTCGTCCATCCGTACATGCAGAACAAACTCTGCATGACATGTTTGAATGTGAAACAACTCTGTCACCTACTTTGAAATTTTTAACATCTTCACCTACTGCGATAACTTCTCCTGCTGCATCAGAACCCGAAACATGAGGCAATGGTACTGCAACTGGTTGCCCTCTCATTCCCCAAATATCATTATAGTTTAAAGCTGCTGCTTTAACTTTGAAGACTACTTCATCTGGCTTTGGTTTTGGTTCAGAAATATCTTTTACTTTTAAAATTCTTTTAAAATTATCATCAGGCGCATATTCGTCGTATACCACTGCCTTCATATTTACAGACGATTGATTTGCCCCTAATATATTTTCGCTAATCTATTTTCGATTAATTTTAAAATCATGTTTTGGTTGTTGGACTGATTGTAGGATTTGTTTTAGTTGATCATCAGAAATCTGTGTGTTTAGTTTACCTTGTGATGCCATACCAATCAGATAATTTTCAACCATTGCAGCAAGTTCTGGTTTAACCAGCCTGACGTTATTTAGCCTAAGTCTTGCCTGTGGTTCAAGTAAAGTCCGTAATGCTTGTTCTTTCATTACATTAACTTCAGCTTCAGTAGGTTCTCTTTCATTACCTTGGTTTGGGTTACTCATAAAACCACGTTAGGAATATTTTTTGAGATTTGGATTTTTAACAACCAACTCGTTTAGGATTTCTGTGGCGATTCCATCAATTTTTTTCATTCCTTGATGAGAAATAGTTCTTCCTTTTCCTTCCACTTTGTCAATGTAGCCAAGTTTTTCTAGATTGTGTATGGCTGTTCTGATTATGGCGCCACCAGCATCTCGGTGATGATTTCCACCATATCCAACTGCTTTTACTCCTCCATACATACCTCTAAGATCTTTTACACCAATAGGACCATGAAGATATATTTTTCTGAGAAGTGACGCACATCTTGTATGCCACCAGTCATTTTTTTGTGGTGGTTTTTCTGCATGCGGACCAGTCTTAACAAATGGAATCCAACTTGGAGTAGAGATTTCTTCATTTTTTAGAATCTCCGATAGTTTGTTAATCAGTACATCAGCTGGCACATCATATGCTTTGGCCATGAAAATGAAAGTTTTTAGTTCGTCTTATAAATCATTGAGCTTTAGATATGATCTTTCTATATGTATAATTACAGAAACTGCATGTTATGCGAATTGATTTTACAGAAGAACGGCCCATTCTAATTCTTGCACCAATTCCAGGGACAATAAATTTTTTACATTTTTTACAAAAGTTCATCTTAATGTGATAAGGCATTCTTATTCTGTATTTAGTACTAATTTTTTTTGCAAGATTTGCTTGTCTTTGTGCTAATGCTGGATTAGATCTTGAGTTTGATATAGCATTTTGAATAAGGATTCCTATTCTTTCTATGGCAATCTGACGTATTACAGCTTTCATGAAGTTAAATAACGTCTTATCCTTAAAATACAATCTTGTTGTCATTGATTCTTGCAGAATCAGCACTTGAATTGGTTCCTAAAGAACTACAGAGACATAACTCCGTACTTAGATATAGTGAAAAGATGGGGAAAAAACCATCTGAAGTTATCCTGGACGTATCTTGGCATTTTGCTGCAATGAAGGGAATTAAGAATGAGATAAAACGAGGCAGACCAGACTTGGTTCATTTTTGTTTGCTTGAATGCTGTACTATTCCTTTGTATTTTGAAAAGAAACTTCGTGTTTATGTTCATACCATAGACGATAAGGTAATTTTTATTGGAGACAATGTTAGACTACCAAAATCTTATCATAGATTTGTTGGTTTGATTGAAAAACTATACACTGAGAAAAAGGTAGAACGTGATGGCAAGAAATTACTTGAGATAAGGAGTATGACTTTTTGTGAACTAGTTGAAAAGATTGGTGCAAAAAAAGTAATTGGTTTTTCTACAGAGGGGCAAAAAAGGACATATGATGGAATTGCAGGAGAAATTGGAAGAGATTCATGTATAGTTATTGGTGGATTTTCAAAAGGACATTTTTCTGATCAGATATTAAAAAAGATCGATGATCTGGTTACTGTTGACAGAAATACTTTGGAAGCTCATGTAGTGATTTCTCGTATATTATATGAGTGTGAAAAAAGAATTATTATGTAGATTAAAGATTGGCAGTGTTAAGCGGTCGTAGTATAGTTTGGTTAGTACACTGGCCTTCCAAGCCCGTTACCCGGGTTCAAATCCCGGCGACCGCATCTTTTATGTTAAACTGAGATAATTCCAATCGATATAAGGTATTGAATACCTGCGGCAAATGTTTTATCATCTATCTTTCCTTCATACCACAAAGCGGCATTTTGTTTTACCCAGTTTGGAATTTTATCTACATTATGTTGTTTTTCAGTATGTGGTAAAGATATTACACCGTGTTGTATGAGATATTCAATTCCTTTAAGAAAATCCGTGTTATTTATTGAACCATCTACCCACCAACCAGCGTTTTTCTTAATCCATTCTGGAATGTGGATTTTAGTTTCTGTTAATTGCTTATCACCTGGTTGTTCCGCCTGCATACCAAAAATGTAAAGCCAGGCAATTCCAGATTCAGTTTTGTTTATGAGATTGCCATATAGAATAATATCAGAGTCTTGTGACGAGAATTTTGTATTAAAAAGATTCGTTCCACGTAAACTAACACTAATTCCATTTTTGATAAATTGTGGGAAATCGTTTAGACTTCCTACTTTTTTGGCAAATGAACCACCATTAGTCTCTTCTACGGGAATTTCTTTCACAACCATTTTACCACCAGCTTGTTCTATTAATTGAGAAGCAAATTCTTGTTGAAGTGGATTAATTATTTTATGGGTTTTGTCCGAATATGAATAATCTATTTTTTCTCCCGATGGTTTGTTACATGTATCCTCTCTCCATTTTTCAGATGATGTTATAGCATCAATCATTAACTCACCATGAAGAAATTCATGATACATCATGATTTGATTTTCAATTTTTTTTATTCTTGAATCTTTTTGTACATCATGCATTATATAATCAGAATTTATTTTAAGTTCATTATTACAATCCATGGTTACCTTTCCTTCCATAGTTGTAACAGTACATTTCCAAGTGTATGTTCCACCCGTGATTACTCCTTCTTCATGTGTTTGTGTCTCATCAAATCTTGTCAATTTTGTTTTTATTACGCTAACTACTTGATTAATTTTATCGGTTGAATTACATGGAAAAGAAATCACTAATGGTTTTTCAAACGTTTCAAGAACTTGGCTTACATCCTTTTTTTCAATATTGAGTCTCATAAATTCCGAAAGTAATTTTTCGTATAGTTGTTGTTCTTGTGTTGTGGGAGAAATGTAATCATCACCAAATACAGGAATAAAATTTACAAATAGTAGCGATATGACAAGAAATGTCGAATATCTCAAGTATACAGAATCTCCTTCATACAATAATTAAGAGTTAGGATTGATTTGTACTTGTTTTTTAAATTCATCCCATGCAGGCTTTGGATTTTTATCAATGTCAATTAATCCAGCACTACAAATGTATTCCGCAGTGCGTTGTACTACAAACTCATTGCCAAAACTGATATCAAAACTTGGATTAAGACTCTTCATACAACTATCTATTGGTCTATCATATTGCCTAAACCAAGAAAGAAATTCAAATCGCGGTTCATTTTTTCGGTAAAAATCATACACTATTTTCATGAATTTTATCTGGCCATCTTTGCTTCCGCCAATTGATTCTGCTGTAGACCAGCTTATTTCCATCAAAGCAATCTGTTTGTTATCTACCAGATCTAAGATTCTTTCAAGATTTTTGCCTGCATCTTCTGGAGTTTTGTCTATTTCATTTAGTACATTTACGGGAAAATATGTGAAACCAATAAAATCTCCCTGATTTAATTTCCCAACAAGGTCTTCTTGTTTATGATTTAACACACCATGGAGTGAAAAAGAGTTTCCAAATTTTACATTTTGGTGTTTCTCTTTAAGTTCATTATATACACCTGTAAAAAATTCCTCATATTTTGTGATCTCACTTTCATGTTCACGGAAATATGCGTCTATTTCCCCACCTATTATCACGTGATCAATGATATTATATCTTGATAAAATATCATCAAGAATTTTAACAGTTTTTTCCTTTAGATTATCATCAAGTTGCGGCGTTCCCATCCAAGCTGGAAATGGACCGAAAACACGACTATTAATTATTGAAAAATACAAAGTTACTTTAAGATCATTTTGTTTGTTGAGACTCATTAGAGTATCAGGAATTTTCCAATCATATTGTCCTTGTTGTGGTTCCAGCGTAGACCAGAAAATGTAGACATTACTCCTACCGATTCCTGTAGATGAGGCATCCGCATAGGCATCTTTTAGTTCTGAAATTGTTGGTGTAGCTGATGGAGTCATTATGTACAAACCAAGTTTTTCGTTTTTTTGTATTACAGTAGTTTGTGTTGGTAAGAACGCTATTGCAATTACAATAACCATCACACCTGCAGCTATTGCACCACTAAGAATTTTTTTATTCAATAAAGTTTTCTCCGTGGATCTATAGTAAAAAACTTTGGATCAAAATGAATAAGAAAAATCGACTTAGTATTTATTGTGTTGTTAATTGTTATCTTATTAATTAAAAACAGTGTAAGAGTTTTCCGGCCAGGATTTGTGCGCTAGGTTTTCTCGCGCACGTTTTCTCTTATACCCGTTTTTAGTCGATATAAAATGATAACTAGAATTCTATCCTGAGGTACAGCCGCTATATCCACATTCTATACAGATGTTACATCCTTCTGCAAAAACTAGATTATTTTTGCATGTAGGACACAATCTTTCTTCCATTTGTTCTTGTGTAAGTTGGTTTTGTTGTAGTTTTACTTCACTATCAGGAATCTTGATTTGTAGTGCTTTTTCAATCTGAGCTTTCAAATACGGATTAGTAACACCTTTTGCAATGTAATCTGTCAGGAAGGTGCTTGGTACTACTTGGAATGTTTTTTGTACGTTGTCACCAGTCATGTGAAGAACTTGTTCGTGTCGTGAACCATCTCTAAATACAGTGATTCCTTTTAGTCCAAGCTCATGGGCTAACAAATATGACGCTTTAACATCATCCGCTGTTACATCATTTGGCATATTGATTGTTTTAGCTATTGCATTTCCAATCCATCTTTGCCATACAGCTTGTGCCATCAAGTGATCAGTCCAGTGTATGTCCATTGCAGTCACGAATATGTTCTGTATCCATTCTGGAATTTCTGGAATTCCTTTTACTGATCCATAATTGTTTGCAATCTTTTCTAAGATTTGATCATTGTACAGTCCATGTTCTTTTAGAACAGATTCAAAAATCTTGTTAGTATAGAAAAATCTACCAACGGTGACACGCTTTTCAAATACAAGTGCGAACATTGGTTCCATTCCATTAGAACAATCAGCTATCATAGAAAGTGTTCCTGTAGGAGCTACTGTAGATGTAAGCACATTTCTTATTCCGTGTTTTTGGATTTTTTCAACAAGTGCATCCCAATCATAATAATGGGTACTCTTTGGTTTTTCATAATAACCTGCAATTGGAATTTTTCCTTCAGGATACTCGGTTTTTCCGCAAAGCGAAAATGCCCCTCGTGTCTTTGCCAGAGCTACACTTTCTTCCATCGAGTAATAGCTCAGAGCCTCTGCTAGTTTTTCTTGGAATTCATAACCCTCTCGTGAGTTGTATGGAATTCGCAGCTTGAATAGAAGATCGGCGACACCCATAACACCAAGTCCAATTCTACGTGAATCTTTTGAGGCCTCATTGATCTCGGGTATTGGATAATTATTTACATCGATTACATCATCAAGGAATCTTGTAGTCTTTCTTATTACTTCTTCATATCTTTGCCAATCAAATTCGTACTGTCCATCGGCTTTTCTTTTTACAAAGTTTGAAAGATTGATAGATCCAAGATTACATGATTCATAAGGATACAAACTTTGTTCTCCACATGGGTTAGTTGCTCGTAATGGTCCACCACGTGCTTTTGCAAATACATTGTATTTGTTAATTTGATCAAAGAAGATTAATCCAGGTTCGGCACTCTTCCAAGCTGATAGTGCTATTAGATCTAGGAGTTGATTGGCGTTTACTTCACGTACTGGACTCTTGTCACGCGGACTACGAAGCATGTATTTTCCATCATTAGAATTTACAAGTGAGCTCCACAAGTCTTCCCACACTCCAACACTCACATTGAAGTTTTCTAAAACCCCCGGTTTTGTTTTTGCAGTAATAAATTTTTCAATATCTGGATGCCATGCTTCAATTATTCCCATGTTTGCACCTCTGCGTTTTCCTCCTTGCTTAACAACTTCTGTTACTGTGTTTATGATATTCATGAAAGAAACCGGTCCAGAAGCAACACCAGATGTAGATGCAACCATATCGCCTTCTTCTCTTAGATCAGAGTAATTGATTCCAACTCCTCCACCTGATTTGAAGATTAAGGCAGCATCTGAAGATGATTTCATTATTTGTTCCATATCATCAGGCATGGCAAGTACAAAGCATGCAGATAGCTGTCCTAGTCTCCCACCAGCATTCATCATGGTTGGAGAGTTTGGTAGAAAGTCTTGAGATACCATCATTTCATAATATTCTGAGATTCTTTCTGCATAATGTTCGAATTGTTTTGCTGCAAGCATAGTAAGAAATTCTTTTATACTTACTTTCATCTGACCTCGCTTTGCAAGATCAATATAGTGAGAGATTAATCCTCTAAAGTGCCACTTGTTAAGGTGGTATTTGCCTATCTTGAATTTGTAGTTAAAATCGTCAAGTTTATCTAGATATTTTTTAGCCTCCTCTAAATTTTGGGTTTTTCCACCGTTAACTTCAAAAACAGAATTATCTTTTAGTACATCTGCAATTCCAACTAGGACTGCCACACGTTCAAACATCTCCCCTGGGCTTTCGATTATTTCCCCTTTGTTATTACGAAATAGGTAGCGAGATGCTAAGACCCTTAGGCAATTAATGTCAAATTTCTTTGACACATCATCAAGTAATTTTGCATTTAGAATCTTCATCTTTTCTTCCCGAATTTTTCTTCGTTCGTGTCTGTAAAGTATGTATGATTTGGCAATTTCACCTAGTCCTTCATCAATTAGGATAGATTCAACCATATCCTGAACATCTTCTACACTTGGAGGAGAAGACGTTGAAAATCCTTGTTTAAAAAGTCGCATCATAACTCCTTCAGCCAGTTTATCGGCTAGGCTATGATCTGGTCTTCCACAAGCAACTAGTGCTTTGTATATTGCATTTGAGATTTTATCCTTCTGGAAATTTAATACTCGTCCATCTCTTTTTTTAACTTCGATGATCGAGTTTTCTATTTGTGCAAAGTCTGTCAAACGTCTCCCCGCAACAGTAAGAAAATAGAGTATAATAAAGATTGAGGCAAAAAATATTTTTCTAAAATTGATTTTTGCGTCAATTTTATTGACATCGTTTCAATTTGCACAGAGGATTTGATCGATTCTAAATAAAACAAAAAAAATATTATTATAAATTTCAGAAAAATATGATCCCATTTTTTAATTTTTTTAAAAAAGATCTGTATTAACTATAGCGAGCAAGGATTATTCAGTATGTTTATGCTAATATGTATGGAGATTTGCATGTAGGACACTTGTCTGTGATCTTTTCGTCTTTTAGGCCACAGTTACCACATATAGACACTTTTCTGATCGGCCTAAATGATCCTACAAGTTCACTTGTTTTTTCTATTGCTTTTTTAATTCCTACTGTGTCCATTTCATTAGATATTTTTAGTTGGATCAATAACCCACCGTTCAGCATCTTTGATATATGATTACATTCTGCAATCTTGTCAGTCTTTAGAGTCATTCCCTCTATTTCTGAGGCATTTAACGTCATCCCAGCACTATATGCATCACCTTCAACGAATTGGTGAATAGACATCTTACCGTATTTTTCTCCATCTAGTGTAGAGAATCTTGTAGCAGCATCACTTTCAGTCATTGATATGGTAACATTATCACCCATTTCTTTTCCCTTCTTGGCTGCGACCTCTATAGCTGTTTCAAGCACCTTAGTCATGATTTCGTTTCCTGCTTTGTTGTTTTCATAGCCAAGTATGCCTAATACGGCCTCCTTTAGGCCTAATAGATTAACAACAAGGGTTACTGATCCCTTTTGCATATATTGGGTGTTGCTTGCAAGAATCGGATTTAGTCCTCTTCTAGTAAGATCGGAGATGTCTTTCTTTCTAAGCGACATTGCTGCAAGTGCAGGCTTCATCAAAATTGCAAGACGTGCCCTAAAGTAGGTTTCATCTTTATTGGATTCAAATGCAAGTCGTGGTAGGTTTATTGAGAGTGCTTGTAAGTTAATTGATGTTCCTGTATTTTTTGTATCTCCACGTAATATTCCATGGTTAGATATATGACTTTTGGAGAAGATTATTCGGCCTCCTAATACTATAATCTCTGAAAGCAGATCAGAAAACTCCATGATTTTGCCTTTTTCATAATCAATTATCAATCCAATATGTGGAAGTGGTGTTGATTTGATGTATTTCTTGTAGCCAGCAAGTATAGCAGCTATTATCTTGGAATCAGAACCAAGTGGGATCCTAAATGATGCTAGTGCTGAATTTTCGTTATATTTTGGTGCGGTTGATGTTATTGCAAAGGCATTTGCAATTTTTTCTTCAACTTCTGAAAGATTTTTTGAAAATTTTTGCAAAACGGTTACTAAACCATCTATAATTACCTCTTGTGATACCTCCTTAAGCAGTAAGGATGTAACTAATGATAGTGATGTTATAAGGTCATCAAGTGTCTTAATTGGTGGCATTCTTGTCACCCCAAGGAATTTGCCACGGAGATCAATTCCGTCTTCAAGTAGTTCTTTTATGTTTACAAATATTGTATCTGGTAAGAGTGACCAGATTCCAGTATTTGTTAAGTGTATATCACCGGAAAGATGTGAATCTGCTACATCCTTTGGTAATGTGTTAAGGACAAGATGTTCCCCAAAGACTGTTTGACCAGTCTTAAAAAGTAACCCTTCTACGCCATTATGTATACCATCTACGTTTGTAATCATTTCATGAATATCATACGCAGGAAGACCTAATCTAGCAAGCTTATGCCTATATTCCTCGTGACCGTGCTCTAAAAGAACAGCATTGACCATTTCACGTATAAGTGAGGAGGTGAGGTAAGTAGTTTGGAATTTGTAGATGCGATTTTCTACTTCTTCAGTTATCTTTTGTGCTAATTCTAAAGGAAGGCTGCCCTCTCGTACAAGAGATTGTATTATCTTATGAGAGTTAAATTCCTCTATTGCCTCGTGCGATGTTCGTACATACATCTTCCCACTCTCTATAATAGAGCGTTCCTCGATCTGTCTTGCAAGACTTAGAACAAGTTTTCCTAGGTTTGTGATAGTGTATCGTCTTTCAGATTTATTTAGAGCCACGAGAGATTGTCTTAATAGTTTTCTAAGGTGATATGCAAATTTCCCACTTTCCTTTTTTGATTTAAAACCAGCAAGCGATTTTAGTTCGGAATAAGTAAGTGGTCCCTTTGAGTTTAAAATACGTAGTATATCGATCCTGTTTGGACTTGCCATCACAGAAAAGATCATTCTTACACGCTTTGATGCGGATTGTAATATTCCTCCCCGTTTTTGATCTTCAAAATCTTCGCTTAGTTCCATAGGCATGTCTAGATAGCATCAGTAAATAAGATTTGTGACGAAATAGATCATATAGTTACATTTTTAATCAGTTTTTTTGTACATCTACAGAAAATTCAGATGTGGAAAGAGTTTGTCCACAAGATGGACATTTATTATTATATGGTCTTACAACTTCTTTAACAGATTTTAACATTCGCATATTTGCTATTTTTGTTCCACATTTCCCACAAACAACATCAACTGACAATTGTGATCGTTCTTTGTTAATGTTATAAAAGAACTGTTTTGGGTTTTTTTTAATCAGTTTAATAAATTTGATTTACAGTTTTTCTATCAATATACCACGTTCATCAAAACCAGCAACTTTGGTTTTTGCGCCAAGTGGTAGATCTGAAGGTAAGGCAATATTTTGCATAAAACCAGATATTTTAAGATCCACTCCATCCAGTTTTATTACAACCCAAGCATATGGAGTATACTTTTCATATCCTGCTGGAGGAACTGTGATGATGGTATAGGTTACAACTGTGCCTTTACCTTCAATTGAGACATTCTCAAATCCTTTATTTCCACAATTTTGGCAGAAATAGGTAGTGGCAAGGTGCAAATAACCACATTTTGTGCATTTTCGGGCAAGAATCTTGCCTGATTTGGCATTATTAACAAATTCTTCTTTTGCAGACAAATTATACACTTTTGAATATATGTACAGCGCAACTTGCACCTGTTGCGCCAAAGTTATGTGTTAAACCAATTTTTGCATCCTTTACTGTTCTTTCACCAGCTTTTCCTGTAAGTTGATCATATACTTCAACTACCTGACCAATTCCAGTTGCACCAATTGGATGGCCTTTTGATTTTAATCCCCCAGATGGATTGATAGAGATGGTACCGTTTAGCTTTGTCATTCCTTGTCGTACTGCTTCAACTGCTTTTCCTTTTTCAAAAAATCCCAAGTCTTCAGTATCAACTAATTCTGCAATTGTGAAACAGTCATGTACTTCTGCAAAATCAATATCTTTTGGTGTAACATCAGCCATTTTATATGCAGCTTGAGCTGCAATTTTTGTACTTGGTATTGTTGTAATATGTTCACGTCCTTGCAAAGCAGCTGGTGAACCGCCTCTCCCAGATCCAATAACTTGAATGTAGTTTTTTGTATGCTCTTTTGCAAATTTTTCATTGCATAGGATCACTGCACTTGCACCATCAGAAAATGGACAACAATCATATAACTTGAGAGGACTGGCGACGACTGCAGATTTCATTACATCATCAACTGTAATTTTTTTTCTTAAATGTGCTTTTGGATTTGCGAAACCATTGTCGTGATTTTTTACTGCAACCAATGCAAGATCTTCTTCTGTTGCTTTAAATTCTGCAAGGTAAGCTCGAGCCATCGATGCAAATAATCCTGGAAATGATGCACCAGCTCCACCTTCATAAAAGAAATCAGAGCAATAAGAAAAATATGTTGTAGTCCATTCCGTTCCAGTTTGAGTTACTTTTTCAACACCTGTTGCCAAAACTGCATCATAAAATCCTGCAGCAACATTAGCGTAAGCTTCTCTAAATGAAACAGAGCCACTTCCACATGCGGATTCAATTGTCAATGATGGTACTTCTGCAATGCCAAGATTACTCATAATAACAGGTCCCAAGTGAACCTGTTTATCTGCGATACCAAAGACATTTGATATGTATCCTGCTTGAAGTTCTTTTGGTTCAATGCCAGCGTTCTCAATAGCTTCAACAGATGCCTGAACAGCAATATCTGTAATGCTATCTTGTAATTTTCCGTATTTTGTGCTTCCGGCGCCAATAACACAGACTTTTTCCATAAATCTCGCTGACCATATTCCATATAAAAATTCTTCATTAATCTCCAATTATAAGAAGATGATTGACACACTATGAAGTTCAATAAAGGGAAATCTATTGTTGCAAAAAATGAGATTTTAGTTCCAAGAAACTCTATTAAAATTTCTAAAAGAAAAATTGTTAAAATGAAAAATGAAATAATACAGTATTACGATAAAAATGGATATCTCTCTTGGTCCGAAAGAAAAAGAAAATATGTAATACTTGGAACAAATTTACCAAGCAATGGATTATTGGAATGTCCAGAATGTCATATAGGGAAATTAATGGTTATTCGATCTAGAAAAACAAAAAAAAGATTTATTGGATGTTCAAATTATTATAACGGTTGTAGAGCATCATCTCCTTTAATACAAAGAGGAATGATTTGCACAACCAAAATTCCTTGTAACACCTGTGCATGGCCAATAATTCTTTTTAGATACACTAGAAAACAAAAATGGTCAAGACAATGTTGTAATATAAAATGTGAGAGTAGACAAATTAAAACTTAAAATTTGAATATATATCAGTTCTCCTATTTTTTAAAAGTGGAAGATTTTTTCTCACTTGTTTAATTCTATCAAGTGAAACATCTACGATTCCAATTCCTTCTTTCTTTTTCATATCTAATAATATTTTTCCATATGGATCAATTACTAAACTTCTTCCGCAGTAGATATTACCAACTTGATCAGGG
The DNA here is from genome assembly GCA_023251295.1 of Nitrosotalea sp. Lineage (GTDB taxonomy): Archaea > Thermoproteota > Nitrososphaeria > Nitrososphaerales > Nitrosopumilaceae > UBA8516. The sequence goes on along the minus strand of JAHEYZ010000004.1, from coordinate 7,973 downwards.
GCAACAACATAACAACCATTTTCGATTGCACGTGTCCTATTGATAGTTATCCAATGTTCTTCCTTCATCTCACCTTGCACCCAAGCCGAGGGAACAACTAAAAATTCTGATCCTGCTGATGATAATATTCTTGACATCTCAGGAAATCTGAGATCATAACAAATCATCATCCCGACCATACCTATGGTTGTCTTTATAGGTTTTGAGATTTGAGAACCGGGATACAATTTTTTAGATTCTTTCATTCCTAATGCGTCATAGAGGTGAATTTTTCTATATTTTGAAACAACTTTTCCTTTATTATCTGTTAGAAAAGAAGTATCATAAACACGATTTGTCATTGGGCTTTTCTCGTAAATGGTCCCCACAACTTGGATTGAGTTTTGCTTTGCACTTTTAGAAATTTTGGAAACGAATTCCCCAGTAATTCTTTCAGCTAAATTTGCTAGTTCTTTTGGAGATTGTGAAGAGGGTGTGTAACACATCATAAATTCAGGAAATGCACATAATTTTGCACCTCTATTTGCTGCTTTACTTATATAATCAGTTATTTTTATTAGATTTTTGTTTTTGTCAACATTAGCTTTGAATTGTACTAGAGCAATTTTTGTCATGAGTCAGGTAAATTGATTTAAAATAAAAAGGTAGTTTAAAGAGGATTCCCTGCCATGTACCAATTTTCTTTTGGGTTTTCCTCAAAGACTACTATTACATGGTTTTCTTTTGTTTTTAGGATCTCTACTGCAGATTTTGTAATTGCTTTTGCAAAATCTTCCTTTTGTTTTTGTGTCCTGCCAGGATACATTGAAACTGTGATCAATGGCATATGTTTTCAAACATAGTGATAGATTTATTCCTTACAAATTGATTTGATTAACTATCTCCTTTCCAACCATATCTTTTTCCATAAAAGAACTCTGAACGGTGAGTTTGTTTATAGATTAACCCTGTTGCCAAACCTACCACAAATCCTCCAATATGAGCAAGAAATGCAACGCCAGAACCGCTTGACCCTATTATTGCAGGTAATACATTTTGAAATAGGAACCAAAACGGAAGATACCACATTGCTGATATGCGAGCCATTCTTGCAAAGAATCCCATGAAGATAAAAGTTACTATCTTCGTTCGAGGAAACAATATAAGATAAACTCCAAGAACACCAGATATTGCTCCAGACGCACCTAGTGCAGGAATTTGACTGGATGGATCTGACATTATGTGGACAAAATCTGCTACTAATCCCCAAAATAGATAGAGAAGAAGAAATTTTATTCTTCCAAATTTTAATTCAATGTTATCACCGAAGATATACAAAAAAAGCATGTTTCCACCAAGATGTATTATGCCTCCATGGAGAAACATAGAAGAAAAAAGTGGTTGTATTACACTGTAATCCTTGTCAATAAGACCTCTAATTATTTCAGATGGAACTGTTGCATGTTGATAAAATAATTGTGCTGCATTTTGATTTGTAAATTCGAAGAATTGTCCAGTTACGGTAACTTCATACAAAAAAATTATTACATTTGTGGCAATTAAGAAATAAGTAACTAATGGTCTATATCCAACCGGCTTTGGATTTTCATCCTTGATAGGCAGCATTCAATAATACATCACTAATTGTTTTGTATAATAATATTTGTAGACAAGAATCTATACAGTAATTATACCCATCTTGATCATGTATTGAATTCCTGATGCAAAGTCTTTGTCACCAATAGAACCTTCTGACCACCACTTTGCATTATTTCTAACCCAGTCAGGAATCTTGATGTTTTGGTTAGATCCACCATTTTCTGATACAGGTATTATGATTATTCCTTGTTTAATCATGTATTGAATTCCTGATGCAAAGTCTTTGTCACCAATAGAACCTTCTGACCACCACTTTGCATTATTTCTAACCCAGTCAGGAATTTTAATTACGTCTGTAGGATTACTAGAAGTAATAGTTGATGGTATGATAACATAACCTCTAGCAATGCCTAGTCTGCTAGAATCAGTTTTTCCGGTTATTGTGATTGATTTGATATCTATTTCTAACGTGTAAACGCCGTTGTTTGCAAAATTAATCGATTGAGTATCTGTGGCTCCTATTGCATTAAGATTCGCTTTAGAAAATGCTGGATTACCATTTTTATCAAGTATCTTTAGATCATATTTTACATCACCAGCTACCTGTTTACCTGAAAATGCATCAAAGAAAATCACTTTGAGATCTGTCTTTGTGTTTGTTTTTAGATCCGTTGGCGACCATCCAAGTTCAGCTCTGAATCCTCCAAAATCAGTTAATATCTCGGTGGAAGTCTGAGCATCTACATTTCCCGGAGAAAGTGTGAAATCCATAGTCTTCGTAGTAGGTGGTACTTTTTTTGACATTTCTAGGATATCATTTTTGTTTATTAAATAATGAAGAATCAATTCATCTTCTTTTGAGTAGGGATCTACGGCCAGCATTCTTCCAACCAGTGGGATTCCATTTACTTTAGCAGAAAATGATGTATTGTCTGCAAAGTCTTTAAATGATTTTGGAATCTGGATTTCTTCATGAACAAAGATGTTTTGACCTTCTATTCTTGATACATTCCAATTAAATGGCATGTAAAAGGAAATGAGTTTTTTAGATTCATCGAACTTAAAATCTTTTATTCTATCATAGTAGGAGATAATCGTAGTATCATAAGATTTTGCCTGATAAGTAACTGATTTTTTGAAAACATCTCCTACACTTAGATAGGAATTAAAAGTAGGTTCATCACCTTGTTTGAAGATATTTTTAGCTGCATCAATACCAATGAATTTGATTTCAAAATGATAAAGTCCTCCTTCTAAAAAGACAGGAGCATCTACTCGTACCTGATCATTAGTTGCAGTCCATCCACCTAGAGTGGGTTCTATATCGCCATAAGCTTGCCATTTGCCTGGTGTGTTGATTGGCTTGAATTTAATAGTTAAAACACCAGATTTTGTATAGAATAGCTCTCTCATTAGAAGTTGTTCGTCTTTTGTTACTTTAACAAAAAATGAATTGGATTGTATTGTTTGATTATTATTTGCGTCAAACAATCTCAGCTTCAAAAATGTATCTTGAGCGGTATCTGAAGTTAAAATCGGTGGACTTACTTGAATGAAAAGACTTGCTTGCCTATTACCTACACTTGCAGGAGGCAAATTTTCCATGGTAAGACCATCTCCATAAGCCTCAAAATGTATAACAGAAGATGTGATGGAAAGAAGTATGAGAGAACAAATTATTGTAAAAACATTATTAGAAATAAAATGCATATGTTGAAAGCACTGAGAGGATTCTATTTAATTCTTAGTCAGATTTCTACTAATGATATAAATGAATGAGGATTAAAGGCAAGAATAAGAAAATGAAGAATTGGAAAAAATTTTCCTTTGTTCTGGTACTATGTACACTAGGATTAGTTTCTTATTTTTTATTGAATTTTGACTCTCGTGATGTTCAGAATTTTGCTTTTGCTCAGAATTCTTCAATTACCATAATTACACTAACAAATGATAATATCTTACTTTCTGAAGGAGGATATTCTATTACACCAGATCCATACAAGATGACTGGAACTTTAACAATTAAAGATAATTCTTCATTAGATTCTGAAAAAGATAACAATGGAATTATCACAGTATCAGGTGTAAAAAACGGAAATTATACTGTCAATCAGATAGGAATACCTTCTGGATATTCCTTAGACAAATTTTCAAAGATAATCGAAATAAAAGATTCTTCTGCAGTTGCATCGTTTACAAACAATCCTGAGACAATTGATTCAGATAGAAATAATTCTATACGAAACATCACATACACTGCAAAATTTGTCTGCGGTTCTGTTTTTGGAGATGAAGGACCGGTAAGACCTGGTCATTATGACACAGATATTAGCATATTCAACAAACAAAATTTCCCAATTGAAATACTATGGAATGTTGTGATAAATGACGGAGCCAGCTCAAACTCAATTTTAAAAAATTTGGATGAGGAAACATCTACTACTATAGTCTGTAAACAGATGAGAGACTTGCTTGGTCTTGGCCACAACAACGAAAAACTGGTAGAGGGTTTTGCAATAATTAGAATTCAGTTAGATTCCATGCTTGGAACTGAAGACAGTAAAATATTAAGAAACATCTCTAAAGATGAGATCAATCTGCTTGATGTTCAGGTATTTTATACAGCAAATGCACTTCCTACTCTACCACATGAAGTCATATTAGACAAGATTTCATTTTATATAATTCAGGATGGAAGTGGTTTGATTCCAAAGGAGATAATACGTAAACCACTTGATGTTACTATGCCTTCTGAGCTCAATAAGATTTCAAATACTGAAACTAGAATAAAGAATATTCTAGCTGAAAAGTACAATCTCCCCTCTGAAGATTTGACCAAAGTCGTACTTAGAATAAAAGATGTATCGGTAGGAGTGGGTGCCCTTGTAGATGATCATGCAATATCATTACACGTGGTAAATCCGCAAGCAGGCTCATAATTCAGATTTTATTATTTATATCAAACAATAAAGACTGGTAAAATTCTTATTTGTATTAAGAGAGATTAAGTGTGTTGAAGATCCTTTTAACAATAGTTTTGTTAACTTTAGTAATTTTTCCTGCTTTTGCTCAGGAACAATCTGAACAACTAGTCGCTTTAACTGATAAAGGCACCCTACAAGTGGGATTGTCAACAATTCCAGCACATCCACAAACAGGAGAACAAACTAAATTAAAAATTGATTTCATAAATAAAAGTTCAAAAACAATTCAAGAACACGTAGATTACTCAGTAACTGTTACTAAAGATGATAAACAGGTATTTGGAATTCCGTTAACTCACACTGCCATTGGTTCTGTTACGATTCCATATGAATTTCAAGAAGCAGGGGAATACAAAGTTTCAATTGATGTACAAGGAATAGTATTTCAACCAATTCCCACAGAAACTGCCTCATTTACAATTTCTGTTGGAAAAGAATCTCAACCAAAAAATGGATGTCTTATAGCTACAGCAGCATTTGGTTCTGAGCTTTCTCCCCAAGTTCAGTTTCTCAGAGAGTATAGAGACGATATAATAATGTCAACGGCGGTTGGTTCAAGCTTCATTAATGCATTTAATACTGTGTACTATACTTTTAGTCCTTCAGTAGCAGATGTTGAAAGAAACAATTCCATCTTTCAGGAATTAGTCAGAGCAGGAATTACACCTCTCCTTGGAATATTACAAATTACAAAGCTTACTAGTGTTGACAATGGTGAGATTTCATTGATAACATCAGGTATGATAGCATCATCTCTTATTGGCGCTACTTATCTTTGGCCAGTAGGTCTTGCGTCTAAATACATTAGAAAAGGTTTTAGATCTAGAATTAAAACTGCAATTATAGTAATTTCTATAGCGTTAGCTCTAACATTAATTTCAAGTGTGATTGGAAATGTACAATTTATGATGATTTCAACATCAGCATTAGTATTGTCATTTGTAGGAACTGGTGCGATGTTTTCCTCATGGGCAATTTGGAAATCAGTACAGAAAATGAAGATCATCTTTTTATAAGCCCATTTTAAATATTCACAACATGAAGTCAAAATCAATAGGTTCATTCTTTGTTGTTTTGACCCTTGTAGCTGGAATGATTGCAATTGCACCAAGTGCTTTTGCTGACCATACCAAAGTTGATGTAAGCATAGCAAAAGGTGCGGCAACGCCTGGTTGTGAGGAAACAAAATCTTGTTACGATCCTTATGAGGTTGTTGTTGATGTAGGTGGCCAAGTCACTTGGACAAACACCGATACAGCGGCACATACCGCTACAAGTGGTGATCTTCAAAATGATCCTGACAATGTTGGAACTGAATTTGACAGCAGTTTATTTGGCCCAGGAAAAACATTTTCCAAAAAATTTGAAGAAGCTGGAACATTTCCATACTTCTGCCAGGTTCATCCATGGATGACTGGCATAGTAACTGTTCAAGCTGAAACGATGGAAGAAGAAACTCCTGAGGAAGAAAACGAAACATATGCAAGTGCAATGTCTGCTGATGGTTCAGTGGATGTAAAAATTGGAGCAGGCACTCCAGCTGCTGGAAAAGAAATGTCAATGGATGTTACATTCACAGATGCTGACGGGAAAGCAATTTCACACATCAATTATGACATTACTGCAATGCAAGATGGTGTAGAAGTTCTTTCTGAATCAGGTGTTCATGAACATACCGGTGAAGGAGAACATACTACGAGCGCTTTGGCCTCTGACAGTCCAGTCGATGTTCAAGTAACAATTCTTGGAATCGGACTTCCAGATCAGGAAGCAAGTTGGACAGGTCCTAAAGGCGATATGGTTTCCTTGAAAGTAGTTCCAGAATTTGGCACTATTGCAGCACTAGTGCTTGCAATTAGTATAGTGAGCATCATTGCAGTAACTGCTAAGAATAGAGTTATTCCAAAGCTCTAAACCTTTATTTTCTTTTTATCATTGCAACTATCGCTAAGATTACTCCAGCTGCACCAAGAGAAAGGCCAAAAACGCCAAAATTGTAGGCAGTTTCTGCACTAAAATTACCTGAGGTTGTATCCAGTCCACTAATCCTAGATTTAAGTAAAGTAATTTCTTTTTGTAATCCAGACATGGCATTCTTTAATGCTACAACATCTTGATCTGAGGAACCAGTGGTATCAGGAAATGCAAGTAACGATTTATCCTCTACATCTTCAACTGTGATTTCAGAATCTATTGGAATTCCATTAATATCTCCCTTTAACACTACAACAAGACTTCCTGTTCTGGTTGGAATAATTTTAGAATGATAATGTCCTGCTTGTGAGTCAGAATCAATGTCAAGTGTTTTTTCCAATCCGCCAGATTTTACAGTTGCTATCAGATTTTTGAACGCATTTTTTACACCACTTTGTCCATCCGATGTGTTTTCATTTATTTCAAAAGTAATCGCATTTATAAAACCAACAAGTGGGGGTTCTTCCTGCCAACCCACTTCAATCACAAGATTTTCCACCGTTACATTAGTATGTGCATAAGCTGAGGATAATCCACTAACAAGTAATAATGATATAATAAGAACAAATGAAGAGATGTTGTTCATTAATAACGTCTAACTATAACGTGTTATTATCTTTGCTCAATTCTGGTTACATACATAGTAATCAATTGTTTAAATTATCATAAGAAGATCTTGGAACTGTGAGAAAACTTCTATTTCTTATTTCCATAATTATTGTTTCTAGTATTAGTATTGGTTCAGCATATGCTCATCCAGAGATAAAAATAACAGAACCCATACAATTTTCAAACGTTTCCGTAGGAATAACCCAAGTAATAATTCGTTATTCTGAAACAGTAGAAGTTGAATTTAGTACAATCAAAATTCTTGATAACACTGGAAATCAAGTAGATAACAAGGATACAAAATACTTTGATAGTGAAAATTCACTTATTGTTACTACAAAACCATTGAATGATGGGGTGTATACAGTAACAAGTAGAGTACTTTCTAAAGTGGATGGACATGTTGTAAATGATGCTTTTGTCTTTTCTGCGGGAAATGCAAAAATACCACCATCCCTTTTGGAAGAAAAAACACAACGACCATCAATATATTTCCCAGAAGCAGCAGCACGATTTCCAGGTTTAGTTGGACAGGTAGTCGTGTTAGGCTTTGTTCTATCTTCTTTATTGATTTGGAGATCCCTTAAAACAAAAAAAACTATAAAAGAAAACCTTGATGTTTTAGAGAAAACCCATTCTCATTTATTTTTAAAATTAACTGGGATTGGTTTGCTTTTGGTTTTGGGATCAAACATTTTGATGTTAGCAGTTCAAGCCATAACTCTACAAACTACAGCCTTTGAAGTAATAAAAACTGGGTTTGGTACGACTTGGCTTGTAAGAATGGTAATTACAATAATTTTACTTGCAATATGGTTCTGGGCAGAA
>JAHEYZ010000032.1 GCA_023251295.1 Nitrosotalea sp. | reverse complement strand
CTTGTAATGTAGAACAATATGGATCTAGTTTTAGAATAATTTTGCCTATAGTTTTTGTCGTTTCACTTGAATAACTTTTAAACAATGAAATAATTAATATAGTCTCACGAAAGAAACACCATAGTGACTTCTAAAAGAAAAGTATTTTCTTATTTCAACATTATTGGGGGTGTCGCTATTCTAGGTTTAATACTCATTTTACCTCCTCAGGCATTTGCCCAAAACGACTCTCCAGCTACTTCAAGCTTGGCAAAGCCTATTTTGGCTCTAGCAGCAGCCATTGCAATAGCTGGTGGATTGATAGGTACTGGAAGTGCACAACAAGGAATAGGTGCAGCTGGTATGGGCATAATAGCAGAGAAACCAGAGAAGTTTGGGCAGGTACTATTTTTCTTCGTAATACCAGAGACCCTTTGGATTATTGGATTCGTTCTAGGAATTATTCTATTACTTGATATACTCTAAGGAGAGGTACATTGAGCATAGATACTTTCCTACATGAAATAGAAAACAGAAAAAAAAAAGACGTAGAAAGTCTTGACAAAGAATTAGCCGATAAAAAATCAGCAACTGAAATAAAAAAAAACACAGCCATTAAGGAGTTACAAGAACATTATTCAACGGAAGCAAAAATAAAATCTGAGAGAGCAGCATCTAGAATAGTTGAAGCTGGCAAGCTAGAAGCAAAGAAGATCTTGTTTGATGCAATCAATAAAAATCTAGGTTCTACATTAAATGTTATAAAACAAGATCTTAGTACCTATACCAAGACTTTAGAATATAAAAAAGCATTACAGAAAATGGTTGAAACTTCAAAAAAACAATTGGGTAAAAAGATACTAGTCCATTGTCGTGAAGATGATAAAGCTGTTTTTACCAGTGAGGACATTGATATTGGTTCTTCAATTCAAACCTTGGGTGGTATAATTGCAGAAAACAGCGATGGTAAAAAGGAGATGGATTTAACATTTGAGGAATTGCTACGAACCCATGAAGATGAGATAAAGAATGCTATTTTGGAGAAGATAATGTAATGGGAACATCTCCATATTCATCTTCTTTTGGTAGGTTACAATCAATATCAATAAATTTTCTTAAACCAGATTTTTTGGAGACTCTACTAAAAGCGAATGATGTAAACGAAATGATTAAGCTTTTAGAATCAACATGGTACGGTGAAGAGATTAAAAAAGCCGCTTCAGTCTATCAAGGCCCAGCGCTTTTAGAAGTAGTACTTAACCGTCACCTAGTTGAGATTAATAAAATTATTTTAGAAGCAGCACCATTTAATGGTAAAAATGCTGTTAGGGCTTATTTATCCAAGTGGGATCTTTACAATATTGAACTAATTCTTTCTTCTAAAATAATGGGACGCGCAATCACAGAAACCGAATCAATGTTGGTCTCTAGTCGTAATGTACCAGCAGGAATTGCAGCTGGCAACATTCCACATGATGATATTAAGATCATTCTTTCTGAATCAGGCGTTGAAGGCGTCGTAAATAAACTTGCAAAGTACGGCTATGGTGTAGAATTGATGAAACACCTAGATGAATTCCAAAAGACTGGTGATCTGGGACCAATGATGTCTGCCTTGCACGAATCCTACTATCAAAAGTTACTAGAGTCATTAAAATTCTTTCAGGGTGACGAAGGATCTATCAGAGAATTGATTCGTGCCGAGATAGATAAGAAAAATGTTCTAAACCTTATGAAGGCTAAAGAATCTGGCATCGAAAAAGAAATGGTAGCTAGACATCTTGTTGAAGGTGGACAAATTTCCTCAAAGGAATTACTTGATATATATGAAGTAAAAGATGTTGCAGAAATTATAGGAAAAATAGATTCTAGATTCAAACTTACTGAGGCACTGGAACTTTACAAGACTTCAAAAAGCTTGATTGATTTTGAAATATCCATTACACAGTTCATCAACACTACATATGTGAAGAAATTGAGAAATATTGCACTTTCTATTGGAACTATTTTTTATTTTATATTTAATGCAGAAAATGAGCATGATAATCTTAAAAGAATCACCTATGGAAAACGATACAATCTCTCAATAGATAAGATTAGGAAGACATTACTGATTTGAGTGAACAAATGTCAAAACAAAAAACCGATACAACTGGCAAACTGGCCATTGTAGGTGACCGTGAGCTTGTAATAGGCTATCGTCTAATTGGAATAGACGATACCTTTATTGTTGATGATGAAGACGCAAGCAAAAAAATTCAAAAACTCTATTCATCTAATGAATATGGTTTGATTATCGCAAGTAATTCAGTACGAGCTAAACTTCCCTCAAAATTTTTGTCAGAGATTGAGGAATCAATTGAGCCATTGATATTATTTATGCCATCTCAAAATGAAACCACTGACGGAGCCGAAGAATCAATTGCCTCTTTGGCAAAACGTGTACTTGGAATAAATATTGAGGTAAGTTGATAGTATGGTAGACGCTATAGTTACAAGAATTTCTGGTCCTGTTGTGGTAGCTAAAGGTATTGGAGGAGCACAGATGTTTGATGTTGTCCGTATAGGTGAAATGGGTCTTGTAGGTGAGATCATTCGCTTGGAAGGAAATACTGCACAGATTCAAGTTTACGAAGATACTACAGGTCTAAGGCCTGGAGAAAAAATAGTAAACACAAACAAACCACTTTCTATGCAGCTTGGACCTGGACTACTAACATCAATTTACGATGGCATTCAAAGACCTTTGGATATTTTAAGAAAAGAAAGCGGAGACTTTATCAGCAGAGGAAAAATTATTCCTGCACTAGATCAAAAGAAAAAATGGGATTTTGTACCAGTTAAGAAAAAAGGTGACGAAGTTGCACCTGGTGAAATCATTGGAGAGGTTCAGGAAACCCCACTGATCAAACACAAAATTATGATTCCACATAATGTTTCTGGTAAACTTGTAGACATTTCTGAAGGACAATATACCGTTAACGATAATGTAGCTACTGTAAAAGATAGTAAAACAACTGATATTGGGTTGTCAAGCTGGTGGACGGTTAGAACTCCAAGACCTGTTCTTAGAAAGCTACCTCCAGAAGAGCCTTTGATTACAGGCCAACGGGTTCTGGATACATTTTTCCCAGTTGCCAAAGGAGGAACAGCTGCAATTCCTGGTCCATTCGGAAGTGGGAAAACAGTAACCCAACAACAACTTGCCAAGTGGGCCGATAGTGAGGTAATAGTGTACGTTGGGTGTGGAGAAAGAGGAAATGAAATGTGTGAGGTTCTCACTTCATTTCCAAAATTAGAAGATCCAAAATCAAAACGACCTCTTATGGAACGCACTATCCTAGTTGCTAATACTTCCAATATGCCAGTAGCTGCACGTGAAGCAAGTATCTATACTGGAATTACAATGGGTGAATATTATCGTGATATGGGATATGGGGTAGCACTTATGGCAGACAGTACTTCCAGATGGGCCGAAGCGCTAAGAGAAATATCTGGAAGATTAGAAGAGATGCCTGGTGAGGAGGGATATCCTGCATACCTTGGCAGAAGGCTTGCAGAATTTTACGAAAGGGGAGGAAAATGTATTGTTATTTCCCCAGAAGAGCGTCAAGGATCTCTCTCTATAGTTGGTGCAGTTTCTCCACCCGGTGGAGACTTTTCCGAACCAGTTTCACAAAACACATTGAGGGTAACACGTGTGTTCTGGGGACTAGACGCAAGTTTAGCATCACGAAGACATTTTCCCTCTATCAACTGGCTTACTAGTTATTCTCTGTATATTGATGATATGGCAGATTGGTACAAATCTAATGTTTCTAAGGACTGGATTGAACATAGAAAAGAAGCATTAGAAATTTTACAGAGAGAAGCAGAATTGCAAGAAATTGTTCAATTGGTTGGATATGATGCACTACCAGAACCAGAAAAAGGCGTTTTGGATACTGCTCGTTCAATCCGCGAAGACTACTTACAACAAAGTGCATATGATGAAGTTGATACCTATACCTCAATTAAGAAACAACACCACATGTTATCAGTCATTTTAGAATTTGGTAGAATGGAGGCAGCCACAATAAAGAAAGGAATACTTGCTACGAAGATTAGTGAACTTGAGGTAAGATCAATGATATCAAAAATGAAATGGACAAAAGAAGAACAACTGGAACAGCTAATCAGTGAAATCAAAACTAAAATGAAGCAACAAATTGACAACCTATCACAAGAGGTACCTAACTAATGCCAGAAGTTTCATACAAGACACTTGCAAAAATTGCTGGACCGCTAATATTTGTTGAAGGAGTTGATGACGCAGCATATGGTGAAATGGTTGAGATAAAATTACTAAATGGCGAAAGACGCCAAGGACAAGTTCTTGATACTCGACAAGGCTTAGCTGTAGTCCAAGTTTTTGGTCAAACGCTTGGACTAAATATTACTGGTACTTCCACAAAATTCCTAGGAGAAACAGCTACATTATCGGTTTCTGATGAAATGCTTGGAAGAGTTTTTGATGGACTTGGACATCCTAAAGATAACGGTCCAAAGATTGTATCAAAACAAAAATTTGATCTTGTAGGTTCTGGTATTAATCCATATTCAAGAGAAGAACCATCAGAATTTATTCAGACAGGAATGTCAAATATTGATGGGATGAACACATTGGTACGTGGCCAGAAACTACCAATAATGTCTGCCTCTGGTCTTCCACATAACTTACTTGCATCACAAATTGCAAGACAAGCAAAGGTTCTTGGCAAAGAAGAAAACTTCTCTGTTGTTTTTGCTGCAATAGGCATTACTAGTGAGGAAGCAAACTTTTTCATAAAACAATTTGAAGAAAGTGGAGCATTAGAAAGGACGGTTTTGTTTCTAAATCTCTCGTCTGATCCTTCAATGGAACGTATACTTACCCCAAGACTAGCATTAACAACTGCTGAATTTCTTGCATATGAACGAGAAATGCATGTTCTTGTTATTATGACAGATATGACAAATTACTGTGAAGCGTTAAGAGAGATCTCTGCGGCACGTGAAGAAGTTCCAGGAAGAAGAGGATATCCTGGTTACATGTACACAGATTTGGCTTCGATTTATGAACGAGCTGGAAAAATAAAAGGCAGAAAAGGTTCAGTAACTCAGATACCAATTCTTACCATGCCAGCTGATGATATTACACATCCAATTCCTGATCTCACTGGTTATATCACAGAAGGACAGATAGTTATGAGTAGAGACTTGCATAGAGCAAACATTCAACCTCCAGTTGATGTTTTAACGAGTTTATCACGTCTAATGAACCAAGGAATTGGTGCTGGACGTACAAGAGAAGATCACAGAAATCTTACGGATCAACTTTATTCAGTATATGCTCAGGGTAAGGATGCTAGAGCGCTATCTGCAATAGTGGGGGAAGGTGCCCTAAGCGATTTGGATAGGAAATTCCTTGATGTGGCAAATAATTTCGAAAAAAAGTTTGTTAATCAAGGAATAGATGAGAATCGTCCAATAGAACAGACTCTGTCGATTGGTTGGGAACTACTAAGTGGACTTTCAGAATCAGACCTAACTCGTATTAAACCAGAATTAATATCAAAATATTTCAGGGCTGATACTCAATGGTGGAAAAAGAAACATGATGCAAGGTGATTTAAACGCCAATTAGTACTGATATACGTCCAACACGTATTGAATACATCCGTGCAAAAAATCGAATCAAAATTGCAAAAAAAGGACTAAGACTTTTAAAGCTCAAACGTCAAGCATTGATTTTAGAATTTTTCAGTATAAGTAAAGCCTCTTCTAGATTGAGAAGCGAATTACGATCTGAACTAATCAAGGGTTATCAAAGCATTAGAATGGCAGAAATGTTAGATGGCGAAATGAGGCTAGAAAACGAGGCAATGAAAATTCCACAGCTAAAAAAATTATTCATTACGCCAAAAAATATTATGGGAGTTAAAATTCCAAGATTAGAGGGCGGAACAAGAGAACAAGCCCTTACAGAATATTTGTTAGAAATTCCAGTTTCCATCAGCGAAGCTATGAAAGCGTTTCAAGAACTTCATAAAATTGTATTAGATGTTGCAGAAAAAGAAACGACTTTACGAAAACTTCTCTATGAAATAGATAAAACAAAACGTAAGGCCAACGCAATTGAAAATGTCTTCATTCCAAGATTAGAATCCGCCGTTTCATTTATCATATTAAGATTGGAGGAAATCGAACGCGATACATTTGCCATGTTAAAGACTGTAAAGCGAAAGATGGGTGAGAGAGATGAGCAGATTAAAAAGGAGGCGCAAATAGTTGCAACATAATTTTAAAAATCCTCAACAAAAAAAATTCTACTTCATAAAACGAGTAACTATGATAGGTAACATCGTCATCGCAATTATCGCCATCTTGTATTTGACTAAAGAATTCCTAGGTGCGTGATTATCTCGTCTTCACAAGAACAATACATCAGCTCTCTCAAGAAGATCAAAGAAGTTGAGGAAAAGGTACAGAAAGAAATTGAAAATCACAAAAAGGAGGTTTATGAAAAAATTATTCAATTAGATGCCGATCTAGAAAAAGCTATAGCATCAGCTAACGCTGAAGGTGAAAATCTTGTCGAGTCAAGCATCGAACAATCAAGAAAAAAAGCTATTGCAGAAACAGAGAAAATAATTGAAGATGCAAAGACCAAAGCTGAAAACATTTCTTCTCAAGTTACTGCACATAATGCTAAAGAGATCATAGGTATTTTGCTAAAAGGAGTAGAATAATGGTATTAAAGCCTGTTCAGATGTCTAGAATATCTATTCTAGGTTTAAGAAAATACAGGCAACCTGCAATTTCTGTATTACATGACTTGAAAGTTTTGCAACTAGAGCCATTATCCAAAGATGTTTCTGCATTATTAAGAAACGAGCATGATGGGGAATTAACTAGAAAGGTTTCAGATCAACTTTTACGAGTAAGATCATTATTAACAACTCTACCCGCAATTCCTGTAACAGCTTGTCACCGTTTTACTTCAACAGACGAACTTTTGGAAATGGCTAGTTCAATTGAAATTGACAATAAAGTTTCAACTTTTGAAAAAGAAATAGAATTACTACTAACAGAAATAAAAAACACAGAGAACAATATCAAGCTTGTAGAGGAATTTATTTTTTTTCCTGAAGATTTGAAAATTCTTCAGTTATCATCGGCAAATTCCTACTTTGGTAGAATTGCATCAGAAAAGCTCAAAGAATTTAAGAAGGTATTGCAGGAATATGAAAAAGATATTTTTCTTTATTCAAAGGAAGGAAAAGATGTAACATATCTTGTACTTGTAGTTTTTCGAACTTTCCCATTCGACGCTTTTGCCAATCTTATTAGTACACATGATGTCAAAATAGAAGCAATACCAAATCTTAAAGGATCACCAACTGAAATAATTAAAAACCAAAAAAGTAATCTCGAAAATCTAAAACAAAAACTGAAACATGTTAATGAAGAGCTAACTAAAATTTCAGAAGAACATTTTGCGAATTTAGTTGCAATAGAAGAACAGTTAGCGATTGAAAGCAAAAAACTCGAAGTCATTTCTAATCTAGGGGTAACAGATGATGCCTTTGCACTAGAAGGCTGGATTCCAAAGTCAAAAATGAAAGAAGTAGAAGTAACTTTACAAAAATTCACTAAAGGAACTTACATATACGAATTAGAAACAGATGAGGAACCACCTACCTTAATGAATAATCCCAAAAGGTTCAAATTGTTTGAAGCTTTCATAAGGTTCTATTCACTGCCAGTTGGCAAAGAATTTGATCCTACAATTATTTTCGGCATGATTTTTCCAGTATTTTATGGATTAATGATTGGAGATACGGGTTATTGTCTACTAATACTTCTTGTTTGCCTGTGGGTTATTAGACGTGTAGAGAGAGGAAAACGTAATCTAAACATAATGCCAATACAACTACGAAGTTTTGCACTGTTGATATTAAAAAAAAGACAGATGGTAAAATTGGCAAAGGCGATGATTCCAGGTTGTATCATTGGTATAATTTTGGGATTTATTTTTGATTTGCATTTTGGATTCCACCTTAATGGATACGTATTTGATTATCTGGCCAGTGTTGGAGTTACTGGCCTTCCTGTACCTGGGGAAGTATTGAACCGACCTGCACAAGCATTTCTAGATCCAATTGACAGGGCAGGAACTCTTTTGCTGTATGCTGGTTACATTGGCATTGGAATGGTATCATTTGGTCTTATTCTGGGAATACTAAACTGCCTAAGAGAAGGCGAAAAAAAAGGGGCTATCGCCAAAGTTGGCTGGCTAGCATTTGGTTGGGGAGTTGTTCTTGTCGGACTAGCTCTAATACATGGAGACGCCCTCAATCCCACTTGGCCAAGACTTGTTGAAGTCAATCCGGTCGCATTTTTGTACTATGGATTACTTTTTGGAGGAATTGGATTAATGTTCGTTGGAGAAGGTACCAGAGCAATGATGGAATTGGCATCTATTGTAAGCCACATACTTTCGTATACAAGACTGATTGGAATATTGTTGGCATCAGTAATTCTTGCACATACCATAGATTTCATTTTCTTAAAAGCACTACACATTTCAATCCCATTTATCATTCTTGGTACACTCATACTGATTGTAGGTCATTTGTTCAATACTATAATTGGAGTCTTCGAACCAGGTATTCAGGGGGCTAGGCTGATTTACGTTGAATTCTTTTCCAAATTTTACCAAGGAAACGGAAGAGCCTTCAAGCCTTTTGGTAGCACTAGAAGGGTTACACTGGAACAATATGGATCAGAACAAAGTGTTATTCTGGCCCAAGACAATATTGCTGAACCAAAAATAAGAGCAAGTTAAAAAAACAATCCTAAAAACTAAACTTAGTATATAACTTATTTAATTCCAGAGTAACTAGCAAAAATACTACCTGAACATGGGATAATAATTCTTAATAATTACTTGTACATAATAAAAAAACCCATGGATTACAATAAGTTCTGTGACGAGGTTCTCAAGATTAATCCAAAGGTGAGATTTTGCGGAGTCTACACCACGGTAAATGGGAACGTCTATTATAAGATGCAAAAAGGAATTCAAAAAATATTTACCGATGAGCAAACTAAAGATTCTCTAATACACGGATATATGAGATGGAAGAGTCGTTTAAAGGCTTCAGAACTAATCGGGATACCAATTTACACCATGACAAAATATCCTAAAGTCAATCGTATTACATTGCCTTGTGGAAGTAATGCCCTAATTATGGTAAGTACCCAACCCGAATTCGAACCCAGTGAGCTAATTGACGATGTTTGCAACCTACGAAAACAATATCTTGACCCTGAAGGATATGTACCGCCTACTCACCAAATAAATTTCTAGAGAAAAACAAAATACTATGAGTGTTTTTAAAATTAAACAAATAACTTATTGGTTCCACCAAATCTACACCTGGGATATGTTTTACCAAGCAATCTACAACTAATGATATAATTCCAAGAACTAGTGTAAGAGTTCCCGCACCGCATTTTTCCCAGACTTAGAATTAAGAATTTTCAGATTGTAAAATGATTTAGCGAAATTGAAACGGATCTTTTTAGATTTTTATATGTTATGCAATAGTTTTTACTAATTATCTTTTCTTTAAAGCTAATAGATTTACTAGGTTGGTTGACGTAACGATTCCCACCACTTTTTTATTTTCTACAACTGCAAGCTTTCGAATTTTTTTTGAAGACATTAAATCTGCGGCAACCAAAATCGATTCATTTGCGTTTATTGTTTGCAAAGGATATGACGCAACTTTATGGACTGGAGTGTCTAAAGGATATTTTTGTGAGGCAATTTTTATCGCAAAATCTCTATCTGTAATTATTCCAGTAGGTATGTTATCCTTCTTCACTATTATGGCACCTACCCCTCCCTTTTCCATTAATTTTGCTATTTGATAAACAGTGGTTGAAGGATCTGCAGATATTAGAGAATCACTCATGATATCTCTTACTAAGATTTTTGATAGTGATTTTTCTAAATTCTCATGATCCATATTTTGTCTTCAACTTTATTATTAGAATACCATCATACTTTTACTAAAACCCTGTTGTGAAATTATGATGATTTTCATAAAATTGTAAAGGGGTTTAGAACAATTGCTATGAATTAAGAATTTTCAGAATTTGTGTAATGCGGATTATACAAAATTCGAATCCGTAAGGACCTGTACCTAATTTGGAACTACCGAGACACGCGACTAGTAATTATGTATTGTTATTTTGGGTTCTGTTTCGTTGATGGGACATAATTCATTGTGTTTTCAATCGGGACATGAAAAAAGTCGGCTCATTTAGTATCATATTGAACTTCTTTACCTATACGAAAAGTTAATCCAGCTAATTGTTTTTCGTGATCAATAAAATAATAAAGAAAAACCCTAGCTACTAGGTCAGAGAGAGTACAACGTTTCTGAAATAATCCTATTCTGTGAGATTTAATTTTTGATATGGTTGGGTTCATCGTTGAGTTAAGATCAGGCTTAACCCTAGTACACAATAAGTTGTAAAGAGGTTTTTCCATATATGGAGGAACTATATCACCAGCATTCTTTAGCACTTCCATTTCTTCTTTTGGAACATCATATGTCTCTAAGAATTTTAAAACAAACAGTTTAGTTTTTCTTTCACAAACTGGACAGGTTATTTTCAAGGGTTTTTGTTCAGGCAGTATCATATAGTTTGAGCCTCTAAAGAATAAGGATTTGTTTAAAGAATAATATAAGAACAATCGAATAATGAAAGGAGGCGGGTCTGGTGGGATTTGGACCCACGACAACCGGATTAAAAGTCCGGTGCGCTACCTGGCTGCGCCACAGACCCCTTGCCACCTTGCCGAGGTGTATAATTTAGTCTTTTACAGCACATTT
>JAHEYZ010000031.1 GCA_023251295.1 Nitrosotalea sp. | reverse complement strand
CCTTCACTGATTGTTTTTGTAGACCATTTCTGGACAATTGCTTTTGCCCTATCTACAATCTCTTTTTTCTTTGCTGATCTAACATCATCTATGGCTTCTAGTTTAAAGTGTGCTACAAAAGGACCTACCTTATCGATGCTTTCTATTGCAGCAGCTATAAGAGCAGCAGTAGTTATGTCTGTGCTCATAGGCAACAATGCGTCCCCTTTTGTTTGACTAGACGTGGCAGTAGTGTTAACTTCTATCCTGCCGACCTTCGAAACCTTTTGGAGTTCGTTTAGGTTCATCTCTGGTCCCAACAGTCCTTCTGTCTGACCGAAAATAGCACCTATTATGTCGGCCTTTTCAACCAATCCATCGACGTCAAAGCTGAGCTTAACGTGATACTTGACAATTCCTGTAGCTGGCAATTCATAATCCTCTTAATTTTTGATCAATTTCTTTTCCCTAAAGGCGGATATAAGTGCTTATGGTTATTTCTGAATAACAATCGATCTCATTCAAGAGATTCGTACCTCGAGAGATCTTCTATGTGTCGTACTTTTCCCTTCGTTATCATAGCAATCTTCCTCCTGAAAGAAAGATCTATTCTGACTCGGTGTTCAAGTTGAGAGATTATTTTGCTTGTAAGGTATCGCCCTTTTCGATCCAAATCAAGCAAGAGTATCAGTTGTTTATACGAGTCCACTGAATCAGCAAACTTGGCAAGTCCCTTAAAACTATGAAACTCACATACCTTTCCAGAAAACCCAAGTTTTTTCAAGGCTACTGAATCACGTTTTCCTTCTACAACAACGATACCCTCTTTTTTTGAGTTTAGTAAAGTTATTAAATTTCGCAAGCCTTCAATTTCAGATTCAGTTATTTTCATAAAACTAGTTAACATTTCAAATATTAAGCAGTTTTTAGTGACATACAAGGATGACAGATATTCTTGTATTACAAAATTCAAAATACGAGGGGCTTTCAGGCCTTGGTAGACTTTTGGAAGAAGATGGATTTGGAACAAAAATGGTATTTGCAAAGAAAGAAAATATTCCAAAACAACATTTTTCTGCTGCGATAATTCTGGGAGCTCCAGAGAGCGCAAATGATGATCTTACTTATCTTAAAAATGAAATGATCCTGATACGAGAGTACGTAGAAAAAGACATTCCAGTTCTTGGAATATGTTTAGGATCCCAACTTATTGCAAAGGCGTTTGGTGCAAGAGTTTATCAAGGGAACCAAAAGGAGATAGGAATTTACCATGACATTGAGTTTGATAATCAATTAAAATCAGGTCTTTTTTCAGGAATTAAGAGTCCGGCGACTGTTTTTCATTGGCATGGAGATACATTTGAACTTCCCAAGGATGCATTAAGACTTGCTCATTCAAAAAACTACCAAAACCAAGCATTACAGATAGGAAGTGCAGTAGGAGTCCAGTTTCATCTTGAAGTAGATGAGGAAACCATTAGACTGTGGCTTGATAAATCAAAAGATGATCTAAGCCATAAACCCTGCCTAGACTCCAGTGAGATAATCAGGAAGATCCCTGAATCCATACAAGAAATACACAACAATATGAAAGTCTTTTATCGCAATTTCAAAGCAACGTTTAATCTTTGACAAAAGTTTAATATAATGACTGATAGACTTTTCGATCTAGTTATGAGTTCTGTTACCAAAATATTTGAAGAAACAATAGTTACAGATCACAAAGTAATAACAGAAGAGCTCTCAAAATCTGTTTTGAAAAAATATGGAGTCAAGGTTCCAGGATATGCGCTTGTAAATTCTTCGAAAGAGGCCACCAAAGCTGCAAAAAGATTAGGATATCCATTAGTCATGAAAGTAGTATCACCACAAATTCTCCATAAAACTGATGTTGGTGGCGTCAAGGTCGGATTACAAAACGAGAAGGATGTCAAGAAAGCATTTAATGACATGTACAAGAAACTTTCAAAGAAGAAAGGAGTTCAACTTAAAGGAATATTGCTTGAAAAGATGGTTCCTCAAGGTGTAGAATTAATTGTAGGTTTACAAAATGATCCACAGTTTGGTCCAGTCATGATGGTAGGACTTGGTGGCGTACTGACTGAAATTTTTAAAGATGTTGCATTTAGAATGCTTCCAATTACAATTGCTGATGCAAAATCAATGCTTGAAGAATTAAAAGGAGCAAAGATACTGCAAGGGTACAGAGGAAGTAAGCCAATTGACCAAAACATGCTTGCAAAAGCACTTGTTCAAATAAGTAAGCTTGGTGTTGACAATGCAACATATTTTGACAGCATCGACTTTAATCCAATTGTAGTTTATCCAAAGTCTTACTATGTTGTGGATGCAAAAATAATTTTGAGAAAAGAAAAGAAAGAAAATGCCATATCCAAAGAGCATCCAAATGCAGAGTTTATGGAGAAATTCTTCACTCCACAATCAGTTGCTCTTGTTGGAGCTTCTGCAACTCCAGGAAAGATTGGAAACTCTGTCTTAGACAGTCTTGCAAAACATGACTACAAAGGAAAAGTATATCCGATTAATCCAAAGGCTGATGAAATTTTAGGAATAAAATGTTACCCGTCATTGGAAGCAATTCAAGAACCAATAGACCTAGTTGTTGTTTGTGTGGATCTTTCAGTTACAGCACCAGTTCTTGAATCATGTGCAAAAAAAGGAATCCACAGTGTTGTAATCGTATCAGGGGGAGGAAAGGAACTTGGCGGAGAAAGAGCAGCCATGGAAGCAGAGATAAAACGCATTTCAGAAGCAAACAAGATCAGAATAATCGGTCCAAATTGCATAGGCATGTTTAATGCAGCAAACAGACTTGACTGTGCCTTTCAAGGACAAGAAAGGATGGTACGTGCAAAACTAGGTGATATTGCGTTCCTGTCACAGAGCGGAACTATGGGAATCAGTTTCCTTGAGACTGCAGACTCGTTTGGACTTTCAAAGATGGTTAGTTATGGAAATAGATCCGATGTTGATGAAGCAGACATGATATGGTATCTAGCAAGCGATCCACAGACCAAAGTAATTGCACTTTATGTGGAAGGTTTTGGAGATGGTCGGAAGTTTGTTGAAACTGCAAAACGAGTCATGGCAGAAAAGCACAAACCCGTTGTTATATGGAAAAGCGGAAGAACTGCAGCCGGCGCAAAACAAGCAGCATCCCACACAGGATCACTTGGAGGTTCAAATGCAATTATTATGGGTGCATTCAAACAAGCAGGAATTATTTCAGTGGATAGTTATCAAGAACTTGCAGGAGTAGTAAAGGTACTTTCATGGCAACCACCTGCAAAAGGAAACCGAGCAGGTCTAGTAAGCAATGGTGCAGGTCCTATGATTGGTGCTATTGATCACTTTGAAAGACTTGGACTACAAGTTGCAAAAGTTTCCGAGTCAACACTTGCAGAGATGAAGGCGCATTATCCACCAACATATGTTTTGGGTACTGGCAATCCTGTAGATGTAACTGGTGGAGCAAATGCCGATGATTATAGATATACAATTCAGAAATTCATGGATGATCCAAATGTGGATATCATCATGCCGTGGTTTGTCTTTCAAGATGATCCGTTAGAGGAAACGATCATAGATTATCTTGGGGAGTTTTCAAGACAACAGAAAAAACCAATTCTTGTTGGAGGAAACGGTGGGCCATATACACAAAGAGTATCTGCCTTGATTGAGAAACACAAAGTTCCAGTATATGATGATATTAGAACATGGGTTGCAGCTGCATCTGCCATGCTTCAGTGGGGAAAACACAATCAAAACAGACAAGGTTTAAGTTCTTCATAGATTGAAGTTTTGACATGTCCCTAGTCAACGTAACAAAATCGGATGGGGTTTGTGTTGTAAAAATTAACCGACCAGACAAGCTTAATGCTATGAATACAGATGTAGCTAAAGAATTAATTTTAGTTTTCAATGATGTTGACAAGGACGACTCGGTTAAAGTCATCATACTTACGGGCGAGGGGGAAAAGGCATTTTCTGCAGGAGCCGACATTGAATACATGTCAAAGATATCCCCAATAGAATCAGAAACATATGCGAAAACTGGTCATCTTCTTACATCTACTGTTGAAAATGTTAGTAAGCCAACAATTGGAGCAATAAACGGGTTTGCTCTTGGTGGAGGATGCGAATTAGCCCTAGCTTGTGACATTAGAATTGCTGCAGACAGTGCAAGGATGGGACAGCCTGAAGTTACAATAGGAGTATGCCCAGGCTGGGGAGGAACCCAGAGACTGCAAAGAATTGTCGGAATTGCAAAAGCAAAAGAATTGATCTATACTGGCAGAATGGTTAAAGCCGATGAGGCAAAATCAATTGGGCTAGTAAACCAAGTTGTTGAATTGCCAAAATTGATGGAGGAGGCTACAAACATGGCAAAGATGATTGCTCAAAATTCTGCAATGGCGATAAGAATGTCCAAAATTGCAATTAACAAAGGAAGAAACACTGATATCGATACAGGGCTTGCTCTGGAATTATACACATGGGGTTTGTGCTTTACACATTCAGACAGACATGAAAGAATGACTGCCTTTGTGAACAAATCAAAGAAATAACTCTGTTTAGATTGAATTCCAAGTATGTTGCGTAGGAAAACCTTATTATAATTTGGAAGAGGATTAAGCTTTATCATGAGCGATACACAAACTACAAAGTTATTGTCTGTAACGCCAAAAGCAGCTGAGAAGATTGTTGCATTTATGAAAGAAGAGGCTGACAAGCCAGAATACCTTAGAGTGTATGTTCAGGGCGGCGGATGTTCTGGACTTTCATATGGCATGAGCTTTGAGAAAGCAAAAGAGGAAGACGATGTATTAATTGAGGAAAATGGAGTAAAAATCCTAGTAGATAGCTACAGTCAAGACTATCTCAAGGGAGCAAACGTAGACTATATTGAAAGTCTAATGGGTGCTGGATTTAAAATTAATAATCCAAACGTAACGAAAAGCTGTTCTTGTGGACACTCTTTCAGTACTTAGGTTCTGAAAAAATTTATTTTTTAATTTAACTCGTGTTTTTATTTTTCTTGTTCTTCTATAACCGTCAAAGTCATCGTAGTATGAATGTGTTCTATTTTTCGAATCTGTTTTGTTATTATTTTTTCAAGGATAGATTGATCCTTTGCTTCTACTTTTACAACAATATCATAAAGGCTCAATACCCCCAACAGCCTCCTTTACGCCTTCTATTTTCTTTAAATTTCTAATAACCCACTCTTTCATCCCAGTCGCGCAATGAATGATTACATAAGCTTGTGGCAGGATTAACTATACACATTCCTTTAGATTTAGTTTTGTGTAGTCTAAGGCCAGAGGCCTCTTGCATTAAATGAATCTAATACACGAGTTACTGCTAATACCATACTACCTTTGCGCATGTCTACTTTATGCTTCTTGGCCAAGTTGTATGTATCATTAAATCCTCGTACAATGTGCTCTTCCATCTTTTTTGCCACGTCATTAAAAGTCCAATAGTATCTCTGCAAGTTTTGTACCCACTCTAAATAAGATATACAGACACCGCCAGAATTTGCCAATATGTCTGGAATAACCATTATTCCTTTTTTGAACAATATTTCATCTGCTTCCGGAGTTGTTGGTCCGTTTGCAGCTTCAGCAATAATTTTGCATTTTATTTTTTTCGCAACGTCAGGCGTGATTTGGTTTTCGAGTGCAGCTGGAACTAGAATTTCACATGGCGTTGTAAGGAGCTGTTCAGTTGAGATCTTTTTGCTTCCTGGATAGCCAATTACACTTCCATGTTTGTCCTTGTATTCAAGAACTTTCTTGGAATTCAGTCCTTTAGGATTCATTATTGAACCCTTAGAATCACTTACTGCAATAACTTTGGCCCCCATCTTTTCCAGATATTCAGCTGAAAATGTACCTGCATTACCAAAGCCTTGAATTACAACTTTGGCTCCTTTAAGTTTAAGTCCAATTTTTTTCGCTCCCTCTCTTACACAATATGCAACTCCTAGTCCTGTAGCAACGTTTCTTGCAAGAGAGCCACCAACAGAAAGAGGTTTTCCTGTGATAACCGCTGGTTCTCCTTGACCATGCATAACACTGTAAACGTCCATTATCTGTGCCATCTCCTTTCCGGTGGTATAAACATCAGGAGCTGGGACGTCTTTTCCCGGTCCTATAATTTCAGAAATAGCATATGCATATCTTCTTGTCATTCTTTCTTTTTCTCCATCAGACATCCTTTTGGGATCACAAATAATCCCACCTTTTCCTCCGCCAAATGGAACATCAACAATTGCACACTTCCATGTCATCCACATTGAAAGTGCTTTTACTTCTTCTATTGTTACGTCTGGATGATATCTTATGCCACCTTTGTGTGGCCCTCTGAAATCGTTGTGTTGTGATCTAAATCCAGTAAACACTTTGATCTTTCCATTATCCATTTTTACTGGCAATGCAACTGTAAGTACTTTCTTTGGCGTACCAAGCATATCGCGCACACCTTGGTCAAGTTTTAGAATTTTGGCAGCATCATCAAGTTGTTTTAGTGCATTCTGCCATGGATCTATTTTTACCAAATCGTACCGATCAATGGGATCTTAATATTATATTTAAATTTGTTGAGGATGAGTAGAATTACTCTGGATTTTCATGATCGCTATTAGTTGTTCCCATCGTTGATGCAATGATATTTCTTAATTCGTCATCACTTTTATTTAAAAAATCAACACCTAGTGACTTAGCGATCATTTCAAGCTTTTGTCTTTCTATTTGAACTGGACCTTGTACGTTAATGTTGTAACTTTTAGTTACATTTTGTAACTCATTTTGAACCATGGTTTTTGCCTTGTTATATTCCCCAACTGCCTTACCAAGCTTTTTGGATAGTTCTGGTAAACGCTTTGAGCCAAAAAATAGCACTATGGCAACAAAAGCTATGATGAACCATTCACTTCCCAAGATGTTAAGTGAGAGATTGTGCATAGTGGAATTCTACTTTATTCCAAAATTAAAGTTTAGGATTCCATGCAGGTTCTAGTTCTTTTTTCTTCATAACAATTATCGATGTAACCAGTATACCTATAATGAAGAACATAAGATAAGGCGTAGCTTTTCCAAAGAAGTTTGCTACAATTCCAGCAAAAAGTGGACCTGTTGCCCATCCTACTCCAAATGTTGTTTCATAAGCACCTATTAATCCGCCTGAGTGTTCCTTTTGTACTCTTCTCATTATGATTTCAAAGGTAAGTGGGAAGTATACCGTGAAACCAAACCCCATTATTAATACTGCAACAACAAACATTTCAAACGAAAATGAATAAGCTGCAATTATCATTCCTAAAGAAATAGAAAGCATTGTTGCAATAAGACTGTAAAAAGTTCTTTTTGCCAACAATCCAGAAAAACCAAGTGATGTTAATCTTGAAAGTCCAAAAATAAAAAATAATAATTCTATATTTGATTCTGAAATAGATCTATCGCTCATGTATGCTGGTAAAATGGTAAGAAACGTTCCAAAAGCAGAACTACAGAAAATTAACATCAATACAACAGTAGGAAATTTCAAGATTTTCTTGATAGACACAAAAGAGAATTCTGTTCTGTGTGCTGTTTTCCCATATTTTTTCAAAAGTAGTGATGAAACAATTCCTGTTGCAATAGCAAATGTTGCATATTGAAATAGAATTCTGTATGTTACATCATAGTTCTCTAACAAAAATGTTCCAATTAATGGGCCTATCATTAGACCACCAACAAAGAATCCCATAAACTTTGAAATAGATTTTACACGAGCTTGAGGCGTTGTTACTCTGGATATGATAGACTCACATGGAGGCCAGAAAAATGAATGTGCAATGCCAGTCATTCCTCTAAACGCAGCAACTTCAGGAACAGATTGTGATATAGACAGTAAGTAAATGGATGCTGCGTCTATTGTTATTCCAAGGGATAGGAGTAGTCCGTTATTGAATCTATCAAGCAGCAGACCAACAAACAGTGGAATGAACATGTATGGAATAAAATTTGAAAGACCAATCAGACCAAGGTCAAAATATGATGCGCCTATCACCTGTTTTGAAAAGACAGGGACAATTGGATTATGCATCCCGTATGATATTCCTACGATCAGTGCCGTAGCATATACAAGAATCAGTGGTCTGTTCATGTCACTTGTAAGCACCCACCATTATTGCGCCACCCATCATTGCGGTGTCAAACTCTACTTTGGAAAATTTTTCAAGTAACAAGTCTTTTAGTTTTTTATTTTGAGGCCAAAGCTTGTAGGTACCATATAGAGTTGCAAATTTCAGTCCAAGCTTTCCAGCCGCTGCAAATGCAATGATAGGAAGTAATGCTCTAAGATAAAACGAAACTCCCATTCTGATAAAAGGATGATCTGGTTTTCCAAGATCAACTATTACAAATCGTCCTCCTTTTTTTAGGACTCGGTGAATTTCTGATATTGAAGTCTTAAGACTTATTGCGTCACGCAATGAATAACCACAAATCACCGCATCAAACTTTTCATCCTGAAATGGTATGTGTTCGAAGACCCCAGATGCAAGAGCAGGTGTCTTTTCAAAAAACTTTTTTGTATTTTTTAGCATTGGTGTCAGTGGATCATAAAGGATGATTTTCAAATTATTACCGCAAAGTTTGGATGCAGTCTTTGACATATTACCAAATCCAGAACCCGCATCAAGTATTGTATTTCCTTCCTTTACTCTGCCTAAAAGACCCCTTGAACGAAATTCTTCGTCTTTTCCAAGTGAGATAAATGAATTTACCTTGTCATAAACAGGAATAATATCTCTTAAGACATCAAGTACCTCATTCCAGTAACCTCCAAGACCCATACAAAAATTAGAATTTGTGGATATTATATGTCAATCATGATTTCAATTCTGCAATAACAGAACGCACGCCTTCTTTGTATGAAGGATATGCCAATTCACAGATGGTGGCAATCTTTTTGTTTGATGTCTTTATTGATGTTGTAAGCAGCTTCACAAAGTCCCCACCCAAGACTGCTTTTGCCAATAACGCTGGAACACTTCGTGGATGTTTTACACCAAGCTCATCACAAACAAAATTAACAAAATCTTTGAAAATCACTGGATTTGAATCTGTTACTACAAGTGATTGGTTTATGGCGTTTTTTTCTGCTATAGCAACAAGTGCAGAAACTGTATCATTTACATGGATAAAGCTCCGATAATATTCTCCCCCTCCAGGAAGTTTAAAACTTCCATTCTTTAGTCGGTCTACCATAATCGATTTAAACCAACCATCATTTCCGTAAACATCACCAAGATATGCAACACTAAACTCTATTGCATTTTCTTTACAGTTTGATTCTAGAAACTTTTGTGCTTCAAGCCTTGTCTTTGCATAGTCTGTATGTGGTTGTAGTGGAGAGTTTTCATCTACTATATTTTCAGGATCACCAAAAACTCCAAGACCTGATACATATACAAGAAACTTTGCTTTTTCTTTTATCAGAGTGAATAAATTTACGGAACCATCATAGTTTATTGTCCTTACTTTTTTCTTATCTTTTTCTCCTGGCCAAATTGCAGCAAGATGATAGACCACATCATATTTTTCATCAGGAAGAACAAAATCAGGGTATGTAAGATCGCCATTTACTGTCTTCACTCCAGGATTTCGAATATTTCCTGAACGTACTAAACATGTAACTGAAACTCCTCTATCAACAAGCTTTGTGACAAGCTTTGAACCAATAAAGCCTGTTGCACCAGTAACAAGTGCTTTCAATATGTCAAAATTAGATTCGTTGCTTAAAGGTTTAACCTGAGATTAGAACATAATCTACCAAAAATTAAATCCATCATAAAACATGTCTTTGTGTAATGTACTCTTGTCCCAAATGCAAAACAAGGATGGAAATGCAAAAAACATTCAACCAAAAGATCATGTTTGGATGCTCTAGTTGTGGATTAGAAGACATTGTAGATTATAAGAAAAATACAGATGAAGCATATCTTGATTTTCTAACCAGATTTGATGATGGTAAGGTCCTGACCAAGAAAAAAATGCAGACTGCACTTGAACAGGAAGGAATAGTGCAAAGTGAAAATGAGATAAGAAAAATGATAGGAAATGCTAAACTTGATGACCTAACAAGTTCGATCTTGTTTTCAAAAAAACACTTTGTTTCACATTTTAGGACACTTTCTGAGCCAGAACCCAATATGGGCAACAAAGTCATGGAAGTAGGATTAGATGAAAACATTACAAAAGTTTTAGAAGAAAAAGGAATTGAGCGATTTTACAAATTCCAAGAAGATGCCATTTTGGAAATAATGCGTGGAAACAATGTTATCATTACTGCACCCACAGCATCAGGCAAAACAGAGGCATTTGTTGTACCCATCATACAAAAAATTCTTGATGAGAACTCTAAAAGTAGAGTTTTGGCACTTTTTGTCTATCCTACCAAGTCACTTTCAAAGGATCAATTACCAAAGATAAAAGAAATTGCAGATAGACTAGGCATAGGAGTGGCTATCTTTGATGGAGATACAAAGACATCAGATAGACAAAAAATATTGGAAAATCCTCCACAGATAATAATTACAAATTTTGATGTGATTCATTATCATTTGTGGCATAGGAGTAAGTTTGCTACCTTACTAAATACAATAAAATTTCTTGTAGTAGATGAAGCTCATGTCTATTCTGGAATATTTGGATCAAATGTGCATTACATCATCAAGAGACTAAAAAGAATATGTCAAAAGGTACAAATCGTTTCATCTTCTGCAACACTTGATAACGCGTTATCGTTTTGTGAACAGCTATTTGGAGTACAAATGAAATTAGTGTCAGGTTCTGGAAAAAAAGGCAAAACAGATTTTAGTATGCTTTTTCCATCGCTTAGAACACAACGCGCTTTGATGGTAGACATAGTAAAAAGTCTAACATCGAAAAAACACAAAA